>CACILL010000011.1 GCA_902587545.1 uncultured SAR86 cluster bacterium | reverse complement strand
TTCTATTTGGGTTTTGTCTGCTGCTTTAGCATGCATTGGAGCAGGACAATCCACAATATTTATCCTAGTTCCCCAAGAAATCAGATCATTAGGATTTAATGAATTTCAAGTTGGTTTAATTTTTTCTATCTCAGCATTAGCTTGGATCTTTTTCAGTCCTTTTTGGGGAAGGTTAAGCGATCGCATCGGAAGAAGTAAAGTTTTTATGCTCGGTATTTTTGGCTTTGCTATATCTTTGTTTCTTTTTGCGGCGATTATCAAATTTGCACAGCTATACCCTATTTCATTTTCCTTATTATTTGTTTTGCTTATTGCCGCAAGACTTATAAATGGACTTTTAGGTAGTGCGGTTAGACCTTCAGCAGGAGGTAGGATTGCAGATATAACTGATACGACAAATAGGACCTCTGGATTTGCAAGATTAGATGCAGGCTGGCAATTTGGAGTAGTTCTAGGACCAATTGCTGTTGGGCTAATAATGCTGTTATCTGAAAATAATTTATTAATGCCTTTTATTTTTTTGAGTTTGTTAGGTCTTTGCATAGGTTTTTTAAACTTTAAATTGCTTAAAAAGGATGATTCATCATTTTTAAACAATGAGGACGTCTCGCCACTTAAGTTTACTGATAAGAGAGTCTTTCCTTCACTGGTAATTGCAGCTTTTTTAGGGGTATCAAATGCTTGCGTCGTTTTGACATCATCGTTGTTCGTGAACGATGTAATTTTAAAATCAACTGAGGATCTATATTTTTTTGTCTCAATAGGTTTTGCAATTGTTGCCTTATCGGGACTACTTACTCAACTTTTGATTGTTGATAAATACTCATTTAATCCAAAAAGTTTAGTGTTTATTGGATTATTACTAATGTCTTTAGTTTTTTATCTTCTGTCTAACGTAAATCAGATATTTTCTTTTTATATTTTACTAGCTATATATGGTTTTGGTGGAGGACTTGCGAGACCAGGTAATGTTTCTATTCTTTCCTTGTCAATAAACAAAAATGAACAGGGTTCTGCTTCAGGTCTTATGGGTACTGTATTTCCTTTGGGTCACTTACTTACTCCATTTTCAATAATGCCGCTATATATGTTAAATCCTAGTTATCCTTATTTATTAATTTCGTTTATGGGGTTATTTCTAGTCTTATATATGTTCTATAATCAAAAGCTATTTTTTAATTTTATAAAAACAGGGGTGAGAGAAGATGTTTAGTAAAGACGCATTGAAAGGACAGAGAATTCTTGTAACTGGAGGAGGTTCTGGATTAGGTAAGGAAATGTCTAGGCATTTTTTAAAACATGGATCTGAAGTAGTAATTTGCGGCAGAAGGGAATCAGTTTTAGAAGATACAGTAAAAGAATTAACAGATGAAACTGGGGGGAAGATTTCTTGTTTTGCCTTAGATATTAGAGACTCTCTAGCCATTGAATCTTCTGTAGAAGAACTATTTGCTGAGAAACCTATAACAGGCCTAATTAATAATGCGGCTGGTAATTTTATAAGTAGAACAAAAGATTTATCTCCAAACGGATTTAATGCAATTGCAAGTATTGTGTTTCACGGAACTTTTTATATCACAAATGCAATTGGAAAAAGATGGATTGAAAATAAACAAAAAGGAAGTATTGTTTCAATTCTAGCTACTTGGGTTTGGACGGGATCTCCCTATGTTATTCCATCAGCAATGTCTAAATCGGGAATAAACGCTATGACAAAGTCATTGGCAGTGGAATGGGGTCAATATGGAATTAGATTGAACGCAATAGCTCCTGGCCCTTTTCCTACAGAGGGTGCTTGGTCTAGATTAATGCCTCAAACAGGAGATAGTAAAAAAGATGAAAAAGTTACAGGGCAGTATATGAATATTCCTCTGCAAAGAGCTGGAGAAATGGAAGAACTTGGTAATCTTGCTACTTTTTTGATGGCCGATGGTTGCGAATACCTGACTGGACAGACTATAGCAATTGATGGAGCGCAATATTTATCTTCTTCTGGAACTTTTGCTAATCTAAATAGCCTTTCCGATGAGGATTGGGATAACATTAGAAATACTATCAAGAAGT
>CACILL010000010.1 GCA_902587545.1 uncultured SAR86 cluster bacterium | reverse complement strand
GAGGCCATTCCAGTCTTTTTTTGGAATAAAAACGACTCAACCCCTTGCGGTTGTAGCTGCAATGGACGAATTATCTGAAGCAAATTGTCCTGGAACAGCATCAATCAGGCTTATGAATGAATTATTTAATGGAACTGACGATACAACTCATACTATTGTAATCACTTATCCAGATAAGGAAGCATATAAATTATGGGCAGCAAGTTTTTCTAATTGTCCAGCTTCAGGAAAATTTCTTCAAACAATAGCAAAGATTTCTGAGCAGACTTTCCAATTCATGGGCATGCCATTGCTCGTAGAGGGAGATTCTAATGAAGATCAGGTCTTTAATGTTTTTCTTATGGATGTAAGTGATCCTGCAGCTTACGGAAAAGCATACTCAAAGTTAATGTCTACCGGTCAATGTCCCAGTTCTTATGCTCTCATAGCAATGGGGCCTGGACAGGACATTGAAACCTATGGAACACATTTTGCATATTGTGGTTATAAAACTATTGATTCATATTTAGATGCTTACATGAATAATGTAACTCCTACTAAAGAATATTTAAGTTTTGTAAATGAGGTTTCTGATATAAGGACTCTTAAGGCAACAAATATGTCAGCTGTTGTCAAAGACTGGGTTCCCAGTGACTAAAAAACTTATATCTACTCATAACGGTTCATCTATGAACTAAAGTTATATATTATGAGGCTCTTAGGTGAGCCTCATAATTCTTCTAGGGAGGGGTGGCAGAGCTTGGTTGAATGCACCGGTCTTGAAAACCGGCAGGTCAGCAATGGCCTCGTGGGTTCGAATCCCACCCCCTCCGCCAAAAAAATCCCGTAAAATTTTTTTTCATAATCTCTGGAGATAAGAGAAATTTTTTTTATGAAAACATAGTCTTAAAACTTGTGATTTAGCTATTGCAAAGAATAACAATTTGCATAAAATTGATTACAAGCTTTAGTGAAAGATTTGCTAACTCGAGACGGTAAAAGGGCAGCTAAAGAATAGAAGGAGAAGGGTGAGAAGACGTAAGAAATTACGCCACCTGCAGGGAGAAGGGTTTTTCGCCTGTGCTAGTCAACCCACTAGACCCCTTTAACTTCGGTTAAAAAACACCACTTCGTTGGTGTTTTTTTTTATACTAAACAAATGTCTTCTGTTTTAACTGGTATTACCACAAATGGTTCTCCTCATTTAGGCAATTATGTTGGAGCCATGCGTCCAGCGATAGAATTATCTAAAAAATCAAAATCTTTTATTTTTTTAGCTGATTATCATTCTTTGATAAAGCAACAGGATCCAAAATCAACTCATCAATCAACTCTTTCAATAGCAGCAGCTTGGATTGCATGTGGTTTGGATCTTAAAAATACAATCTTCTACAGACAATCTAGTATTCCTCAAATTATGGAATTAAATTGGATACTCACATCTATTACGCCTAAAGGATTAATGAATAGGGCTCACGCTTATAAAGCAATGCAGGATACAACGAGTGGAAAAGATAAAGACAAAAACGTTCAAATGGGCTTATTCAATTACCCCATATTAATGTCATCTGATATTTTAATTTTTAACGCTGAGTTAATTCCTGTTGGTAGTGATCAAAAGCAGCATATCGAAATGACAAGAGATATTGCTAACAAATTCAATTTAACCTATGGATCTTTCTTTAATTTACCAGAGCCTTTGATTGATGAAACATCTTCATATCTACCTGGATTAGATGGTAATAAAATGTCAAAAAGCTATTCAAATTATATTGATTTATTTTCAGAAGAAAAAAAACTACAAAAACAAATAAATCAAATTAAAACCGACTCTCTGGAACCAGGAGAAAAAAAACCTCGAGATTCAACTCTTTATAAATACTTTAAATGTTTTGCTAACGAAAAAAATATAAAACAAATTGATAAATATTTTAACGAAGGAATGGGTTGGGGAGACCTAAAAAAAGAATTATTCGAATTGATTAATTTTGAAATAGCTCCAGCAAGAGAGAAATATTTTGATTTGGTTAATGATCCAAAAAAAGTAGAAAAGCTTTTAAAAGAGGGCGAGTCAAAAGCTTTAAAGATTGCTTCCAAAAATCTTAAA
>CACILL010000009.1 GCA_902587545.1 uncultured SAR86 cluster bacterium | reverse complement strand
CTCAGGGATTGATTGGTTTAAGCGATATTTTATCGAATCCCATATATTCCACAGCAGTTGGATTAATTTTGTTTGCTCAAAAGGAACAGGAAGAAGATTACATGGACTTTGCAATGTTAAATGAAAAAGGCTTATTAAATAAAGCCTTTAGATGGATACAGAATACTTTTTAACTTTATTTTAGGAGGAGTTATGAAATATAAACTAGTAGATAATGGTAAGAGAAATCAAACCATAATAAAAGTAGTTGGCGTTGGTGGCTGTGGAGGCAATGCCATAGACCACATGGTAGCTAACGGAGTTGAAGGTGTGGAAACAATTTCCGCGAATACTGATTCTCAAGCATTAACTAAAAATAAAGCAGCTGAAAAAATAATTTTAGGAGAATTAAATAATCACGGGCAAGGAGCTGGAGGAAAGCCAGATGTAGGCAGAGACACTGCTCTAGATGATTATGAAAGGTTAACGACTATGTTTGATGGTGCCGATATGGTCTTCATAGCAGCAGGAATGGGAGGAGGAACTGGAACTGGTGCAGCTCCTATAGTTGCTAGAGCTGCAAAAGAGGTTGGCGCTTTAGCAGTAGCAATTGTTACAAAACCAATGTCCTTAGAGTTTAAAGATGATTTGGCAGAAGCTGGAATTAAAGAGTTGAGGTCGGAAGTTGATTCTTTAATAACCATTCCAAATCAAAAACTAAGTGAAGTTTTTGGAGGCGACTGCACCATGTTAGAAGCTTTTGGCCATGCAAATGATGTTTTGTTAGGAGCTGTGAGAGGTATCGCTGACATCATTACTCAGACTGGTTACATAAATGTGGACTTTAACGATGTTAGAACTGTCATGGCTGAGCAAGGAGTTGCCATGATGGGAACAGGAGTTGCTAGTGGTCCAAGTAGAGCAAAAGATGCTGCAGCTCAAGCAGTAGGGAGTCCGCTTTTGGAGGATATAAATTTACAAAATGCAAAAGGAGTTCTAGTAAATATAACTGGAAAAGGCATCAAGGTTGGTGAGATAGAGGATGTTCTTCGACAAGTATCAGACTTTGCGAGTGATGGCGCTCAAATAATCCATGGTGCAGTAGAAGATAATGACATGGAAGGAGATATAAAAGTCACAATCATAGCGACTGGCTTATCAGATAGCTCTCAACAAAATGATAGAGCTTCAGGATTTAAGGTTGCTAATGATCCATACGGTAGATTTCAAGAAGTACCAACTTTAGGAAAAGTTGAAAATGAAATTGCTAAGAATGAATCAACCAAAAAAAGTGATTATTTAGACATACCGTCATTTGTGAGAAAACAGATAGATTGATTTGAATGCAATAGAGAATAATAAATACAGAGAACTTACTCTCTGGATTGTAATATTCTTTATCCTATTAGCTTTACCAACTAAGTTAGTCTTTTTTCAAAAAAACGATTTTAGTTTAGGAAAAGAATTTTCACAAAAAGCTTCAATCAGGCAATCTTCTATTGCTTCAAAAAGAGGAGTAATTTTTGATAGAAACAACAATGTTTTGGCTGAAGATATTCCATCTTATGAGATCGGCATCTCCCTAAAGGATTTTTCATTTGACCCAATTCATATAAATCTCATATCGACTAATTTAGATTTAGATATTGATAGATTAAAAAAGCGGTTAGCCAGAAAAAAGACCAAATATTTGGTTCTCAATCAAAAAGTAGCAAAACAAAAAAAAGAACTCATTCAGTCTTTAGAAATTCCTGGAATAGTCATAAGCAAGAGAACATTTAAAAGAAACTATCCTCAAGGAGAGATATTTTCTCAATTGATAGGACTTACTAATTATAAAAACGAGGGTGTTAATGGAGTTGAGTTTGCTCTTGATGAAACTTTAAAGGCACAAGACGGTTATCAAGAAAAAATTCTTTCTAGAAAATCAGGCGTTATTCAAAATAAAATAATTAAAGAGCCAATTAATGGCTCATCAGTAAACTTAACTGTTGACTCTAAAATACAATTTATCTTATTTGATAAGCTCAAAAAAGCTGTTGAATTTCATAATGCAGAATCTGCGTCAGGCATAATGATTGACTTGGATTCAAATGAAATTCTAGCAATGACAAATTTTCCATCATTTGACCCCAACAATAGAAAAAAACTTAATAACATGGAATTATTGAAGAATAATTCAGCTATAGAGCTCTTCGAGCCAGGCTCTACTGTAAAACCCTTAGCTTTATCTGCCTTATTAAAAAACAATCCAGAGTTAATTGAGTCAGCAGTAAATACTTCCCCTGGTTGGATAGAATTTGAAGGTTATAAAACTGAAGATGCCCGAAACTATGGGACATTATCTACAGAAGAAATAATTTCTAAATCCAGTAATGTCGGCATGGTAAAGCTATGCTCTGATTTTGATCCCAGTCAAATTCTTAGAACCTATTACTCTCTTGGTTTGGGGAAGTATATGAATGAAATTTTTATCTCAACCCGAGAAGGCTATCTCCCAGAATATAAAAATTTATCACTTAGAGAAAAAGTTTCACTTTGTTATGGATATGGTCTTCAGACGACTCTAGTTCAATTAACCTCTGCTTACAGTACAATTTTTTCAGAAGGAGTTTATCGCCCACTTAAATTAATAAAAAACTCATCTCAATTTGAAGAAGAAAGAATCCTTAGCAAAGAAAATGCTAAACAAATAAAGAAAATATTATACAAAGCAATAAAAAATGGCACCGGATTTCGGGCCAAAGTTAATGATCATGATGTTTTTGGCAAAACAGGAACTGCAAGAATCTTTAAGAATCAAAAGTATAATGAAGATCTGCATAATGCCTTATTCATAGGAATGACGAAAATAGAAGATAAAGAGTACTTGGTCGGACTATTTGTGAAAAATCCAAAGATTAACGGTGATGGAGGAGGCGATGTTGCTGCTCCAATATTTTCGGAGATCATTGAAACCATTCAAAAACTTTAATAATGCTTTCCTTAACAGAAAATCTTTCGAAATTAGAAAGTTTGAAAATCACTGGATTTACCGATAATTCAAATTTTGTAGAGCGAGACTATGCTTTCATATCTTTTTCAAAAAATCCAAAGGAAGCACTTAAACATTCCAAAGATGCTATTGATAAAGGCGCAAAAATTGTCATTAGTCATGTAAACCTCTATGAACATTTAAAAGATAAAAACTTATTTGATTCGAATTTAGTCAATCATAAAGATCAATATCTTGAGACTCTTTTTGCAAGATCAAAAAAAAGTATCAAGATCGTTGGAATTACTGGTACAAATGGAAAATCTTCAACCACATTTTTTCTTCACCAACTTTTATCTTTCAAGGATTCCAATGCAACTCTATTAACGAATACACCAGAAGTTTCAAATCTTAAAAATACACAATTCACTCCCTTAACTACACCAGATAATTTTTTACTTCATTATTTTTTAAAAAAATCTATCGATTTAAAG
>CACILL010000008.1 GCA_902587545.1 uncultured SAR86 cluster bacterium | reverse complement strand
CTCATATGAACCTCTATTTAAAAATTGAGTGAATTATATACCTTTAAAAAAATTTTTTTCAAAATAATCGTAAAATTAATGTACCAATTTTGTGCAAGTCAAGTTACATATAGAGGCCACCATTAACATGAATAGTCTGCCCTGTAATATAATTTGCCTGGTCTGAAGCCAAGAAATTGACTACTTCAGCAATTTCATTGGGTTTTCCTAATCTTCCTAGTGGGATTTGGGAGGCTAAAAAGTCTTCATTTCCATCTGATATTTCCTTTGTCATGTCTGTTTCTATAAAGCCTGGGGCAACGCAATTCACATTAATATTTCTTGAACCTAATTCTCTAGCCAGCGATCTAGACATTGCTTCAATCCCTGCTTTTGCTGCAGCATAGTTGGCCTGTCCTTTGTTTCCAAGAACAGCTGAAGTAGAAGAAATATTTATTATTCTACCCCATCTGTTTTTAACCATTTTCTTAATAAATGATTTAATGAGTAAGTATTGTCCATTAAGGTGGACATCAATTACATTATCCCACTCATCATCTTTCATTCTTAACATGATGTTATCTCTGGTAATTCCGGCGTTGTTGATCAATATATCAGGATAAATTTCTTTCGAATCGAGTAGAGAAGTTAAATCTTTAATTGAATCTCTATCGCCTAGATCTAATTTGAAGGCATTACCATCAATATTCATTGAATTTATATTTTCTAAAATACTTTGAACACTAGATTCCGAAGTTCCAGTTCCAACAATGAAATATTCGTTATTTAAAGATTCAAGAATAGCCTTGCCTATTCCTCTTGAGGCTCCAGTGATTAAAACAGTTTTTTTTGACACTAACTAACTAGGGGAGTCTTCGGTTGAATCATCCTTTGTTTTTATATCCAGTATTTTTCTTCCCTTAAAAAAACCATCTTTTGTCATATGATGCCTGAGATGCTTTTCACCAGTAACAGGGTCTAGTGATAGAGCTTCTTTTTTTAAAGCGTTATGAGCACGTCTTGCGCCCCGTCTTGCTCTGGAAACCTTACTTTTTTGTACAGCCATAATTTAGAAACGCAATTCTAGGGCAATTTAAAAATTTATTCATCATTTTTAAGTATTTTTTTAAACTCTTTTGGAGGCTTTACGTTTATATGAATATTCAAATCCTTGGAAATAAAAGAGTTTGCATGGAGGTACATCCTTTTTTTATGACCTGAGCTTGTTGGAAACTTGTTTTCTTTTGTTCCATATTTCTTGTCTCCTACGATTGGAAATCCTAATTCTGAAAGATGAACTCTCAATTGATGAGTTCTTCCTGTAATCAACTCGCACTGAATGAGCGAAAAATGCTTTGAAGATTCAATAACTTTAAAAAAGGTTTTAGCAATTTTTCCTCCATCTGAAATCCTGACCATTCTTTCTTTGCCAATGATCATATTTTTTTCAATATTTATTTCATAGATCCCGTCTTTATGATTCCAGTTTCCATGGACAATGGCTTGATAGGTTTTTTTAACTTTTCTTTCAGAGATTAATTTATTGCAGTTTCTTAAAAATTTATTGTTTTTAGCAATTATTTGGCAACCTGATGTATCTTTATCTAATCTATGAACCAATTTTGCATCTCTATAGGATTTGCCGAAATTTCTAATCGTTTCTATTACGCCAATTGATATCCCGCTTCCGCCATGCGAAGCAATACCCTCGGGTTTGTCTAAAGCAATGTAATCATCATTTTCTTCCACGACTGAGTCTCTGAGCAAAGCAATAACATTGGTAGGAACAAATTGACTTTCTTTTAATGAAGTCTTAATTGGTGGGACTCTAACTTCATCACCGATTACTAATTTATAAGAAGGTTTTTTTCTCTTGCTGTTAATTCTGATTTCACCTTTTCTTATAATGGAGTAAACCTTGGACTTTGGAACACCTTTTAATTGATTCAATAAAAAATTATCCAATCTTTGGCCGGAAATATTTTCATTTATAATTATTTTTTTGACTTCAGGCATAAATAATTTAGATTTCTTTGCATATTTTCTCTAGAATACGCTTGAAAGACCCTTATTAATATTATTTTAGGGCAAGAATTTTAATTTAGTTTAAATATAAGAATTTAATAAAGTTAGGTAGCTAGGGCGTAAAACCTAATATTTATTTCCAATAAAAACCCTCTTTAGGGGTAATTACATTTTATATTTAAGCACTTTCATGAAGTGAAACTATGAAAAGGATGCTTATAAATGCTACACAGCCGGAAGAACTGAGAGTTGCCATAACAGAAGGAAATCTTTTGTACGATTTGGATATTGAAAATATCAGTGAAATACGTAGAAAAGGAAATATATATAAAGGGAAAGTTAGTAGAATTGAACCAAGTTTAGGAGCTGCTTTTGTAAACTATGGTGCAGAAAGACACGGTTTTTTACCTTTTAAAGAAATTTCCCCCCAATTTTATCCTGAAAAACACAATCGTAATTCAAGACTATCTGTCTCGGACTGTTTGAAAAAAGATCAAGAAATTCTTGTTCAAGTTGAAAAGGACGAACGAGGCAACAAAGGGGCAGCTCTTACTACTAATATAAGTCTAGCTGGTAGATATTTAGTTTTAATGCCTAATAATCCAAAAGCGGCAGGAATCTCAAGAAGATTAGAGGGCAGAGAAAGAGATAAACTTAAAGAAAGAATAGCGTCTTTAAATATCCCTGAGTCTATGGGATTAATTGTTAGAACTGCAGGAGAAGGAAAAGACCTTGAAGATCTTAAATGGGATTTAGAATACTTACAAAGAGTTTGGGATGGTATCAGTGAAGCAAATACTTTAAAAAATAGTCCGATTTTAATTTTTAAAGAAAGCGATATTATTATTAGAGCATTAAGAGATTATCTTAAAGAAGATATTGAGGAAATTTGGGTTGATACCGAAGAAGCTTTTGAAGAAGCTTCTGAGTTTGTTGAACGTGTCATGCCCGATCAAGCTAAAATTCTCAATAAGTACGAAAATACTCTCCCTCTTTTCACCAGATATCAGATTGAATCGCAAATTGAGACTGCTTATCAAAGAGAAGTAAAGCTTACATCTGGAGGGTCAATCGTCATAGATGATGCGGAGGCACTTGTTGCAATAGATATCAACTCTTCCCAAGCTACTTCCGGCAAGGACATTGAAGAGACTGCGGTCAAAACTAATGTAGAAGCCTGTGAGGAAATTGGAAGACAATTGAGGCTAAGAGATATTGGTGGATTGGTTGTAATAGATTTCATCGATATGATGAAACTTGAAAATAAGCGTGCTGTAGAGGATGCTATGAGAGAGGCACTTTCTGAAGATAGAGCCAGAGTTCAAATTGGACGTATTTCTAGATTTGGATTGCTTGAACTTTCAAGACAAAGACTGAGATCATCTTTGAAAGAAAGATGGACTCAAGATATCAATACCCTCTCGACAGCGGTTCTTAGATTGCTTGAAGAAGAATCCAGTAAAGAAAAAACTAGTGAAGTAAGAGCAATTGTATCTCCTGA
>CACILL010000007.1 GCA_902587545.1 uncultured SAR86 cluster bacterium | reverse complement strand
CTGATCTTTTTATGTTCACAAAAGGACAGCCATATGAAAAATTCGCTCGATTAAGACAACAAGCACCAGTTTATTTTCATAAAACAGGACCAGAAGATTCAGAACCTGGTTTTTGGGTTTTAACAAAATACAAAGATATAGAATTTGTATCAAAAAATCAGGATATTTTTTCATCTCAGTTAGCGGGCGGAACTTCTCTTACACATGGATTTACCGCACAGGATGATTCTCCACTTTATAGATCTACTATGGATCATATGTTGAGCTTAGATGGCTTATTACATTTGAATATGAGAAATCCTCATATGGCTTTTTTTAATCCAAAATACGTGAGTTCTTTAAGAAAGAAAGTAGAGCAAAAAGTAGATCAATTACTCGATGCTATTGCACCACTGGGTGAATGCAATCTTGTTGAAAGTGTCTCTGCTGAATTACCTTTGTTTACTCTTTGTGAAATGTTAGGTGTCCCAGAGGCAGACCGTCCAAAAATTATAGAATGGATGAAGTTATTAGAAATGGCTCAATTAATTGCTGCGACTCAAGCAGCTCAAAATAATGAATTGAGTTTAACGAAAGAACAAAGCCAAGGAGCAGCTGACCCTGCTCTTATAGAGATGTTTACGAATATGGTAGAAGAAATGTTCTCTTATGGGAGACACATTCTAGAGGAAAGAAGAAAGGCTCCAAAAGATGACTTACTCTCAGTTATTGCAAACATTGAAATAGATGGAGAAAAACTTCCTAATGAGTATTTAGATGGCTCTTGGCTGTTAATTATATTTGCCGGAAACGATACAACTAGAAATTCCATCAGCGGCACAATGAATTTACTATCAGAAAATCAAGATCAAAAAGAATTAGTTTTAAACGATCGTTCTTTGATCCCCAATATGGTTCATGAATCTATTAGAGTAGCGAATCCTGTTACTTATATGAGGAGAACTACCAAGGTCGACACACAGATTGGTGATCAAAAGATAGGACCAAATGAAAAAATATCTCTTTGGTATGGAGCTGCCAACAGAGACCCAGAAATTTTTGAGAATCCCGATAAGTATGACATTAGAAGAGAAAATGCAAAAAAACATCTATCTTTTGGATACGGAAGGCATCTCTGTTTAGGTAAACATACAGCTAATATGCAACTTGAAGTGGTTTACGAAAAAATCTTTGAAAGGTTTCCAGACATGACACAATCAGGAGACATGGTTTACACTCCCAATAACTTTGTAAACGCAATTCAAGAATTACCTGTTACTTTTACTCCAAAAAAATAAATCTAATGTATACAAAAAGTTTGATTGTCTGTCTGTCTGCTTATTTTTTTTCAATACTATTTGGTTATCTTTCTTTAGTATATTTTGATTTGGGTCATCTTTGGCTTGATATCCTTTTAGCCCATACAGTAGCTACAGTAGTCATATTTATATTTAGCATAATTTATAAAAATTCAAGTTTGTATGATCCTTTTTGGTCTGTAATTCCACTTCCAATTTTTATTTATTTAATAATTTATCCTGAGGTTGATGAGTCTTCTAAGTTAAGGTTTCTTTTGATAGGTATTCCGGTAACTTATTATGTAATTCGTTTAACTTGGAATTGGTTAAAAACTTGGCCCGGTTTGGAGAAAGAAGATTTTCGTTACATTAATCTTTATCAAACTTTTGGACGATTTAAATTATTTATTAATTTTTTTGGAATACATCTTTTTCCAACCCTAATGGTAAATATTTGCCTGTTTCCGTTGTATTTTGCAATCACTATAAATGATCAGCCAGTATCCTTTATAGATTGGTTCTTTTGTATTTTCACAATTCTAGCTGTCCTATTAGAACATGTTTCTGATGAGCAAATGCATTCTTTTAAAGCTGACGAAAGAAACGCTTCTATCACAATGACTAAGGGATTATGGAAATATAGTAGACACCCAAATTATTTAGGAGAAATTTTATTTTGGTTTGGTTTATTTGGTTTCTCTTTATCTCAGTCTTTTGGCAATTTTTGGCTTATTATTTGTCCTCTATCTATGTTGGCTATGTTTATTTTTGCATCAATACCAATGATGGATAATAGAAGCCTAGAAAGAAGACCAGACTACGAGGAGTATATGAAAAAAACTCCTGCATTAATTCCATCTTTATTTAAGTAAATGTTTGATCAGATAATCATATTAGGTCTTTTAATCCTAATGGTTGGACTTTTTATCTGGGGTAGGTGGCGTTACGATGCTATTTCCTTAGGAGTTTTATCTGTTTTTGTTTTACTTGGTTATATTCAACCTGAAGAAGCTTTTAAAGGTTTTTCTCATCCGGCTGTAATTACTGTTGCTTTAGTACTTTTAATAAGCAAGGGTTTAGAAAGATCTGGATTTATTTCTGTCATAGGAAGGAAATTGCAAGCTTATGCTAATAATGAAATTCAATTTATGATTTCAATAACTTTTTTTGCAGCAATTCTTTCATCCTTTATGAATAACATTGGCGCGATGGCAATGCTTCTTCCAATAACTCTAGGCATTTGTCAAAAAATGAATTGGAATCCATCTAAATTTTTAATTCCTTTATCCTTTGCGTCTATTCTAGGAGGAATGAATACAAAAATTGGAACTCCACCAAATATAATTATTTCTGAATTTAGAAATGATTTTGCAAATGAAGACTTTGCTTTTTTTGATTTTTCTTTTGCAGGAGTTCCAGTAAGTATCTTGGGAATTTTGTTCATTGCATTCATTGGTTGGCGACTTATAAAACAAAGACCAATAAATTCAGAGAATAATCCTTTGATAGAACTTGAAGATTATCTCGTAGAAATGGTTATTACTGAAAATAGTAATTTAATAGATAAGAGAGCCTTGGATTTTCGTCAAGAATTAGACACAGATACCGCATTGATGGGTCAAATTGATGAACACGGAAAGAAAATAGAAATTCATGGCAATCAAAAACTATATGCAGGCCAAATTCTTATTATGAAAATAAATCCTGATATGGTTGCAGATATTCAGCAAGAATTTGGATTAGACATTGATTCTGAAAATGATCTTACATCGATAGATGATTTAGGCGGTATTGAAGCAATTATTGTTCCCAAATCAAGACTTATTGGACGAAAATATCAATATTTTAAGAGACTTATTGGAAGTGAATTATCTTTACTTGGATTATGGCGCAGAGGTCTTAAATTTAGATTTAGATTATCAAGTGAAATTTTTAAAGTAGGCGATGTATTGTTAATTGCTAATAGAGGTGATAAAAATAATATTTCAGAAAAACTTGAATTAGCTGGTTTGATGCCTTTATGGCAAAGAGAATTCGATGTTGCAAGAGATCCAACTAAAATATTTATAGCTTTTGGATTATTTGTAATTTGTTTGCTTTTAGTCATTTTTAACTTTGTCCCTATCGTAGTTGCTTTTTTAATTTGTGTTATAGGATTTGTAAGTTCAAAGTTATTAACTGGAGAGGGTGTATATAGACATATAGATTGGCCTGTAGTTATTTTATTAGCAGCAATGATTCCAATCGGAAACACTTTAATTTCTTATGGAATTACTGATTCTGTTTCTTCCTATTTAGCAGGAATGTCTTCAGCAGTGGATTACGTCTGGCTGGTAGTTCTTATAATGATTATTACAATGTTTTTATCAGATATTATAAATAATGCCGCAACAGCAGTAATTATGGCACCTTTAGCAGTATCTCTTGCAGAAAAAATCAACCAGCCAATAGAACCTTTCTTAATGTCTGTCGCTATTGGAGCAAGTTGTGCATTCCTCTCGCCTATTGGCCATCAATGTAACACTTTGGTTATGGCTCCTGGAAACTATAAATTTGGTGATTATTGGAAGGTGGGGTTACCTTTAGAAATTCTTATCGTCTTAATAAGTGTTCCCACAATAATCTTTTACTGGGGATAGTTTTTAAGATAAATTTTTCTTAGTCGCATTTTTTTGAACACTTTCAATTCCCTTGTTCAGGGAACTTTCAGATTTATATCCTTGGCTGGTAGCTATTACCTTATTATTTCCAGCGACAACATTAAAGAAAAACTTTCCAGCTCTATTTTTTTCAATTTTAAAAGATTTTTTCTTTTTAGAATTTAATATTAGAGATTTAGCACCTTTAGTGCATGCACCCTTTGAAGTGTAACCCTGACTGGCGCATATGATTTCTCCATTTTTAGCTTTTAATCTGAATCTAAATTTTCCAGATTTGTCTTTATATATCTCAAACAATTTTCTCTCCCATGCTTTATAAATAATCTTTATATAAATTTCACTCTAGATAAATTTTCTAATAGAATCAATCCCCAATATGAAACTTTTTGAAAAGTATTT
>CACILL010000006.1 GCA_902587545.1 uncultured SAR86 cluster bacterium | reverse complement strand
TTACTTCTACAAAGGTAATTTCATTGTCGGATATTTTAGATATTATTATCCCTTCAACAGCAGTTCTTGAAGCTTTTTTTTCAGCTTTCAGAGCGCTACTTTTTCGTAAATTTTTTATTGCCTCCTCTAAATTTCCATTTGCTTCTTCAAGAGCTTTTTTACATTCCATCATACCCAGGCCTGTTTTATCCCTGAGCTCTTTCACATCTTGTGCTTTTATTGTCATTTATTCTTCCTCAGATTTTTTTGTTTCTTCTTGATTGCTGCTTTCGGTTTGAACTTCCTGTTCTTCCTGAGAAGCTTTTTTAACAACTACAGGACCATCTTTTGAGGTTCTTGTTGCTCCTGACATCTCCGCTCCTTCAAGGCAGGCGTTTGAAATTATTCTTGAAATCAAAGAAATTGACCTAATGGCATCATCATTACCTGGAATAATAAAATCCACATCATCAGGGTTTGAATTAGTATCAACTATTCCTATTATGGGAATACCCATTTTCTTGGCTTCAGCTATTGCTATCTTTTCATTTTCTACATCAACAACAAAAAGAGCTTCGGGAAGACCTCCAATATTTTTTATTCCACCAATTGAACGATCTAACTTTTCCATTTCTCTTCTGATGCCTAAAACTTCTTTCTTAGTTAAATCAGCAAACTTTCCCTCTTCTTCTTGGGTGTTTAAAATTTCAAGCCTTCTGATAGAAGATCTTACAGTTTTATAGTTTGTGAGCATTCCACCAAGCCATCTGTAATTAATAAAGGGCATGTTGCATCTTTCAGCTTCTTCTTTTATCACTCTTCGGGCGGCTCTTTTGGTTCCAACGAATAGAATTCTATTATTTGAGGCTGAGAGCTTTTTACAAAACTCAACTGCAGGACTTAGGCACTCTAAAGTTTTTTCTAGATTAATAATGTGAACTTTGTTTCTATCTCCAAAAATGAACTTTTCCATTTTAGGATTCCAAAACCTTGTTTGATGACCGAAATGAACACCGGCCTTCAACATTTGTTCTATGGAAATATCCATAAATTGCTCCTTTTTTTATAGCCTTTAGGCTGGGTTATTCCTCCTCGAGGCTAAGTATTAAACTGACATTGAGCCATGACAGCACCCTAATACTCAATCCATACGAGTGTGTATTTTCTTCTCTATTTCAAAGAGAAAACGAATTAGAACATATTCCAAAATAAGAATAAAGAAATTAATTATCTTCCTTTAAAAGATCCTCTACGGTATAAAAACCTGGTTTTTTTTGGCGCAAAATATGACTTAGCTTTGCGCCTTCTCCAAAAATGTCTCTGCTAAGTGCGTTGTGAGTGACAAGAATTTCTTCATTATCAAAACCAAATATGACTTCATGTCTGCCTACAGAAGATTTGTCTCGAAGAGATTCAATATTTATATTGATATTTTGATCAAGATGAAATTCTATGAATTTCTTTATATCTAAAGCTGTACCAGAAGGAGCATCTTTCTTTTTTTTATGGTGAGTTTCTATAATCTTTATAGAGATTTTAGTTTGAGAATTATTAATTAGGTTTTGATTAACATCATCAATAATGGTTTTAAGAATCTTCAACTTGAAAAAAGCTATTCCTCTACTTAAATTTGGAGCGTGAAGTATTGCTACATCTTCAGACAAACTTTTTAAATTTTCTATTTGTTCAGAACTATGTCCTGTAGAAGCCAGCACCAAAGGAATTTTATTAGAAAGACAAAATTCATGAATATTTGAAAGATTTTCTGGATATGATGCATCGATTACTACAGGATTCTTCAATTTGTCTTTTGGTATTTCTAAAAGAGAACCTAATAATGGATAAGACAAGTTATCTATTTTTTTTCCTTGACGTGGATTTTCTGAGGAACAAATGCCATAAGATATTGAGTTAGTTTTCAAAATAGATGAACCTAATCTTCCAGTTGCACCGACAAGAATTAAGTCATTTTGTAAGTTAGTCATAAATTTTTAAAAAAAGCTTTAGCGGAATTTAGCCAGGAACTCATTAATGGAGAATTGTTTTCATGAGACATGTTTTCTTTAAATTTATTCAAAAGATTTTTTTGTTCTGTATTCAAGTTTACTGGAACTTCAACTATTACCCTAACTAGAATATCTCCAACAGATCCACCTCTCAGAGGTTTTATGCCTTTACCATTCAACCTAAAAATTTTGTGGCTCTGAGTTCCTGATGGTATTTTTATCTTAGCCTTGCCTACAAGAGTAGGAACTTCTATTGAACCGCCGAGTGCTGCGTCTACAAAGTCTAAAGGAACTTCACAATAGAGATGTCTTCCATCTCTCTCAAAAATAGAATGCTCTTTAACGTTTATGGAAATATAAAGATCGCCTCGATTACCTCCCCGGCCTAACTCTCCCTCTCCGGAAAGCCTGATTCTATCGCCATCATCTACTCCCGCCGGAATCTTAACTGATAGTTTTTTATTATTACTTGTAAAGCCAGATCCGTTACATTTAGAACAATTTTTATCATGAATTTCCCCTTCCCCTCTACAATGAGGACAAGTTTGCTGCATGGAGAAAAAACCTTGTTGCTGTCTTATTACGCCAGCTCCTCCACAATAGGAACATCGATTCCAGAGTCCACCACATCTCTCCTTTGAGGGAATTTCTATATTTAGTGATTTGCCAAAAACTGCTTCCTCAAGGGAAACTTCTAAGTTGTAACTTAAGTCAGCGCCCCTAGATGAGGCCCTTCCTCCTGAGGATCCTCCAAAAATATCTGAGAATATGTCACCAAAAATATCGCTAAAAGCATCTGCAGCACCTTGAGAACTTGAAAAAGATGAATTTACTCCTTCGTGACCAAAATTGTCATAAGTTTGTCTTTTTTGATCATCAGATAAAATCTCATATGCTTCGGAGAGTTCTTTAAATTTTTCAGCAGCTTGGGAATCATCTGGATTTCTATCCGGATGATATTTCATTGCTAATTTTCTATAAGCCTTTTTTAATTCATCCTTGTTAGCAGATTTGCTAACTCCAAGAACATCATAATAGTCTTTCTTGCTCATGATGTTTTAGAGAGGAACTAACTTTTCTCTTCTTTTACTTCTTCAAAGTCGGCATCTACAACCTCATCACTGGAAGTCGCATTCTCAGATTCAGAATTATTTTGATTTTCTTGTTGGGCTTGCTGTTGCTCAGCGTAAAGTCTTTGTGCTAACGAGGAAGAGGCATCAGCAAGAGCTTTTGTTTTTTCTTCAATATCACTCTTATCTTCGCCTTTCAAAGCCTCTTCAAGAACGGATATGGCACTCTCTATACTTTCCTTTTCAGAAGCCTCAACTTTATCTGCAGACTCTTCTAAGGTTTTTTTACAACCATGAATTAAAGTATCTGCGGCATTTTTAGCTTGGACAAGTTCTTCAAATTTCTTATCGTCTTCAGCATTTACTTCAGCATCCTGCACCATTTTTTCAATTTCCTCATCAGACAAACCACTTGAAGCTTGAATGGTTATGGATTGTTCTTTATTGGTAGCCTTATCTTTCGCTGATACATTAAGTATTCCGTTTGCATCTATGTCGAAGGAGACTTCAATTTGTGGCATTCCTCTTGGTGCCGCAGGAATGCCATCAAGATTAAATAAACCTAGTTGCTTATTATCTTTGGCCTGTTTTCTTTCTCCTTGAACAACATTAACAGTAACTGCTGTCTGATTATCTTCTGCAGTTGAGAAAATTTGAGATTTATTTGTAGGAATAGTTGTATTTTTTTCAATTAAAGGAGTCATTACTCCTCCCATTGTTTCAATTCCAAGAGTTAAAGGAGTTACGTCTAGCAGGAGAATGTCAGTTACATCACCCGAAAGAACTGCTCCTTGAATTGCTGCTCCGGCAGCGACAGCCTCATCTGGGTTTATATCTTTTCTGGGATCTTTTCCAAAAAATTCTTTAACTTTTTCTTGAACTAGAGGCATTCTAGTTTGGCCTCCTACCAAAATAACATCACTAATTTCTGATGTTGAAAGCTTGGCATCATTAAGCGCAGTCTTAACTGGCTCTAAAGTTTTTGAAACAAGATCAGCAACCAAAGACTCTAATTTTGCTCTGGTAAGTTTTAAAAGTAAGTGTTTTGGCCCAGATGAATCTGCAGTGATATAAGGGAGATTAATCTCGGTCTGTTGATTGGAAGAAAGCTCAATTTTTGCTTTTTCAGCTGCCTCTTTTAGTCTTTGAATAGCTGAGGAGTCTTGAGTTAAGTCAAAATTCTGTTCTTTTTTAAATTCCGAAACCAGGTGATCTATCAAAACGTTATCAAAATCTTCCCCTCCTAAAGAGGTGTCTCCATTTGTGGATAGAACTTCAAACTGTTTTTCTCCATCAATTTCCGCTAATTCAATTATAGAAATATCAAAAGTTCCTCCGCCTAAGTCATAGACTGCAACTTTTTGGTCTCCAGTTTTTTTATCCATGCCAAATGCTAAAGCTGCTGCAGTAGGTTCATTTATTATTCTTTTAACTTCGAGGCCGGCAATTTTTCCTGCATCTTTGGTAGCCTGCCTTTGAGAATCATTAAAATATGCTGGAACTGTTATAACAGCCTCCTTGATCTCATGGCCCAAATAATCTTCTGCTGATTTTTTCATTTTTGTGAGAACTTGAGCTGAAATTTGCTGAGGTGCTAGTTTTTCTCCTTTAACTTCAACCCATGCATCACCGTTATCTGCTTTAATTATTTTGTAGGGGGTTGACTCTGACTCTTTTTTTATCTCTCCGTCAAACTTTCTTCCGATTAATCTTTTGATTGCATAAAGAGTATTTTCTGGATTAGTTACTGCTTGACGCTTAGCACTTTGTCCGACAATGGTTTCGTTTTCGGTATAAGCCACTACAGAAGGTGTAGTTCTGTCGCCTTCAGAATTTTCAATTATTTTAGGCTTTCCACTTTCTAAAATGGCTACACAAGAATTTGTAGTACCTAAGTCTATTCCTATAATTTTTGACATTTTTTAACTCCTTAACACTTTCTATCCCTTTAATGGGGGTAAAGAGTAAAAAAACAAGGAAAAAACTAAATTTTATTAACTATTACTAGTGCCGGTCGGATGACCCTTTCTTGAATTTTATAACCTTTTTGAACTACTTCTAAGATTTCCTCAGGTTGCTTGGACTTATCTTCTTTTATTGACAAAGCCTCATGAAAATTAGGATCAAATTTATCCCCCAAAGGATCAATTTCTTCAACATTATTATTTGATAGGGCTTGTGAAATTTCTTTTAAAACAAGTTCTATCAGACTTCTTGGAATTTCCTCTTCGGAATGCTGTAAAGCCCTTGTCAAATTATCTATTGGTGAAAGAAGGTCTTTGGCAATTAGTTCAGCAGAAAACGCTCTTGCTTTAAGAATTTCTTTTTGAGAAGTTCTTCTAACATTTTCAACTTCTGCATGTGCTCTTAAAACCTTCTCCTCAAGAGCCGTTATCATTTCTGAAGAAATTTTACTTTCAACTTCATTTTCAGATGATTTTTCCTCCGGAAGCTGTTCTTCTTTTTCAAAAGACTCTTCTTGAGAATTCTTATCGGCTAGCTTTGTATTTGTATTCTTTTTTTTATTTTTCGCCATCTATTGGTTTCACATACAAAACTAATTTATGGTCAACAATTTCGTAACCATGTTCTCTAGCAATTTTTTCTTGTTGATCTTCTATTATATCGTTTTTAAACTCTATAACCTCTCCTGAGTCAATGCATACCATGTGATCATGATGGTCATCTGATACTAATTCATAGACAGAATAATTATCTTCAAAATTTTGTTTCATCAATATACCTGCTGATTCAAACTGCGTGAGAACTCTATAAACAGTTGCAAGCCCTACCTCATCTCCCGACTCTCTAATTTTGTTATAAATGTCTTCTGCACTAAGGTGCTTTTCAGCTGAACTTTCAAAAATTTCGAGAATTCTTACTCTTGGCAGAGTTACTTTTAAGCCAGCCTTTCTTAAATTTTTATCTTCGCTCATTTTTAAAACTATGATTAAATTTGCCTGTGAAAATTTCTAAAATATATTTCATTATATCTTCTTTTTTTGTTTTTTCTTGTGCCGGTGATTTTTACCAGGTGCCTGTATCTCAAGGGAATATTATAAGCCAAGAAATGCTTGCCAAGTTGGAGAGTGGTCTAACAAAGGCGCAAGTTAGATACATTATGGGTACGCCGTCAATAAAAGATCCATTCGATTCAAAACGGTGGGACTATATTGGTTTTGAGATTATTGGAAATGAGGTTTACAGGGAGGTCCATCATTCTTTGTTTTTCGAAGGGGATAAATTGGTAAATTGGTTTAAAAGAATTGATTCTGAATCAAATGACAATGCGCTTGACGAGGTTAAAAAGCTGAATAAAGAAAAATAAGGATAATTGAACTTGGAGCAATAAACCTCAAAGTTAAATAAAACCAATAAAAAAAAGTCTCAGTTAGTTTTAAATGTTCTTTAAGAAACTCTTTCGGTAACACCCATCCAATCAAGACTGTAACAAAAAACCCTCCGAGGGGAAGCATAATGTTATTTGTAAGATAATCTAATAATCCTAAAAATGTTAGTCCAAATAATTTTAGTTCCGACCAAATATTAAAAGAGAAAATACTTCCTAATCCTAAAATCCAAATTAAAATACTGAGAAAAAATACAATTGAAATTCGATTCATCTTTCCAGTTTCTTCAATCCAAGCAGTAAATGGCTCAAGAAGAGATATTGATGAACTCAATGCAGCAATTGTAATTAAAATAAAAAAAATGCATGAAAAAATACTACCTAATGGTAGTGAGTAAAATGCTACTGGAAGAGTTTCAAAAATCAGTCCAGGGCCTGCAGAAATTTGAAGAGAACTATTACTAAATACAATAGGAAAAATAGCTATTCCAGCCGCAAGAGCAACAAAAGTATCCAATAAAATTATTACAAGTACTGTTTTTCCTATCATCTGCTTTTCTGGCATATAAGCGCCATAAGCCATAATTGCTCCCATTCCAACAGATAAAGAAAAAAAGGCTTGTCCCATTGCACTTATAACAATTTGAGGAGTTATTACTGAGAAATCTGGGTTGAATAAAAATGAAATCGTTTTTTCAAGATCGCCTATGTAAGATGAATATATAGAAACTAAAATGATAAAAAAGAATAAAAATGGCATCAAAACGTTAACTGATCGTCCTATACCTCTAACAACTCCCAATCCAACAATAATTGAAGTAAAAAAAAGAAAAATTGTATGCCAAAAAACTAGATTTAAAGGCGAAGAGGATAGATATAAAAAATAATCCGAGGAATATTGAGATGGATTTTCTAAACTTTGGGGGAAGATTTTAAAAACATAAGAAAATGCCATTCCCGCAAAAACGCTATAGTACGAAAGAATAGTCACGCCAGCTAGAGCGCCAAGAATTCCCAAAAATTTCCAATTTGTATTTAATTTAAATTCCTCAGACAATTTTTTTAAAGAATTTATTGGACTTTTTCTAACGTATTTACCTATTAGAATTTCAGAAACCATGACCGGAAATCCAATTGCAAATATACAAATCAAATAAATAATGACAAAAGCACTTCCGCCATTGGATCCTACCATGTAAGGAAATTTCCATATATTTCCTAAGCCAACTGCTGAGCCTGCAGCAGCAAGAATAAAAGTTGAATTTCCTTGCCAAATTTTGTTATTTCCCATCTTTGATCATTTTATAAAAATTTTATCAAGTTATACTAATTCAATGGTTCAAAGTAGAAAACTAACTAAAAAGCCTGTTATTGAAAATAGACAAGCTAAATTTAATTATGAATTAGGTGAAAATTTTGAGGCAGGTATATCTTTATTAGGATGGGAAGTTAAATCAATAAGAGCGTCAAGTGTTGATATCAAAGATGGATACATCATTATGAAAAAAGGAGAAGCTTGGTTAATAGGCATGTCTATCTCTCCCTTGAAAGAAGTAACGCATGAGGTAGATCCAATAAGAACAAGAAAATTATTGCTAACTAAGCCTGAATTATCAAAGATATTTAAAGGAACTCAAGAAAAAGGCTTAACATGCCTTCCAATAAAAATATTCTGGAAAGATAACTTGATCAAATTAAAAATAAGTTTAGGCAAAGGTAAATCAAAGTTTGATAAAAGAGAAAGTATTAAACAAAAAGAATGGAAAAAAGAAAAAGCTAAAAACCTCAAACTTAATAGCAACTTTTCTTAATTTATTTAAAATAAAGGTCCTTTTGGGGGCGAAATGGATTAGACATCTGTTTTTGAACTTAAAGTGCATGTCGAGAATGTAACTAACTCGTTAAATGAAGTTACAAAAAAATTAGTTGGCAATAAAGCAAACTACGCTCTAGCTGCTTAATTTGGCTAGCTTTCTATACCCAATACCTATTAAGGTACTAGAAAGTTGAATAATAGGTTGCTCAGAAAATCTTTTCTGTGGTTTTTCTGAAAAGTTTTTACAGAATACTTTTTAACTATCCTGCTCATCGGAGAGATAAAAAAGGAAACTAAAAGATGAACCTAAGCATGTAGAGCTGATAGGGATAAATTGATGGACGCGGGTTCGATACCCGCCGCCTCCACCAATGTATAATTCTGTTGTGATCGTATATTTGATAAATCTAGAAAGGGCAAAAGATAGATTATCTTCAGCTAAAGAAACTTTTAATAAAGTAGGTCTAAATTATAATCTTGAGATTGCTGTGGATGGTAAAGAGATAACTCTGCCTCATCATAATTATTCAGAACTAAAATACAATTTGTTGCATGGTAAAAGAACCAATCTTGGAGAATTAGGTTGTTATTTTAGTCATCTAAATGTCTTAAAAAAGTTTTTAAACACAAATGAAGATTTTGCTCTTGTCTGTGAAGATGACATTGAATTCAGCGATAGTATAGTCGAAATTATAAATGGCGCTCTTAGGTCTGGTATAGATTTTGACTTACTTAGACTGAGCGGAGGAAGTGATAAAAATAAAGAAAAAGGTATGCCTATAAAATTAAAAAAAATTCATAATAGTTACTTTTTATCTTTAAATTTTGGATTTAAATCTGGTACAGGATGTTACATGATTAATAGGCATGGAGCTCAAAAGATATTAGATAAAATAAATAAAATGAGCCTTCCAATTGATCATGCTTTGGATAGAGATTGGCTTTTAAATATTAGATCTTTGAGTATTACTCCAGCACCTGTTTACCTTAAAGAAGAACTTCACTTAGGCAACTCGTATATTCAGGCAAAAAGTGAATACAAATTTCCTTTTTATAAAAGGTACTGGATTATGGCACCTTATAGATTGATTAATGAACTTCTTAGACTATTTTACAAGCTATTTATATTTTTAAAAATCAAAATAGAAAGTTGACAATAAACTAAATACTCTTCATTATCGCCTCCTATGGCGAATATCCAATCAGCTAAAAAAAGGTCTAGGCAAGCAAACTCAAGAAACTCCTTGAAGAGTTCTCAAAGAGCATCTATGAGAACCATGATTAAAAATGTTGAAGATGCTATTTCAGATAATGATGCCACCAAGGCTAAAGATCTCTTTATTTCAACTCAAAAAGCCTTGGATAAGCTTGCCAATAAAAAAGTCCTTCCCAAGAATGCAGTCGCTCGTCAAAAGTCCAGATTAAGTAAATCTATTAAAAAGTTAGGCTAAGTATATTTTTGTTCCTAAAGGTTTCTTTTGAATTGCCTTATCAATAATCCCATCTTCATTGCCATTTAATATCCAAACCTCATTTGTCTTGTTAAGATAATCCTTTGCAGCTTTTATTTTAGTTGTCATTCCCCCTCTTCCTAAAATACCTGAGTTTCCAAAAGAAACTTTCTTTAAATCAAACTTATTGAGGTTAATTTTATCAATTAATCTTGCGTCGGAATTTTGATCAGGATTTTTATCATAGAGTCCATTTTGATCTGTCAAAATAAATAGTTTTTTTGAGTTTAATAATGTTGCAACTTTTCCACTTAGCCTATCATTATCCCCATTTAAAATTTCTTCTGTGGATATTGAATCGTTTTCATTGATGATTGGGATGGCACCTAGTTTTAAAAGATTAGAAATACTGTTTTTAGCATTTTCAGAACGGTTTTTAACACCGAAATCAGAATGGCTTAATAAAACTTGAGCGGCGATTAAATTAAATCTTTTAAACTCTTTTTGATAGTTATTTATAAGTCCAATCTGACCGGACGCAGATAAAGCTTGGAGAAAATCGACTGACTTAGGCTTAGAACTTAAATTCCATATTTTCATTCCTTGAGCAATTGCACCTGAAGAAACCAAAACAATATGAAATCCATTTTTATAAAGTCTAAAAATTTGCTCAGAAATTGACTTTATAAATTTCAAATTAGGTAGCCCTGATGACAAAGTTGTTAAACTTGAACCCGCTTTGATAACAATTAGTTTTTTAGGATTAATTTTTTTCATTTGCCAATCTACTTCCAATACTTTGAGTTATTTTCTCTAAACCTGATCCAGAAATTGATGATACATAAAAGACATTTTTGTTGCTGAAAAGTTTTTTTGATTCCTTTTCTACCTGCTTTCTTTTGTCTTCAGAGATTTTATCTATTTTGCTAATTACGACCCATTGTTCTTTTTGTTTCAGCTCTTCGCTAAATTCTTCTAATTCTTTATTTATGTCATCAAAATCTTTTCTAATCTTTTCAGAATCCCCTTCCTCAACATCAATGAGGTGTAAAAGTATTTCAACTCTAGAAAGATGCTTCAAAAACTCTATTCCAAGTCCAATCCCTTCTGAAGCTCCTGGAATCAATCCTGGAATATCAGCTACAACAAAACTTGAGTAACTATTTATCTTAACTACACCTAAATTAGGGCTTAAGGTTGTGAAAGGATAATCAGCAATTTTGGGTTTGGCAGATGATATTTTTGAGATTAAGGTTGATTTTCCTGCATTAGGCTTACCTAAAAGACCTACATCTGCTAAAACTTTTAGCTCTAGTCTTATTTTTACTATTTCCCCTAATTTTCCTTCAGTTGTTTTCCTTGGAGCCCTATTGGTTGATGTCTTAAACCTTGCATTACCAAGGCCTCCTTTACCTCCTGTTACAGCTGTAAATACCTGGTTTGATTTAGTTAGATCACAAAGAAGTTCATCTGTTTCATCATTAATCAAAATGGTTCCCAAGGGTACCTCTAGGATAGTGTCTTCACCATCCTTTCCGTGCATATTTTTGCCTTTTCCTTGCCGGCCATTTTGAGCTTTGTATTTTCTTTTGAGTTTAAAATCTTGCAAAGTATGCAAAGATTCTTTCGCGATAAAATTTATATTACCGCCTTTTCCGCCATCGCCGCCATCGGGTCCTCCTTTAGGAATAAATTTTTCACGACGGAAACTAAGACAGCCGTTCCCACCGTCTCCCGAAGATATTTCAATTACTGCTTCATCTATGAAGCGCATGACATTATGAAGTAGATTCTATATTGACAAATTGCTTGAGGTTTTTTCCTTTTTTGTTAAAGAAAACTTTTCCATCACATTTTGCGAAAAGCGTATGATCTTTTCCGATACCAACGTTCTGTCCAGGATGAAATTTTGTTCCTCTTTGTCTTACGAGAATTTCTCCAGCAGAAACTGCTTGGCCACCATATCTTTTGACACCAAGTCTTTTTGACTCAGAATCTCTTCCATTTCTGGAACTTCCACCTGCTTTTTTATGCGCCATAACTTATAGATTCGATTTTTACTTTTGTTAAATTCTGCCTATGTCCTTGTTTTTTTCTGTAATCTTTTCTTCTTTTCATTTTAATAACCGTAATTTTTTTTGTCTTGAGATGATTTAAAACCTTACCTTTTACGACAGCTCCCTCTAAGAAAGGTTTGCCAACATTTAAATTACCGTCTTTGTTTACAGCTAAAACTTCAAAGAACTCTATGACCTCTCCTTCATCAAGAGAAATCTTTTCGAGAAGAATTTCCTCTCCTTCAGAAACTTTATGTTGCTTTCCTCCGCTTTTTATTACTGCGTACATCTTTACAAATTACAAAATAGAAGCGAATAGTATAGGATAAAGTCTTTCCTCGCAATCTTTAAGAAAGGTAGGGAAGTTGTTAAGAAATGGATTTAAAAAATAAACATAATTTTTCAAAAGACGAGCTAATAGCTTGCTCAAATGGTGATTTGTTTGGACCGGGAAATGGAAGATTGCCTAATAATGAAATGTTGATGATGGATAGGATTGTTGAGATAAATGATTCTAAAGGTGATTACAACATTGGTGAAATTCAAGGCGAGTTGGATATAACTCCTGAGCTATGGTTTTTTGACTGTCACTTTTCAACAGATCCAGTGATGCCTGGTTGTCTTGGACTTGACGCAATGTGGCAATTATTGGGCTTTTATCTTTTGTGGGAAGGTAATAGCGGTATAGGAAGAGCCTTGGGTTCAGGACAAGTAAAATTTTATGGACAAGTACTACCAAAAGCTAAACTGGTTGAATATAAAATCAGTATCAAAAGGATTAGGAAACAAAAGCTTGTTATTGGATTTGCTGATGGGTTAATGTTTGTTGATGGAAAAGAAATCTATTCTGCCAAAGATTTAAGAGTTGGTTTATTCGAAGATCCACAAAATTTCTAAAATGTCAAAAAAAAGAGCTGTTATTACAGGAATGGGTTCAATTTCCTGCATTGGAAATAACTTAGACGAAATATCTCATTCCTTGAGACAAGGAATTTCGGGAATATCAAAAAATGATGAATACAATGATTTAGGATTTAGAAGTAAAGTTTCTGGATCAATTTCAATTGACCTTAAAGATTTAATAGACAGAAAATTATTTAGATTCATGGGAGAAGCTGCAGCTTATTCCTATTTAAGCGCTCTAGACGCATTAAGAGATTCAGAATTACCGGAAAGTATCTTTGAAACAGACAGGATTGGAGTCATCGCGGGATCTGGTGGAGCATCTTCTCGAAGTCAAGTTGATGCAGCAGATATTTTAAGAGAAAAAGGAGTCAAAAGAGTTGGTCCTTACCGTGTAACCCAAACCATGGGAAGTACAGTTTCGGCTTGTCTAGCTACCTCTTTAAAAATAAAAGGAGTAAATTTCTCGATCTCATCAGCTTGCTCAACCAGCGCTCATTGTATAGGTTCGGCATGGGAGCAAATCCAACTTGGTAATCAAGATGTAATTATTGCAGGTGGAGCAGAAGATGAGCATTGGACACAATCTGGATTATTCGATGCTATGGGAGCTTTATCAAGTAATTACAATGAAAACCCTACAGCGGCCTCAAGACCCTTTGATGAAAATAGAGATGGTTTTGTAATTTCGGGAGGGGGAGGAATTCTGATAGTTGAAGAGTTGGAACATGCTTTATCAAGAAAAGCGAAAATATATGCTGAGATAAAAGGATACTCAGCAACATCCGATGGGGATGATATGGTTGCTCCATCTGGTGAAGGAGCAAAAAATTGCATGAAAAAGTCCCTAGAAATGAGCGGTTTAAAATCTGTTGATTATCTTAATGCCCATGGAACCTCAACTCCTGCTGGAGATCCTATTGAGTTGAATGCTATAAAATCAGTATTCAAAGATGATATTCCAATAGTAAGCTCAACAAAATCCCTTACTGGACATACGTTAGGGGCCGCAGGTGTACAAGAATGCATTTATAGCATACTTATGATGAATGGAAATTTCATAGCTGGTAATAAAAATTTGTCTGATCCGATTCCTGAAGCAGATGGCATAAATATTCCTGAAAAATCTTTAGAAAAAGAATTTGATTCTTTTATGAGTAATAGTTTTGGTTTTGGTGGAACCAATGTAAGTTTGGTTCTTTCAAAATTTAAGAATTAAAACGGTATATCTTCATCGTCCCAAGGCACGCTTTCTTCTTGAGAATTTTGCGAAGACTGATCAAATCCTGAATCCTGATTCTGCTGACTCATCTCTCCTCTAGAACTAAGCATTTGCATTTCTCTTGCAACAATTTCAGTTCTGAATTTTTTTTCTCCTGTATTTTTATCTTCCCAGGAGTTGGTTCTTAATTGCCCCTCTACATATATTTTTGAACCTTTTTTAAGATATTGCTCAACGATTTCTGCAAGACGATTAAAGAAAACAATTCTGTGCCACTCTGTTTGTTCAACAGTCTCTCCAGAGTTTTTATCCTTCCAACTGTTTGAAGTAGCGATAGATACATTTGCTATAGGCACGCCTCCGGCGGTGTATCGTACTTCAGGATCCTGTCCTAAATTTCCAAGTAATATAACCTTATTTATTCCGCTTTGAGCCATAATTGTTATCTGATAAGTTAGTCTAATCTAAAAGAAAAATTAAATAAATGAAATTTATCCATGTCAAAGGAGCTAAGCAGCATAATCTTAAGAATATCGATTTAGATATACCTAGAGACAAATTGACAGTAATAACTGGCCTTTCTGGCTCAGGAAAATCCTCACTTGCATTTGATACCTTATATGCTGAAGGTCAAAGAAGATACGTAGAATCCCTTTCTGCTTATGCTAGACAATTTCTTTCAGTCATGGATAAACCTGAGGTAGATACCATAGAAGGACTGTCTCCTGCGATATCCATTGAGCAAAAATCAACTTCTCATAATCCAAGATCGACAGTTGGGACTGTGACGGAAATTTATGATTATCTTAGACTGCTTTATGCACGATCAGGAACTGCAAAATGCTTGGACCACAATATTTCTCTTGAAGGTCAGACCATTGATCAAATAGGTAAAAAAATACTAAAAACTTTTAACAAAAAAAGAGTTTTCATTTTAGCCCCTGTGATTAAAGAGCAAAAAGGAGAGCATTTGAACTTATTTAATGATCTCCTCATGAAAGGATATGTGAGAGTAACCGTAAATGGAGCAGTTTATGATTTAAGCGATCAAATCAAATTAGATAAAAATAAAAAACATTCAATATCCATTGTGATTGATAGACTAACTATTGACTCAAAAAACAATAGTCGTCTCATACAGTCTTTAGAGACGTGTGTCTCTGAGTCTAATGGGTTGGTAGAAATTCAGGATATGGATGATGAAAAAAGTTTTGATGCATTTTCAACGAAAATGGCCTGCCCTAAATGTGGCTTTAGCATTCAAGAATTAGAGCCGAGATTGTTTTCATTTAATAGTCCGTCTGGAGCTTGTCCATCTTGTGATGGTTTGGGATATAAATCAAAAATAGATTTATCGAAATTAATTGTTAGACCCGAGCTTAGTCTTAATCAGGGAGCCATTAAGGACTGGGATGCTAGTCACACCTACCACAATAGATATTTGTTAAATAGAGTTAGTCAAACTTTTGGTTTTTCTCTAGATACACCTTTCGAAGATTTATTAGAAAAAGAAAAAGAGATCATCTTGTATGGAAGCGATGATAAAGTTGACTTTAGTTATGTTTCTAAAAGAGGTTTTAAAAGAGAGATCTTTAAACCTTTTGAAGGTGTTGTAAGAAATATCGAAAGAAGACTTGGAGATACAGATTCGAATTTTAGACGAGAATATTATGCAAAGTTTATGACGAATACTCTCTGTGATGAGTGCAATGGAACCAGATTAAACTTAGAAGCAAGAAGTGTATTTATAAATAAATTTTCATTACCTGAGATTGTAGGCATGACAATTGGTGATGCTCTTAGTTTTTTTAAAAAACTAACTTTGACAGGGGTCAAGGGAGAAATTGCAATAAAAATTATTAAAGAAATTAAAGAGCGCTTAACATTTCTATCTGATGTTGGTCTTAACTACCTTACTCTTTCTAGAAGTGCTGAAACTTTGAGTGGAGGTGAAGCCCAAAGAATTAGGCTTGCTTCACAAATTGGTGCTGGCTTAGTAGGAGTAACCTACATCCTCGATGAACCTTCTATAGGCTTACATCAAAGGGATAACAAAAAACTTTTATCTACTTTAAAAAGACTTAAAGAACTTGGTAATACTGTAATCGTTGTAGAACATGATCAAGAAACAATTGAAGAAGCAGACCACATTATAGATATAGGTCCAAAAGCAGGAATCCATGGAGGAGAAGTTTGTTTCT
>CACILL010000005.1 GCA_902587545.1 uncultured SAR86 cluster bacterium | reverse complement strand
TTTTTAATTACCTTTTAATTAATATCATAGATTTAAGAATCTTTAGAATTTTCAGAGCTTATTCAATTTTCAGTCAATTGAGAGTTCTACTGCCAACGAATACTTTATTAAAAACAATATGGAAACAAAGACTTTCAATTTTGGGGACGCAAATTGTTGTTTTTTCTCTTCTTTTAATTTTTTCAGTAATCATTCATTTTCTAGAAAAAGATTTACAACCAGAGGCATTTGGAAACATATTAGATTCAATGTGGTATGGAATAGCTACACTCACTACTGTTGGTTATGGTGATGTTACTCCTGTCTCTGACTTAGGTAAGCTTATTTCTAGTTTTGCAATGTTTCTTGGTATCGCAATGTTTGCCTTGCCTGCAGCAATTCTTGCTTCAGCTTACTATGAAGATATCCAGAAAAGAAATTTTCTAGTTTCACTTGAAGCTATAACAGAAATTAATTTATTTTCTAATCTTCCAATTGGAGCAATTACTAAAATAAATTCAAAACTTGAACCTCTAGTTTTACCAGCAAAACAAGTTATTTTTGAAAAAGGTGATATTGCAGATGCTCTTTACATAATTGAATTCGGAAGTGTTCAAGTAGAAATTGAATCTCCCGTTGTACTGGGATCAGGCGATTATTTTGGAGAAACTGGATTAATTAGCCAAGCTGAAAGAAATGCGACTATTTCAGTACTAGAAGAAGTTAAGCTATTAAAGCTATCCAAAGATTCATTACATGACTTAACTAAAGAATATCCAATTTTATTTGAAGATTTAAAGCAGAGCGCTGCAGATAGGACTGGATAGTTAAGATTCTATTTCGTGACTTGATTCAACATAAACTGATCTAGACGGGAAAGCAAAGTCAGAACCATTCTCTCTGACAATTTCCATTACTTTATGTACAAGTTTTTGTTTTAAGTCTGTGTAGTGAGAATAATCTCGTTCTGCTGAGTAACATAGAATTTCTACATCAATTGAACTTGCTCCAAATTCAACTGCCTTTGCAAAAGAATCTTGTCCCGGATTAACTGCAAAACCCTCTTTTTCGTTATTAACGTAATCGCGAATCTGATCACAAATTAATTTCAATTGTTCTACCGAAGTTGAGTATAAAAGATTAATTTGCCATTTAATTCTTCTATATCTTAATTCTCCGTGATTAGTCACATTTACATCTGACAAATCTTTATTAGGAATTATCATGGGGGAGGTGTTAAATAATCTAATCATAGTTGATCTAAATCCAATAGTTTCTACTATTCCATGTAATTTACCATCAACCTCTATTCTGTCTCCTGGCTGAAATCTGTTTTCAGCAATAATAAGTATTCCAGATATTAGATTTTTAAATAAATCTTGGGCTCCCAGTGCTACCGCAACTGAAAAAAGTCCTAATCCAGCGATAATAGGACCTATTTCTACTCCAAATATATCTAAAATAATAGCAATTGCTAAAATCCAAATTAGGACTCTGGTAAATCTTTCTAACCACATAGATAAAGCCGCAGTTACCCAAGACCTTACTGCAAGAAGTTCAAAGACTGGTCCTACTGCCTTTGTAAGTACACTAAAAATCGTGTAAGCAATTAAGGCTTTAACTGTATTTGTTAAAAAAACATCTGCAATTCCAGATAAAGGCAATAACTCAATTATTAGATATAGTCCCAAAGCTAATGGAACATTACCTATAGGCTTTTCAAGAGTTTCAAGCAGAATATCGTCTGCTTCTGTTTCTGTCTCTTTCGCTAGATTTTCTAAAAATTTGAAAACTCTAGAAATAATTAGAGCTCTCAAAATCAATGAGAAAACAATGATCACTATAGAAATAACTACATTTCCAATAGAAATTCCAAGAAAGTCTTGATTCCATACTCCTAAAACTAAATTAGAAAAGCCGTTCATAAAAATTAATTGAAATTATACGAAAATAATGTTGCAAATCCTTCTTCTTTTTTTAATGCGGTTGAAGGAGGTTTGGAATCATAAAAGGTATTGTATTGAAGAGAGATTTTAAAACTCTCATTTACGTGAAAATCAAACTGACCTATCAATGTTGCTTTAAAGTCATCAAATGAACTTAATGCAGGTTGTAAAAATGCAGATAAATCAAATACTATATTTTCATCAATTAAAAATTCACTGTGGAAATAGGAGGAAACCCTAATAGTATTATCAGAAATTGCTGATAAGTCTTCCTCGTCTTCGTTCATGATTCCTATTCCTGCTTTAAAGTTATTTTCTAAATTAAATCTTGCACCCAAACCAATCAACTCTCTTTTGTTAAATTTTCTAAAAGGATTTTTAGAATACTGAATAAACATCTCTAAACTAGGATCCTTATCAAATAAAAAATTAAGTCTAAGATGAGCTAATGTTGCAGAGTCATAATTTTTATTGTTTATTTGTTTTTGTGATCTTTTTACAACAAAAAATGTTTCTAAATTATTTATGTTGTAGTCCAGTGAAGACTGAATAGAAAAACTGTCTCTATTTCTATTTCCACTGGAAAAACTTAAAGAGCCTGAAATGTTTGCAAAAAAACCTTTTTCGCCATCTCTTCTGAGATCTTCAACGTTTACTATAGCTTCTGAATATATAAAACTTGAAATTAAAAGGAATATAAGCAGAAATAACTTATTTAGTATCTGCGATAAAGACTCCAGACCATTCTTTTGGCAAGGTTTGTTTGGATAATGCATCAATCCTTTCTAAAAATAGCGTGTAGTATAATGTAAATTCAGGTTTAGAAAACCTATATTTATCAATATGTTCTCTAGCTTTTTCCCAATCTTGATTTCTATAATTGTCTAAAAACTTTTTATGGTCATCTAAGAAAGCTTCTTTTTCGTCTTTTAATTCTTTTCTATTAAATACTGTATAAATAGTCACGGGCTCTGTTTTCCCCTTTACTGCTATTGAATCAAGTTCAAAAATTAAATACTTAGCTTTTGAAAGACCTTTTATTGATCCTTCCCCAAGAATAATTTGCATCCCATAGTTATTTGATTGACCTTCCAAGCGAGAAGCTAGGTTTACAGCGTCTCCAAGAACCGTGTAGTCAAATCTTTTATCTGAACCCATGTTCCCAACAATACACTCACCGGTATTAATGCCAATCCCTACAGATAATTTATCTTCATCAGATCTATTTGTGTCTGCGTTTAATTTATCTAAAGCCTTGCTCATAGCAAATGCAGCATCAATGGATTTTTCTCTATGATCTGGATCATCTGATGGAGCATTCCAAAAAGCCATAATACAATCTCCCATATACTTATCAATGGTTCCCTGATAATTCAATATTTCATTGGATAAAACAGTCAACAAATTGTTTATTAAGTCTGTTAAAGCTTCTGGATCTCCTTTATATTTTTCAGAAATTGAGGTGAAACCCCTTATATCAGAAAATAGAAAGGTCATTTCTTTTCTTTCCCCTCCAAGTTTGAGTGAGTCACTTGACTTTGCTAATTTTTCAACCATCACTGGAGACATATATTGAGAAAAAGCATTTCTTACTTTACTTCTTTCTAGTTCTGTAAAAAGAAAATTAAAGAAAGTAACAACTAAATAACATATGAGACAAATTACCAGTGGAGAGATAGGATCTATTAGATAACTATAATTAGTGAAAATGTAATAACTGCCTAGAACTGAAATAACATTCCCAAAAATAAAGACAGATAATCCTCCTAAAGGCCCAGAAGATTGGATAAAAAAAGTAATCATTAGTGCCAAAATCATTCCAGTCACTAGTTCTAGGCCAAACATCCAATCAGGTCTTTTAAGGAATTGTCCTGATAGGATTTGATCTGTTAAATTTGCAATTATATTTACTCCAGGAACATTATTTTTAAGAGGTGTAGATCTTAGATCAAATAGGCCTGGTGCACTGGTTCCGACGATTAGAATTTTTCCTTCAAAGTAATCTGGAGAATAATCAGAACTTAGAACTTCCCAAACAGGGATAGTTTTTACAGGTTTTTTAGAATAATGAATCCATGCAGACCCGTCTTCATTTGTTGGAATTATTAAATTTCCTAATTTGACATGGTTTATACCAGTTTCTTCTCCAAAGGCAGTTTCTCCAGAAGCATTCGATGATTTAATTTGATAGGTGGATGCACCAATTGCTACTCTTAAGATCTCTAATCCCAAGGAAGGTATTAATGATCCATTGATATTTTCAAAAAGAGGAAGTCTTCTAATTATTGAATCATTATTTCCAATACTCATACTGCCTATTCCTTTGGCAGAATTATCTAAATTGTCTAGGTTTGTTTGAATTCCCGAATATTTTTGTAAAAATTTTCTGGGATTGTCGCCTTGCTCTATGAGACCAAATTTCGCTTTAAAAGAATTGTTTAATGAGTTACTTGGAATCGCTCCTAGAACTACAGTTCCATGATTTTTTATTGAATTAGCAAATATATCATCATTATCAGGTACTTCATTTAGAACATTAAGAAGAGATAGATTTTCTCTATATTGTTTTTTTAATTCTTTAGAACCTGTTCTGTCAAATTCAGCAAAAACAATATCAAAGCCTAGAGAAGCAGATTGGTAAGTTTTATCTACTAATTTTCCAAGAACACTTCTTGGCCAGGGCCACTGGCCTAGTTCTCTTAATGACTTCTCATCTATATCAATTACTATGACATTATCCGAAGTAATCGACTCTCTGGGTGAAATATTTTGGAAGAAATCAAATGCGGTATTCCTCAAGCTAGAAAAAGTATTAAAAGGGTCAAGAATGGGGATAAAACTTACAAATATGGAGAATGGTATTAATAAATATTTACCTATTTTAGAAAAATTCATGTTTATGTATTTTATTTTTTACCAATAATAGTCTTATTTTTAATATAATTCTTTCTGTCAAACCTAAATATGAAATTTCTTCAAATTTTTTTAACTATTTCCTTCTTTTTCTTTTTTTTAAGTCTAAATATTTTTAGTCAAAACGTCCCTCCGTCAATAACTGATCCTCAGGAGTTAGAAGCAACTCAGGCTGAAAGACGAAGAGTATTTGATTCAATAATAGATGATCCTACAAATTTAGAAAATCTTTTTAATTATGCAAATTTATCTATATTGGTTGGAGATTTGGAAGCAGCAATTGGAATTTTTGAGCAAATGTTGATTTATAAACCTGATCTCCCAAGAATTAAGCTGGAGCTAGGAGTTTTATATTTTAGATTAGGGGCCTACGCTTCAGCCAAGAGATATTTAGATGATATAAAAAATTATGACCCTCCTAAAGAGGTTAAAGAAAAAGTTAAAGTTTTTCTTGAACAAATTGAAAATGAAACAAAACTTTTCAAAACACAGTCCGTATTATCTTTTGGAATGGGATTGTCAGGAAATGCAAATGCTGGTTTAGATACTGATGTGGTAACTGTTGTAGGAGACTTAGGAGCCATTGATTTAAATATTTCAAATAAACCTAAATCCGATACTTATATTACTTCGGCTTTTTCATCTCAAATTACTCAAGACTTAAGACATCCAAGAGGAGATACTATTAATTACGTAATCTCATTATCTAGACAGGTTTATAGAGATTTCTCTAATTTTGATTCTTCTACAGGAGTTTTTTCATTAAATAGAAAATTCAACATGCTCGATAATGAGAAGCTTGGAGTTACCAATCAATCTTTTGTACCATCTTTAACTGCATTCAAGGTTTTTCTTCAAGGAAGTGAACTTCTTAGATCACATCGAGTTGATATTGATTGGAAAGCTACTTTAAAGGATTCTGGTTCTTTCGGATTGAATGTTTATATAGATGAAAGAGATTTCATTGGATCTCAAAATAAAACAGGAGATTTTATTGGAGTGGGTCTATCAAGAAGCATAGTTTTTCCTGAAAGTGGAATTTTTCTAAGCTATAAGACAAACTTTGAACATTTCTATGCTACATCTCCTATAGAAACCTATATAAAAAGGACTTTTGATCTTAGTACTAGAAAAGCGTTGAATTCAACAACATTTGCCACAACAAATGTAGGATATTCAAATAAAGATTATGAAGAAAGAGATCCATTTCTTGGATTAAGATCGGACAAATCTATCAGCTTAAGATTCGGACTCACCAAAATAATTGATTTATGTTGGAATACGGATATAGGAGTAACCTTCTCGAATAATAACAGCACTATAGGTCTTTATGCACGTTCTAATGAAGGTTTGACAGTAAAATTTAATTATCTTTGTACAGAATAAAAATGAATAATGAATTTATTTTAAGAGTTCAATGTCCAGATAAATATGGGATCGTCGCTCAAGTATCTTCTACATTAAACAAAGCTAATCTGTTTATTTTAGATTCTGCTCATTATGGAGATCCTGAAAAAAAATTATTTTTTATGCGAGCAAAACTTATCTACTCAAAAAAAAGATTAGATTTAAAAGAATTTTCAACCTTCTTTGAAAATGAATGTAAATCTTTGAAAATGGAGTGGTCTATTAAAGAAGCAAGTTATCAGCCAAACACAGCAATATTTGTTTCCAAGTTAGGTCACTGTTTACAGGATTTAATGTATAGAGTTGATTCAGGTATTTTACCCATGAATGTATCTTGCATTATTTCTAATCACAAAGACCATGAAAAAATAGCAAAATGGCATGATATCCCCTTTTTTCATGTTCCTGTTACAAAAAATAATAAGATTAAATCTGAGAAAGAAATTAGAAAAATTCTAAAGGAGTTTGATATAGACCTCTTAATTTTAGCCAGATATATGCAAATTTTATCAGACAAAATGTGTAAAGATTTTTATGGGAAAATAATCAATATTCATCATTCTTTCTTACCAAGTTTTAAAGGAGCAAAGCCTTATCATCAGGCTTATTCAAAAGGAGTAAAAATTTTAGGTGCAACTGCTCATTATGTTTCTTCAGAGCTTGATGAAGGTCCAATTATTGAACAAAGTGTTGAAAGGGTGGATCACTCAAAATCACCTAGAGATTTAGAACTTATAGGAAGAGATTTAGAATCGATAACTTTAGCAAAAGCAGTTAAATATCATATAGAAAGACGAATATTCATTAATAATTCAAAAACCGTAATATTTAACTAGTTTTTAATAGATTTTCAATTCTTAATCTTATTAACTTCTTATGATTTTCTGTAGCTTCATCATACGAAGGTGAAAAAGTATAAGCCTTTATTCGTTCTAGTGAAGATAAACTTGCTGATATTGAAGGAGAATCAAAATTTCCACTCTTAAAGATCATTATCAGCCTCTTTAAATAATATGTTTGTAGATTTTGATCTACACCATTCAATTTACGAGATTTACTTTCATCAAAAATAGACGAAGTTAGATCTCTAAATAGTTCGTTCGGTAGATATTCATTTCCGTAAAAGGAAGTATCAGTAAGCCTTTTTAAGACTTTGGAATTTGTAAAGTGTTTTAAAACTTTTTTCTGTCCTTTGAGAATCATGTTATGAAATTTTGGATCTTCAGTTTTTCCAAAAAAATCAAAACTCCTTCTTTCTCTTTGCATCTTGTTTGCAATATTAGGAGGGAGGATGAATTTTTCACTATCAAAGTAATGTTCAGAAAGTATTTTTATAGATTCTTTCTGAATTTCATAAGGAACAACTTCATACGGATCTTGGTTTTTATCTGACATAACACCTCTATTTATATAAACACCACCTATCTGTCTGGAAATAATTTCTGCTGATGTATGAATCTGTCTTAAAAGAATTCTATATCCTTGATAAATACTTTCCCAACTATCCGATTTTGTTTTTAAGGTATCGTAAAGTTTTGGAATTAAATTTTGCGACAATATAATTCTATCTTTAGCATATCCAACAGGATCGTTTGTCATATCTCCTGTATTTATTCTAGGGTCAATACCTTTTCCAGGAGACCTCATATCGTCTCCATCGTTTCCAAATAAATATTCTTTAGAAGAATATTTTTCCAACATACCAACTAAATCTTTTTTTGAAAGGTTTGGGGAATATCCATATTTAATAGCTAAAATATCGTATTTACCCGGCTTTATATCTGCATACTGCCCTTGTTGGGTGCCAAGAGGAGCTATATTAAGAGCGTGGTAGTCCATCACAGAAGAGCTTAAACCTTCCTTGTAAGTAATTTCAGGATTATGCACATCAGAATTATTATGAAGTGTCGAAGCAGCAAAATTATGATTTAGACCCAAGGTATGACCAACTTCATGCAATATTAACTGGTACAAGTCCTCCTCATATAATCTACTTATTTCATTTTCATTTAAATCTAAAGCTTCTGTGGCTAATTTTCCAAATATTCTATTTTCTTGTTTTATTAAAGAGTTATGACAGAAATTATCTCCACGAATTTCCTGATTTTCAAAAATTTCAGAATATCTCACTCTATTTGTAAGATAAATCCATTCAAGCATAATATCTGCTCCTAGAATTTCTCCAGTTCTAGGGTTCGTAAAACTAGGACCATATCCGCCAAAGGGAGGGTTAGGAGATGAAGTCCATCTAAGAACGTTATACCTGATATCACCTGCGGACCAATCTGCATCATCAGGTTGAATTTTTACTTCTATTGCATCAATGAAGCCTGCTTCTTCAAAGGCAATATTCCAAGCTAAAACTGCTTTTTTTATTATTGGTCTAAGCTCATAAGGGGTGGTATTTTCTATCCAAAAAGTAATAGGCTTAATTGGGATAGATTTTTCTTTATCTACATCTTTTTTTTCAAGATGCCATTTATTTATTAAATCTTCATAAGGCGTAATATCTGTTGAAGATAAGTTAGTCTTTCTTTCAGAAAAGAAACCAATTCTTTGATCTTCTATTCGGGGTTCAAAATTATTTTCAGGATAATTAATAAAGCTAAATCTAAGGGATATTGAATTATTTCTTGAATCTTGATTCTCTATTGGTTTATTAGTGGGATTTGAAAAAACAAAATTAATTTCAAAGTCAGTATTTTCAGGATAATTAAATACTGCATTAATACTAGATTTATTCTTGGATATTGAACCAATTTTGAAACTATCTTTAGGAGTTTCTTTATAGGGAGCAACAGTTATTTTAGACAAACTTTCACTTAGCAACAATGAAGTCACATTAATCAAGAATTTATCTTCTGTTTTAGATTTTTTTTCAATTTTTAGTGAATCTATTAAGGAATTAGATACATTTGCATTTTTCGATTTTGATAAAGGATTTGTTTCATCAAATACATATGCAGTATTTACTCGATCAATTCTGATCTGATCAAAATACTTTATGAATTTAATAATCCCATTATCTAAATAATTTCCTCTCCAAGTTCCAGCTTCTACAATCCCATCTAAAATGTGAGCAAAATAAATAAATTCTTTTTCTAATTGCTCTTTTTTTATTAATAAATAAACCTTTCCATTATCATTATTTCTATACACATCAATGAGTCCCGGAAAGTGTGTTAAGTCTTCTAGAAATGACTCAAGACCATCATCTTTTTCTTCTTTTTTATTATCTTCTTCGGTAAAAATAGATATTGAAAGAAATCCAATAAGGGCTATTCTAAATAACAAATTATATAAAATCATAATTGGAAACAGATTATCTTAGGTTAATGAAAAACAATCAATCAGAAAGAAAAAAAAGTTCTATGCCCTTAAGGATCAACAGGAAAAGTTTTCTAGGAGTAGTGAGCTTAATTGCTCAGGAATTGATTGAATCTATATCAACAAAATTTAAATTAAAGAAACCTAAAGAAGAAGAAGTTCTATCTAATGTAAGGTTAAAAGCTGAGCCTAATAATCCAAATTCTGTTTTGAGCATAATAGATAATTATGCATATAAAAAAACTTTTCTTATGAATATTGGAGATGAGAAGGGTCTCTTATTAGAAAATGCCATTAACGAATCAAAGGCAAATAACATTCTTGAATTAGGTGTTTATTTAGGGTATTCGACAATTAGAATTCTTAAAAATTTAGATAAAAATTCTAAGCTCACTTCAATAGAATCAAATAAGAGATTTGCTGAAATTGCATCTGAAATTATAAATATAGCTGGATTATCAGAAAAACATAATTTAATTATAGGTAAATCAAATGAAGTAATTTCAACTCTAAAAGAAAAATATGATTTTATTTTTATAGATCATTGGAAGGATTTATATTTAAAAGATTTAAAAACTTTAGAAGAAAATGATTTGATCGAGAATAATGCTTGGATTTTTGCGGATAATGTAATTCTTTTTAATCTAGAAGATTACTTAGATTATGTAAGATCTTCTCCAAAATACAAAAGTAAATTTATACCTGCCAAAAGAGAATACTCTAAATCGCATCCCGATGGAGTGGAAATCTCTATTTTTAAAAATGAAGTTTAATACTCTTGATTTACATGGAATAAAACATGCAGATGTAAAAATCGAAGTAGAAAATTATCTTTATTTAAATCAAGAAGATTGTCCGATATTAATTATCTGTGGAAATAGTCAAAAAATGATATCTTTAGTTGAAGAAGTTCTTGTCAAAATCAAATCAAGTTTTGAAATAGGTTCTGGCAATAATTATGGGACTATTATGGTGAGGTCAGTTTAAATATGAGTAACTTTTCTTTGGTTTTAAAAAATTGTAATTTGATAAATGAAGATTCCATAGTCCCAGTTGATATTGGCATTAAGGGCGATAGGATTGAAAAGATAGATTCTCAAATAACCTCTGAATCTACTGAAGTTATAGATCTTGAAGGAAATTACTTAGCTCCAGGAATAATAGATGATCAAGTCCATTTTAGAGATCCGGGATTAACTGAAAAAGGAGATATACATTCAGAATCTTTAGCGGCCGTTTTTTCAGGAGTTACTTCTACATTTGATATGCCAAATGTCAATCCTAATACAACTACTATTGATTTATTGAATGACAGAAATTTACTCGGAGCAAATAAATCTTGGACAAACTACTCATATTATTTTGGAGCTACAGAAACCAATTTAGAAGAAATAAAAAAATTAAATCCTAAAGAAACTTGTGGCTTAAAAGTTTTTATGGGAACTTCTACTGGAACATTATTAGTAGAAGATGATTTTGCTTTAGAGCAAATCTTTCAATTTTGTCCCGTAACCATTGTGACTCATTGCGAAGACAATGAAACTATAAAAAATAATACAGATAAAGTTAATTCACAAAATGAGACTTTAGATGCAAGTTTTCATCCTATTATTCGAGACGATGTCTGCTGTTATAAATCATCATCCAAGGTGATTGATTTAGCTAAAAAATATTCATCAGATTTACATGTTCTTCATTTGACTACTGAAAAAGAAATTGAGCTTTTTGACAATATTGATTTAAAAAATAAAAAAATAACCTGCGAAGTCTGTGTCCATCATTTATGGTTCGATGAAAGTGATTATGAAAAGTTAGGTAATTTTATAGTTTGTAATCCTGCCATAAAAAAAGTATCTGATAAAAATGCTCTCAGAAAAGCTCTTAAAGATGGTTTTATAGATTACGTAGCTACTGATCATGCTCCACATTCATATGAAGATAAAAAACTTCCATATGGAAAAGCTCCAGCAGGCATACCTTTAATTGAGCATTCATTCCATATGATGATAGAGCTTCACAAACAAGGATATTATTCTCTTGAAGAAGTAATTTCTTACATGAGCCATAAGGTAGCTGATAGATTTTCTATTCAAGACAGAGGATATGTAAGAGAAGGTTACAAGGCAGACTTAATGATGTTTGACCTTGAAAAGACAACATCTGTTACAAACGATACCGAAAAAACAAAATGCGGATGGACTCCTTTTGATGGGCATACATTTTCTTCGGCTGTTCTAGGAACAATCATAAATGGGAAGCCTATTGTGGTAGATAGAAAGCTTACTGGAGATAATTCTTCTGCTGAACAGATATTATTTAACAGGTAATGAATAATTCAGAATATTTTTCTCATGATGCTCTTGGATTAGCTGAGTTGGTTAGGACAAAGCAAATATCTTCAACAGAGCTTCTAGATATTGCTATTACGCTGACCGAAAAATTAGATCCTAAATTAAATGCTGTTCCAATTAAACATTTTGAGTTAGCAAGAGAAAATATAAAAAACCAAATCGACACAGGAATATTTAATGGTGTTCCATTTTTATTGAAAGATCTTAATAATTACTTAAAAGGAACAGTAACCTCTGGAGGATCTAGAGTTTTAGAAAATATTTCTGCAGACCATACAAGCGAGTTGGTTAAAAGGACATTAGATTCAGGATTAAACATATTCGGTAAAACTAATTCTCCTGAACTTGGATTAACTGTTACAACAGAACCAGTTTTGTATGGACCAACTAGAAATCCTTGGGATTTGGATAGGTCTTCTGGAGGGTCCAGCGGAGGAGCTTCATCTGCAGTTGCTGCGGGGATAATACCAATGGCTCAAGCTAGTGATGGAGGAGGCTCTATAAGAATTCCTGCTTCTTGTTGTGGACTATTCGGGCTCAAGCCAACAAGAGCGAGAACGCCCTTAGGTCCAGCATCTCTTGAAGGATGGGGAGGGCAATCGATTTTTCATTGCGTTTCTGTTTCCGTTAGAGATTCAGCTGCTCTTTTGGATGTGACTTCAGGGCCTGAAAAGGGAGCCCCATATAGATCTTCCTATCAAGAAAAAAGTTTTTTAGAGCAGATTAATATTGAACCTGGAAATCTTAGAATTGGTTATTTAGAAGATTCAAACATTTCAGTTGAAGAAGACGTTAAAGAAGTAATGAACTCAACAATAGATTTATGCCAGAAATTAGGACATTCAGTTGAAAGCACAAAAATAAATTTTTCTTCCGAAGAAATTTCTTTGGCTATTATTACAATTATCTCTTCTAATGTAGCGTACGCGGTTAAACTACAGTCCGATCAAACTGGAAGAGAAGTTTCCAATGAATTTTTTGAAAAAGTTACTCTTCAAATGGCAGAAAATGGTAATAATTTTTCAGCTAGTGATTATGTTAATGCAATTAAAATTAATCATAGATTAGGGCAAGAATTAGAGAAAATGTTTGATCAATATGATGTACTTTTGTCACCAGTTTTAGCATCACCTCCAATAAAAATCGGAACCATAGATATGAATACTAATGATATGAAGACTTATGTAGAGAGACTCACTAATTACTCTCCATTTACAGGAATATTTAATCAGTCTGGACAACCTTCTATGTCTGTTCCTCTATTTAGAACAAAAGACAATCTTCCTGTAGGGTCTATGTTTTCTGCTGCCTTTGGAAACGAAAATTTATTATTTTCTTTAGCGGGTCAATTAGAGCAGGCTCAACCTTGGGCCGAATCTCTTAATAATATGAGGGAATTACTGTTGGAGACTATTTAGATTCTAAATAACTAGCTCTGCTTTCTTCTTCTATTTCCTGCCTGAAATCTGACTCTTGAATAAAGTATCCAAGCAGACCAAGAATGAACGTCAATCCTGCGATAAGAAGAAAAAAAACGACTAAATTTTTAGTAATTTCAGAATCTTTCATACTGTTATAATACAGAAAAATCCCTTTTCGAAAGAATGATCGTCACAAAAAGATATACCTTTAGAGAAAAATTTTCTTGGGCTCTTTATGATTGGGCAAATTCTGTTTTTGCTACAACCGTTTTAGCAGGTTTTTTTCCTCTTTTTTTTAAATCTTATTGGGCTGGCGATCTTGACGATGCAACATCAACCGCTTTGTTGGGGACTGCTAGTTCTCTAGCAGGACTAGTTATTGTTTTAATTGCTCCCTTACTGGGAGCAATGGCTGATATATCCAGAAAGAAAAAGCTTTTCTTATTGATCTTTGCTTTGTTGGGAATAATTTCAACAAGTATTCTTTTCTTTATTCCCTTTGGATTCTGGCAATGGAGTTTAATAATTTTTGGATTATCGGTTATTGGTTTCTCAGGAGCAAATATTTTTTATGATTCTCTTTTGATAGATGTTTCATCTAATGAAGATAGAAACTATGTTTCTTCAATGGGATTTGCTTTGGGATACTTAGGAGGAGGAATCTTATTTTTGATAAATGTTTTAATGTACTTATATCCTTCGTTCTTTAATTTGAATTCTCAAACCGAAGGTATTTTGTATTCTTTTCTATCCGTTGCTACTTGGTGGTTTATATTCTCTATACCTCTGTTTTTATTTGTTAAACAAAAAAAATTCGAAGAAATTACAGATTTTAAAAATCCTTTGAAAAAATCTTTTTTAAGAGTTTTTAGTACATTCAAAGAAATTAAGAAATACAAACCTGTATTGATTTTTTTAATAGCATATTGGTTTTATATTGATGCTATAGATACCATTGTGAGAATGGCTGTTGCATATGGAACAGACTTAGGATTTGATTCTTCTAAATTAATAATTGCTTTGATTTTTACCCAATTCATTGGGTTTCCTGCAACTTTCGCATACGGGTATTTAGCTGAAAAGTTTGGACTGTTTAATATGCTGGTGATTGGAATTTTAATATACATTTTTATTTGTATTTACAGCCTATTTATTACGAGCGCTGTAGACTTTTTTATTCTGGCAGGGCTTGTTGGATTGGTTCAAGGAGGTGTTCAATCTGTAAGCAGGACAATATTCAGTAGATTAATACCTCAAGAAAAGGCAACTGAGTTTTTTGGTTTTTATAATTTAATTGGAAAATCTGCTGTTGTGGTTGGTCCTGCTCTAGTAGGCTGGATGGCTTATATATTCAATAATCCTAAAGCTGGAATTATAAGTTTGTTAATTCTGTTCATTCCTGGAATTTTAATTTTGTTCTTTGTACCAAGAACAAGTTTAGTCAGAGATTAAATCTCTTTCTTTCATAATTTTCATTAGTAATTCTGGCTGATCAGTTATAATTCCGTTTACCCCAATATCAATTAAGTTATTAATTGTATTTCTATCATTTATTGTCCAAACATGAACCAACAAGTTATTTTTATCTGCTTTTCGCACTAAATTTCTTGTCAATAGTTTAATTCCTTTCCATTTAATGGGGATTTGTATAACTTTAATGTTTTTGTTATAGATTTTAAAAAACTTAAAGAGAGCTACATCTTTCATACTCATTGAAACTATTGCATTTTGATTATGTTGTAATATTTTTTTTGTATGACTTGAATGGAAAGAAGCAAAGCAAACTCTATCGAAAGAATTCAAATCTGCAACAACTTTAATACTTTGTTGTATTACCTCTTTAACTTTTAAATCGATATTGAAATTTACATTAGGAAATTCTTTCAAAGCATCCTCAAGAGTTAGTAAGCGACAATTTTTTTCTTTAAATAAATCGGCTATTTCATTGAATGTAAGATCTTTTACCCATAAATCAAGATTAAATAATCTCTTTAAATCGGGATCGTGAAAAGCTATAACTTTTCCATCTAGAGTCATTCTTAGATCTGTTTCTATATATTTATAGCCCATTTGAATGACAGAATTGAAAGCTTCAAAGCTATTCTCAATAAAGTTTTTAGAATTACCCCTATGAGATAAACCAATAAATGGATCTTTTTGATAACTATTTTTCATATAGAAAAAAATGATATTAGGATTTATGATGAATAGGTGAATTTTTTTTTATTTTCTATTTTTTTAATTCTGGCTATCGTCTTTCTTCCATATATTTATTTTTCAATAAAGTTAATAAATCCATCCAGAATTATCAAACCTGAGTATGGAAAATTTGCAGAATTAAAAAATGGAAACATTTTTTATCAAGAATTTACTTCGAATAATCCCATAGGACAGATTGTTTTTTTGGTACATGGTTTTTCCACCCCAAGTATTGTTTGGAAGGGAATTGTTCCTTTTTTGACCAGAGCTGGATATAACGTAATTGCTTACGATCATTATGGAAGGGGCTTTTCGTCAAGACCAAAAGTTGACTACACAAAGGATTTTTATATTTCAACACTTAAAGAATTAATTGATCACTTAAAAATAGATCAAAAAGTACATCTCATAGGATATTCCATGGGAGGGCCGATTGTGGGACATTTTGCTAATGAAAATCCAAACAAAGTAGAATCGGTTAATTTTATAGCTCCTGCAGGGTACATGTTTAAGAGAAAATCCCAACCAAATATTTATCTTAAGATCCTTAGTATTCCATTCATCACTAAATATATTTCTGTTGTGTTTCCATCTCTAATGTATGGTGGCAGTTCCTCTTTAAAACTATCGACTGATGAGGATGAGAATAGATTATCTCAAAATGAATTAAATACTATTTATAAAGAGCAAATGAAATATGAAGGATTTACTAGATCGTTAGTCTCTACAGCAAAAAATTTTAATTTATTTAATACTCAAAAGATGTTTCAAGAATTGGGAAAGAAAAATATAAATTCCTCGGTCATTTGGGGCGATGCAGATGAAGTTGTTCCAATCGATGGTTTAAGTTATCTGAAATCGGATTATCCAAATATCAATTTTAAGGTGGTTGAAAATGGCCATCATGATTTAACTTATGCATTACCAAGTATTGTTGGTAAGTTTTTATCTGAACAATTAATAAGCTTTTCAAATAGTGAATAAAAAAATAGGTATTACGGAAGTTGTTCTTAGAGATGGAAATCAATCTCTTCTTTCAACGCGTTTAAAATTAGAAGACATAATTCCCATTGCTTCTAAATTGGATGATATAGGTTACTCCTCTATTGAGAGCTGGGGAGGAGCTATTTTTGATTCTTGTGTACGTTACTTAGATGAAGATCCTTGGGAAAGATTGAGAGAATTAAAAAAAGCTATGCCAAAAACAAAACAACAAATGCTCTTAAGGGGGCAAAATTTAGTTGGTTATAAACATTATAGCGATGAGATAGTCTCTAAATTTATTGAAAAGTCTGTCTTTAATGGAATTGATATTTTTAGGATTTTTGATGCCCTTAATGATTTGAGAAACATAAAACATAGTGTGGAAATTGTTAAAAAAAACGGCAAGCATGCTCAAGGAACAATAGCTTATACAATCAGTCCTGTTCATACACTGGAAACTTGGATTGATTTAGCTAAAGAAATAGAAGATCTAGATTGTGATTCTTTATGTATAAAGGATATGTCGGGAATTTTAAGTCCTGAATTTGCTTACGATTTAATTTCCAATTTAAAAAAAGAAATAACAATTCCAATCCATCTTCATACTCATGCTACAACCGGAATGTCTAATTTAACTAATATGAGAGCAGTTGAAGCAGGGGTAGATAATATCGATACCTCGATTTCAACAATGAGTATGGGTTATGGACATTCAGCTACAGAGACTATGATTTATTTGCTTAATGAAAAAAATGTTGACGTTGATATAAATTTAAATGACCTATTAAAAATCTCTGATTATTTCAAAATTGTTAGAGATAAATACAAAGAATTTGAAGGGAGCATGAGGGGAGTTGACCTTCAAATGCTTATTAACCAAGTGCCAGGAGGAATGCTATCTAATTTAGAAACTCAATTAAAAAATCTAGGTAAGGAAGAGCTTCTAGAAGACGTTGTTTCCGAGATTTATGAAGTAAGAAAAGATGTTGGCTTTGTCCCACTTGTGACACCAGCATCTCAAATCATTGGAGCACAAGCTCTTTCAAATATTCTCAACGATAGATACGAAACATTATCAATAGAAATAATTGATCTAATCCTAGGTTACTATGGAAGACTTCCTGGAGAAATAAATAAAAATCTATTTAAAAAGGCTTTAGAACAAAAGAGTAATATCACTGATCGTCCTGCAGATTTGCTTATTGAAAAGTTTGAAGATTTTAAACAAAATCTGAAACAATACTGCAATAAATTAAAAATTAAAGACTTAAGTAATATTGAAGAAAATATCCTTACTTTTATTCTGATACCTTACGGTAGTGAAAAAATTTTTAAAAAGTTGTCATCTTAGACAACGAAAATACTATTCCGTCATCGTCTAAATCTCTTGAATCATTTGCATTAAAATAATAGTAATAAAAACTTAAAGTGAAACCTTTCATCATAGTATCAATTCCAAAAGAATAATTTGAGCCATTTGATTTGTTATCATTTTTGAAAGATTCAAAATCTCCATAAATCAAAAACAAAGAATTGTTTAGAAAATCATATTTATAAAAAATTTCATAATAATCTGGAAAATCATCTAGACCTTTAAAATAAGATATTTCAAAGTCATAAAATGAGAAATTAAGCTCTATTTCATCAAAATTGTCTATTTTGGAATTTGGATAGTTTGTTCCAATATAATTAAAAGAAAGAGCTAAATTATCGGAAAAATTTTTTTCGTATCCTGCAAAAAAACCAATTTCCTTTGTTGGGTATGAAGAAGTTTCTGAACAACAATTTTCTATCCAGGCTCCAGAAAAAAAGCCATTATCAAGAGAAAAAATAACGTTAGCACCTATTGTTGATTCGCCATTGTTTTGTGTTATTCCTCTCCAGATAGAATCACTATTAAGTGATAAATTGATTTCAGCTTCACTAAAAGTAGCCGAATGAAAGAGAAGGAATATAAGAATTTTATTTAGGAAATTCATAAAAAAAGCCTCTCATTACTGAGAGGCTTAATTTAACTTGATTCAAGTTCTTAGAAAGATCTGCTTAAAGAAACGTAAGCACCATCATCGTCAGTCATTGATCCAGCAGAATCAGCTTCAAAGTCGTAGTAATAAAAACCAAGACTAAAGTCGCCTATTCCCCAGTCATAACCAACTAGAGTGTTGTCTCCGGTATCTTCATATTCACCATATGAAATACCAAAAGATCCAGGACCAGCATCAACTGAATATCCAATTTCACTGTATGAAGGACCATCATTTTGACCATCTGAGTACAGAATACTTAAGCCATAAATATTAAATCCAACATATGCTTCTTCAAAATCTAAAGCATCGTTTCCGGGATAAATTACAGAAATATAACCTACATCGTAAGTCATGTTTTCAGCCATTTCTCCAGAAAAACCTAGGTAGATATCTAATTCCATAGAGGCAGTACCAGCACTGGCATTAGATGCCCAAGTTCCAAAGTAGAAACCCATATCTGTTGAAAGATCAAATCCTCCATTTACAGCTATGTCTCCACTAGTCTGAGTCATTCCACGCCAGATGTAGTCACTACTTAAGCCTACATTACTTGAAATTTCTACAGCAGATGCATAAGAACTTAAAATTAAAAACATACTTGTTAAAGCAATTTTTATACTTTTCATATCATCTCCATTATAAATTTATAAAAGTTATGCGCATTTAACATTAAAAGATGATTTCTATAAAGAATTTTTTATAAAAAACTCCATCTGGGCCTGCATAAAATAACTTAAAAGACAAACAAACCCCCATAATCTGTATAGATTAGAAGGGGGTTTGTAAACTATATGGTTTTAAGAAAGGGGAATAAAACTTATATAGTTTTTTTGGTACCTCCCAGTAAGCAACTGGGAGGAATTAATTTTTAGTAACTTATTGTGAAATATCCACCGTCTTGATCACTTGATGGTCCTGCATCAGCATCAAAATCAGCAAAATAGAATCCTAGAGTAAAGTCACCAACACTCCAATCGTAACCAATTAGGTAGTTAGATCCCATACCATCATAATCTCCATAAGATATAGAGAAAGCACCCGGGCCAGCATCTATTCCATAACCAACTTCGTAATAGTCCGCTGCAGAATCCATACCTGCTGCATAGCTAACGTAAACGCCATAAAAATCAAAAGTTAGGTATAGCTCTTCAAAATCCCAAGAATCATAGTTTGGGTAAGTGTAAGCTATATAACCTATATCATAGCCAGCATCATCATTAAATGAGCCAGAGTAGCCAAGATAACCATCAAGTTCCATAGAACCTGATCCAGCTACAGTGTCATCATCATCAGCCGAAACGTTTGCTGCCCAAACACCTAAATAAAACCCGCTGTCATCTTCAAGATCGAAACCACCACTTACAGATGGGTCTCCGGCATTTTGAGTCATTCCTCTCCAAACATAGTCTGAAGTGAGCGCAATATTTCCAGATAAGGAAACATCTGCGAAAGACAAACTGCTTAAAGAAAAGATTAGACCAAAAATAAATTTTTTAAAAATATTCATGAATTCTCCTTAAAAATATTTAATTAAAATAAAGTCAAATTATACAAGTCAGTAAATTAAGCTTTTTCTCATTGTTTTTTTTAAAAAATTAGAGAAATGTTCCATATGTGACCTTTTTTTAAAAAAAATGAAAAAAAAATGTAATTTTTTAGTGCGTTCATAATTTATTTTGAATTCAACTCCGCTACAGGCTTTTTTAGAGTATTTCTGTATGGTTAAATACAATCAAAAAAATTATGTTGAAATATAAAGCTCTGGTAACAACCGAAAGTAACAAAAAATATAATAATTCCATAGAAGAAAAAAATTTAGATTTCTTGCCTGACAACAATACTCTAATCAAAGTAAAGTACTCTTCTCTTAATTACAAAGATGCGCTTTCTGCTTCTGGAAATAAGGGTGTAACAAAAAATTATCCTCATACACCTGGAATAGATGCTGCAGGAATAATAGAACATTCTTCAGGAACTAAATTTAAAAAAGGTGAAGAAGTTATTGTTACAGGTTACGACTTGGGAATGAATACTTTTGGAGGATTTGGTGAATACATAAGGGTTCCAGATGAATGGATAATTAAAAAGCCTAAAAATCTAACTCTATCTGAATCAATGGCTTTTGGAACTGCAGGCTTAACTGCTGGGTTATGTATGAGAAAACTTTTACAACATGGCTTAAAACCTGAAGACGGTAAAGTTTTTGTCTCAGGTGTTACGGGAGGTGTAGGAATGATAAGTTTAATGTTGTTCAATAAATTAGGATTTGAAGTTTCTGCCATTACAGGAAAATTGAACGAATCGAAACTTTTAAAAAATCTTGGAGCAAAAGAAATTGTTGACAGAAACGATTTAGATCTTGATTTAATTTCCCCACTACAGAAACCAATTTATTCAGGAGGTATTGATGCTGTAGGAGGGAAGATATTATCAAACTTAATTTGTTCTACATCACAAAGAGCTGCTATTGCATGTTGTGGAATGGTAGGAGGTTTATCTCTTGATACAAGCATATTTCCTTTTATTCTTAGAGGTTTGTCTCTATTCGGTATAGACTCTGCAGAGTCTTTGATAGATGTTAAAGAAGAGGTGTGGAATAACTTTTCATCTGATTGGAAATTAGAGAATATAGATGAAAACATTAAAGATATTTCTTTAGACGAGCTTCCTGACGAAATAGATAAAATTTTAGAAGGAAATCAAATAGGTAGAGTGAGAGTTGTATATGACTGATAATAATTTTAACGAAAAAATAGCTAATGAAGACAGTAAGTTAGATTCAATTATGTCTGTTTTGATAATTCTTGCAGTAACAGGAATTATAGTCTTTTGGGTAGCTTCACAATAATGTCAGTTTCAGAGCTTTTTAAAGAAACAAGATTGCCAGTCTTAGCTGCCCCACTTTTTATTATTTCATATCCTGAGCTTGTAATAGCTCAATGCAAAGCAGGAGTCATTGGTTCATTTCCAGCTTTAAATGCAAGGCCAGCTGAAGAGCTGGAAAAATGGATTGTTCAAATATCTTCAGAATTAGAACAGTACAAAAAGGATAATCCAAATGAAATTGTTTCTCCGTTCGCTGTCAACCAAATTTGTCATAGTTCTAATGACAGACTTGAACATGATGTGGATGTTTGTGTAAAACATAAAGTTCCAATGGTTATTACTAGTCTGAGAGCTCCTAAATTTGTCGTTGATTCTATTCACAGTTATGGAGGTGTTGTAATGCATGACGTCATAAACGTCAGACATGCAAAGAAAGCTGTAGACGAAGGTGCAGATGGTCTGATTTTAGTTTGTGCTGGCGCTGGAGGTCATGCAGGGACATTAAGTCCGTTTGCTTTGGTTAGAGAAGTAAGAGAATTTTTCGATGGGCCAATTGCTTTATCTGGAAGTATTTCAGAAGGTTCTTCAGTATTGTCCGCACAGGCTTTGGGTGCAGACTATGCTTATATTGGAACAAGGTTTATTGCTACCAAAGAAGCCAACGCTTCACCTGGCTATAAACAGATGATAGTTGACAGTGCTGCTAACGATATCATGTACAGCCCAACTTTCACTGGCGTTCATGGAAATTACTTAAAACCTAGTGTAGTTAATGCAGGACTGGATCCTGATAATCTTCCTCATGCAGACAAAAACGATATGAATTTTGGAAGTTCTGGTCTTTCTGGCGATAATTCAAAAAAGGCTTGGAAAGATATTTGGGGATCAGGTCAAGGAATTGGATCAATTAAGGAAATCACTTCCGTAAAGGATACCGTTGATAAATTGGTTTCTGAATATCTCTCATCAAAACAAAGATTAGATAAAATCAGTTAATTCATTCTTTATAAAATTCTCTAGATAAGAGAAACTGATCATAATCCATATGCATTATCGCTTGATCAGCTTGATAAGCTAAAGCGTTGACACTTCTTTTTATCATTTGCGAGGGCAATGCAGGTTTTGAAGTATATTTTTTTGCCAAAGCGATTGTCTCTTTATCTAAATCTTCGTCTTTGCATAACTCATCAATAAAACCCCAGTTAAAAAGATCATTCGCATTTTCTATCTCTCCACTGATAACCATTTTTTTTGTTTTAGATAGACCTATAAGTCTTAAAAGTAAGGGCAGACCAAACCAATTAAGATTCATTCCTAGATCGATTTCAGGATAAGCAACTAAAGTAGTTTCAGAGGCAACTCTAAAATCACAAGCTGAGGCGATACATGCTGCTCCTCCCAAACAATACCCCCTTAACGAAGCAATTGTAATTTGATTGATTTTTAAGATTGATTCTATGGCTTCTTTACCTAAATTTGATTTCCAAAGTTCTAACTTTGATAATTTTTTTTGTTTTTCTTTAATGTCTGCTCCAGCAGAGAAATTTTTTCCTTCGGAACGGTACACAACAACTTTTGTATTTGAATCTCTTTCAAGTTCTTTGTTTAAATCAATTAACTCTTTAAGTGTTTGGCCATTTAGAGCATTTAATGATTCAGTTCTCGTAAAAGAGACATAAGAAATTTTATTTCTTTTTTCTAGTTTAAGAAATTTCATGAATTATATTAGTAATAAAATTAAGAATTAAAAGTTTTCTTCAAGATATTTCTGCGCATCAAGTGCAGCCATACAACCAGATCCCGCAGAAGTTACAGCTTGTCGATAAATAGAATCTGCTACGTCGCCAGAGGCAAAAACTCCTTCAACACTTGTCTGTGTGGCATTCCCATTCAATCCTGAATTGATCGTAATATAGCCATTTTTCATATCTAACTGAGAATTAAAAATATCCGTATTTGGTTTGTGACCGATAGCAATAAAAACTCCTTCTAACTTTATTTCCTTTCCAGAATCTAAAAATATACCTGATACTAAATTTTCATCTCCTAAAACTTCTTTTAGTTGAGAGTTCCAGTGGATTATTATTTTTCCTTCTTTTTCTTTCTCAAATATTCTATCTTGTAAGATTTGTTCCGCTCTCAATTTGTCCCTTCTGTGGATGAGATGAACTTTGGAGCAAATATTTGATAAGTATAAAGCTTCCTCGGCAGCTGTATTTCCACCTCCGATGACACAAACTTCTTTATCTTTGTAAAAGAAACCATCACAGGTAGCACAGGCGCTTACCCCTCGGCCTAAATATTTTTGTTCAGAATCTAATCCTAAGTATAACGCTGATGCGCCTGTTGCAATGATAAGAGAATTAGCTAGATATTCGTTATTTCCTTTAAGTAAAAAAGGTTTAGATGACAAGGAAACCTCATCAATATGATCATTAATTATTTTCACACCAAAAGTTTCTGCGTGAGTTTTCATTCTTTCCATCAAATCAGGCCCCATTAGTCCATGAGCATCGCCAGGCCAGTTTTCTACCTCGGTAGTTGTAGTAAGTTGACCTCCTATTTCTAGACCCGTAATCAAAATTGGATTAAGTCCTGCTCTTGCTGCATAAATTCCTGCGCTATATCCTGCTGGTCCAGAACCAAGAATTATTAAATTATTTGTATCTGTCATCGTTGTAGAAGTTATAATGGACTCATTATACAAAGATAACGTGTCAGACAAACGAGTATCTTCATCATTTTCTAACCTCATTAACTCTTTGAGTATTTCTTCTGCCGCCAAAAGAATAGTTACAGATATTTCAGTTTTGTTTCTACTTTTAGTAGGAATAATCTTCCTTATATCCCTGTGGACTTATAACCCTTCAGACCAGAAAGAATTTGATACAGTTTCTTCGGGTAATTTTACAAACAGTATTGGTTTAATTGGCGCTTATTTATCTTTTTTTAGTTATTGGCTATTAGGAATTACTGCTTGGTTGATATTAATTCCATGTTTTTGGATTCCTATAAAATATCTTTTTAGCGAAAGAACAGAAAATACGAATTTTAAATTAAAAAAAGTAATATTTTTTTCAATAGGTTTCATTTTTTCCTCTTTTTCTTTATCAACATTAATTTCTATTCATTTAAACCCTTATAATAATTTTTATCCAGAAAGTTCATCAGGTTTTATAGGACTTTCTATTAAAAATTTTTTAATTCCTTATCTAGCGACAATCGGATCAACAATAGTGACAATTTTTCTTTTTTTAATAAGTTTCACTCTTGCAGTTAATTTATCTTGGAAGAATTTAATATCAAATTTTCAAGATGCTTCTGTGAATCTTTCTTATCAATTTTCAAAGTTTTTAAAAGATGGTTTTACTTTTTTTAAAAATAAACAAAAAGAAAGGCTAGATAAAAAGAATAGACAATCTTTTTTGGATGAGCATAAAAAGAAGATGAATGAAATGCCAAAGACAGAAGTAAAAAAAGTAGTTAAAGATGTGCCCCAGGGAAAAAAAATTCATTTGGAGAAACAAAAAGAATTATTTGAAAAATCTCTTCCAGGAGAAATGCCAAAAATATCCTTATTACAAGAAAAGACTTCTGAATCAAAAGAATTTACTTCTCAGCAGGCATATGAGTTAGATATTCTTAAGAACGCGTTAATTACTAAACTTGCTGAATTTAAAATAACTGGACCAGAAAATGAGTACGCAGTAGTAAAAGAAACGATGCGTGGCCCTGTAGTAACCAGATTTGAAGTAGAACTACCGAAAGGAATCAAAGTTTCTCAAGTTTCAAGTTTAAATAAAGACTTAGCTAGATCTCTGGGCGTAGGCAGCTTAAGAATAGTTGAAGTAATACAAGGAAGAGAAACTATTGGAATAGAAATTCCAAATGCAGATCGAGAAGATGTCTTGCTTGGTGAGGTTATTGCCTCCAAGGTATTTGAAGAATCCAAAAGTCCTATAACCTTAGCCTATGGAAAAGATATCGAAGGAAAACCTATTCTAGAAGATTTGGCTAGTTTGCCACATTTATTGATTGCAGGTACTACAGGTTCTGGTAAATCAGTTGCTTTAAATTCAATGTTAATGAGTATTCTTTATAAGGCTACTCCGCAGGATGTGAAATTGGTTTTGATTGATCCCAAAATGCTTGAATTGTCGGTTTATGAGGATCTACCTCATCTTTTAACGCCTGTAATAACTGATATGTCAGAAGCTGCTCACGGCTTGAGATGGTGTGTAAATGAAATGGAAAGAAGATATAAATTGATGGCAGCTTTATCAGTCAGAAATCTGAATGGGTTTAATACTAAAGTTTCTCAAGCAGCTAAAAATGGCTCTCCTTTAAAAGATCCTCTTTGGAAACCCAAGGAAGGCGAAGAAGTAATTGAATCGGAAATTCCTTTGTTATCGGAATTACCTCTTATTGTAATTGCTGTAGATGAATTAGCTGATTTAATGATGGTAGTTGGAAAGAAAGTCGAACATCTTATTGCTAGGTTAGCGCAAAAAGCTAGAGCTGCAGGTATTCATATGTTGTTAGCGACACAAAGACCATCTGTTGACGTTATAACGGGTCTAATCAAGGCAAATATTTCTGCCAGAATGGCGTTTAATGTTGCTTCATCAATGGATTCGAGAGTCGTCTTAGATCAAGTAGGAGCAGAGCAGCTTCTGGGCAAGGGAGACATGCTTTATGTAGGCTCAGGAACTTCTATTCCCTTAAGAGTTCACGGCGCATATGTTGGCGAAGAAGAGATTTTACGCGTGGTAGAAGATTGGAAGAATAAAGAGGATGTAAATTATTTAGAAGAAGTTACTAAAGCACCTGAAGCAGTAGATGTAAATTCTGGTGGAGAAGGAGATTCGGAAAAAGATGAGTTTTATGATCAAGCTGTTGCATTTGTTCTTGAAACAAGAAGGGCATCTATTTCTGCGGTGCAGAGAAAATTTAGAATAGGTTATAACAGAGCAGCTAGATTAATAGAGGCAATGGAAGAAGCTGGTTTGGTGAGCGAAATGAATTCCAACGGTAATAGAGAAGTCCTAGCACCAAACGCAAATGCTGAATAAGCTTTTCTTATTTTTCTTGTTCACTTCATTTAATGTTTTTACCTGCGCAGAATTAGATAATTTAAATATTTATAGCAAAGATACGAGGACAATATCTTTAAAATATATTCAATCTTATGAAGGAATAAACAAATCCAGCGTCGAAGGACAAGTTTATTTTGAAAAACCAAATTTATTTAAAATAGAGACCATAAAGCCTTCTAAAACTGAATTAATTGTAAATAACCAAGATGTTTACAGGACAGATTACGATCTCAATGAAACAATCAAATATAAACTGGCAAATATTGAGTCACAGATTCCTGCTTTATTGTTGTTAAAATCTAAGTTAAAAGTTTGTAGTTTTTTGAACAATTCTGAGTCATCAGAATTTATATCTGATTTAAATATCATCAGTGACAATGGGAGCTTAAAAATTATTTCATACAAAGATCAGTTTGGAGCTGATACCCAAATAGACTTCATTAATATTAAATTAAATGATGAACTAGATAGGAAGATATTTGACTATAATAAAGAGACAATTCTCGTTATCCTCAACTGACATGCTAGATATTAATCTTTTAAGAAATAATTTCAAAGAAATAAAAAAAAATCTTCAAAAAAAAGGTTTTGAATTTGATGAAAAGACTTTTGAAAGTCTCGATTCAGAGAGAAAAAGACTACAAATAGACACCGAATCACTTCAAGAAAAATCTAATATTCTCGCTAAGGAAGTTGCTCAAGAAAAAGATCAGGATTTAAAGGATCAAAAACTTAAAGATGCAAAAAAAATATCAACTGATTTGAAAGAAGTTAAGGCAAAACTTGATAGTGCTCTTGAGGAACTAAATAATTTCTTATTGGAAATACCCAACGTTCTATCAGAAGACGTGCCCGATGGTAAATCTGAAGAAAACAACCAAATTATTTATGAAAAAGGAAGCATTCCAGAATTCTCTTTCAAAATAAAAGATCATCAGGAATTAGGAGAGCTTTCTAATGGAATAAATTTTGAAGAATCGGTAACTATTGCAAAATCTAGATTTGTTGTTTTAAGAAAACAAATTGCTAAGCTGCATAGGGCATTAGTTCAATATATGTTGGATGTTCATATAGAAAATGGCTATGAAGAAATTTATGTCCCGTATCTTGTTAATAAAAATTCATTAGTTGGAACTGGACAATTACCAAAATTCGAAGAAGATCTATTTAAAATTTCTAATGAGGAAATGTATTTAATTCCAACTGCTGAAGTGCCTGTTTCAAATGTTTATAGAAATAAAATCCTAAACTCAGAGGAATTACCTATTAATTTTGTTGCTCATACTCCATGTTTTAGAAGTGAAGCCGGTAGTTATGGAAAAGACACAAAAGGAATAATTCGTCAGCATCAATTTGATAAAGTTGAACTAGTTAAATTTGTTCATCCTGAAGATTCTGAAAATGAACTTGATAAACTAACTAAGGATGCAGAAAGTATCTTGAATAACCTAAATTTACCTTACCGAAAAGTGATTTTGTGTAGTGGTGATACAGGTTTTGCATCATCTAAAACATTTGATTTAGAAGTCTGGTTTCCCAGTCAAAAAACATATAGAGAGATATCCTCCTGCTCAAATTTTAGAGACTTTCAAAGCAGAAGGATGAAAATTAGAATCAAACAATCCAAGGAAAATATTTTTTGTCATACCATCAATGGTTCTGGACTTGCAATTGGCAGGACATTGGCAGCTATTCTGGAAAATAATCAGACAGAGCAGGGGTCAGTCATTATTCCTGAAGTGTTAGTTAATTATATGGGTGGAACAAAAGAATTGAATCTGTCTAGATAATTATATTTTTCCTGATAAACTCATCCGCCTTATGGAATTTTTAGTTGATTATGGGTCTTTTCTACTCAAGACCATCTCTCTTATAGTTATAATCTCTATTCCTTTCCTCATTTTGTTTTCGTCAAAAGGAAAAGAAACATCTTCATCTGGTACATTAAAGATTACAAATTTATCCGATAAATTAGACAATATGGCTGGGATGGTAAAGTCTTTAACTTTGAATAAAAACGAAAGAAAAAAACTTCAAAAAGAAAAGAAAAGGAATTTAAAGGCTAAAAAAAATAAATCAATTCCAAAACCCGTCTTTGTTTTGAATTTTAATGGCGATATTGAAGCCTCAAGTGTTGAAAATCTTAAAGAAGAAATAACAGCTATTTTAAAAAGCGAAACAAAATGTCAAGAACTAGTTTTGAGATTAGAAAGTCCTGGTGGAACAGTTATAGGTTATGGTTTATGCGCTGCTCAACTCCAAAGATTAAGAGATGCAGGTATTAAAGTAACTGCCTGTGTTGATAAAGTTGCCGCATCAGGTGGATATATGATGGCTTGTGTTTGCAATAAAATCGTATCTTCACCTTTTGCAATTATTGGTTCTATCGGAGTAGTAGCAGCTATTCCGAATTTTCATAAAGTACTAAAAAAGAATGATGTAGATTATGAACTACATACGGCAGGCGAATATAAAAGAACCATTACAATGTTTGGAGAAACTACTCCAGCAGGCAGGAAAAAGTTTAAAGAGCATTTAGAAGATATACACGTTCTCTTTAAAGATCACATAAAAAAATTTAGACCTTCTTTGGATATGAAAAAAATTGCTACTGGTGAAACTTGGGAGGGTATTAAAGCCCTTGAAGTTGGTTTAGTTGATGAAATCTCAACAAGTGACGAGTATCTTTTAAATCTATCTAAGAAACATGAAATTTTTGAAATTTCTTTTATCACAAAACAAAATTTTCAGGATAAATTAAGTTTTTTTATTTCTAATACAATAACTAGATTAATTTCTTCTTTAGAAACCTTCTTTAATAAAAACAAATTTAAATAATCAAAATCTGAAATTCTTTTCTTTAAATTATTTCCTTAAGATTGCAAATATTATTATCAGAGAAACAAGAGCTAAAAGTCCATTTTCTCCAAAAAGATTCATCACCTCAGAAAAGTTTGATAAAACATTTCCGAAGACAGGGGTTTCAGGACCAAAGATAAGTCCTATCAATAAAGAGATAGCAATAAATAAACCTAAGACCTCTGTAGATTTATAAAGGAATTTTCTAATCTTTTTAAATTTAAATATTTCCATTTTTACTTCTTTTGTTGAGCCGAAGTAAAACTCCGGCTCAAAGCTAAAATTACTTAAGTAATTTATAAAGCAGTGCTGCAGCTAAAAGGCCGACAATCCCTGCATCACCCAATTGTTGGATGACTCCCAAAAGATTGCCAAGAACTCCGCCGAAAAACCAAGCATTGTTATCAAAAACAATACCGGCAACAACACCTAGACCGATTACACCAACTAAGATCCCGGTTAACCCAGTAACTAAGTCTCTAATCATATCGAACGCTTTATCCATAAGGTACCTCCCCATATATATGTGATTTAGCTTACTAATAAAACCATAGGGTAATTAGCCCTTCAATTTTTAAAATTTTTTAGCTACTATTTAAGCCAATTTCTGTCAAATACATCTTTGATGGATTTTTTAAAATAAAAAATAATACAAGTAAAAAATGCAAATTCCTGAAAATAAAACAATACAAGAATTATTTGAATGGCGTTTCGAGAGGACTCCGAAGGCAGTAGCTCATAAGTTTCTTGATCGTGAAACCTCTTATGAAGAGCTTAATGTTTATTCAAATCAAATAGCGAATGGTCTGATTAATTTGGGATGTAAACCTGATTCAAGGATTGCTTACTATGGTAAAAATTCTGATTATTTCTTTGAGTTCCTAATTGGAACTTTAAAATCCAATACTGTTGCGGTAGGTGTAAATTGGAGATTAGCTCCTCCAGAAGTAAGTTATGTTCTTAATGATTCAAAAAGCGAAGTTTTGTTTGTAGGCGAAGAGTTTTATCCGATAATTGATCAAATTTTAGAAGAATTGCCTAGTGTAAAAAAAGTAATTGCAGTTGATGGAAGTCACTCTGATTATGAAGATTTTATATCCTGGAGAAATTCTCAAGATTCTTCAAGTACCGGATTAAAGTCATCTGCCCAGGATGATATCCTTCAATTATACACATCCGGAACTACAGGCCATCCTAAAGGAGTTCAGTTAACTAATCGAAATTTTGCTGCTGCTAATGAATCTATTGATGGAATTGTTCCCTTTGAAGAAGGGACAACAAATTTGGTCTGCATGCCTGGCTATCATGTTGCTGGAACAAACTGGGGAATTTGGGGATATATATTCGGTTGTAGAAACATAATCATTGCAGATATAGATCCTGGATTAATCTTGGAACTCATCGAAAAGGAAAAAATAAGATCAACGCTTTTTGTTCCTGCAGTCATTCTTTTTCTCATAAGTCATCCAAATGCTTTGACTACAGATTTTTCATCTTTGAATTTCGTTCTTTATGGAGCTTCACCTATCGCAGATGACACAATTATAAAAGCTAAAGAAATCATGCAGTGTGATTTGTATCAAGTTTATGGTTTGACAGAAACTACTGGAGCAATAACGATTATGATGCCCGAAGATCATGATCCAAAAAAAGGAAAATTGAGATCATGCGGTAAAGCTCTTAAAGGAGTTGAACTTAAAGTCGTGGATGAAAATGGTAATGACCTAAAAACAGGAGAAATTGGGGAAGTCATTTCTAAATCTGATCTAAATATGAAAGGATATTGGAACAAACCAGATGCTACTAAAGAGTCAATTGTAGATGGATGGTTTTATTCTGGAGATGCCGGTTTTTTTGATGACGAAGGGTATTTATTCATTCATGACAGAGTGAAAGATATGATCGTTTCCGGTGGGGAAAATATATATCCTGCTGAAGTGGAAAATGCATTGATGAGTCATGACGAGATTCTCGATGCTGCTGTTGTAGGAGTTCCAGATGAAAAATGGGGAGAAGCTGTTAAAGCTTTTGTTGTTCTTTCGGATTCCTCTTTAGATGAAGATCAAATTATTTCTTATACTAGAACAAAAATAGCAGGCTACAAATGTCCAAGATCAATTAACTTCATTTCTGAATTACCTCGCAATCCTTCAGGAAAAATTTTAAGAAGAGAATTGAGAGATCCTTATTGGGAAGGAATAGATAGAAAAGTATCTGGTAATTAAATAATGGAAATTGCATTTATCAATACTAAAAAAAGAGAAGACTTTCCTGAATTTAAAGAAATGTTCAGCTTCATTGAAAGTTACATGGGCTATCTTCCAAATGCATATCTTTTAATGGCTGAAAACAGCGCATTAATAAAAACTTTTTCTGATTTAACCAATACCATATTTCAATCCAAGAATATCAATGCAGGAACAAAACAGCTGATTGCACTTGCTTCAAGTCTTAGTTCAGGTTGCAAATATTGTCAGTCACACACAGCTCATGGAGCTGAAAGATCAGGAATACCATTAAAAAAAATTTTAGAAATCCTGAATTACTCAAAATCTAATTTTTATGACGATAGTGAAAGAGCTTTGCTTGATCTAGCGTTTGCATCTGGAACTACTCCAAACCAGAGTAAAAAAAAACATTTTGACAAATTAAAAGAGTATTTTACCAATGAACAAATTATAGAAATTGTTTCTGTAATTTCTTTGTTTGGTTTTTTAAATCGTTGGAATGATACTTTTGGAACAATTATTGAAGAAGTACCAAGCAATTTCTTAGAGGAAAAGCTTATTCCGGTTGGCTGGCAGAAATAATTCTTCTTGATGTAAAATAAAAATATGAAATTATTATTAATTTTTATGATTTTTTTCCTTTTGTCTTGCGGTAAGGATCCTTCAAAACAATCCTCTTCAGGACAAACTTCTATTTTCTTAGGTCCAAGTGGAACTCTCCCGAATCAAATAGATGCTGTAGACTCTAATTGATATCAATGTTTTCAAAAAAACATCTAATATTTTTTTTAGGCTCTCTTATTTTTGGTAGCTCAGCTTTTAATCAAACTTATGATGCTGATCTTTTAAAAAAAGATTTTTATGTCAATGGCCTTTTAGCAAACGATTCCTTACAGGATATAAATTTTCTCATTTGTTTTGTTAAAAACATGAATCCGTCAAGTTTTATTGATGCTGGGGCATATGTGTCCCTAGTTGATGCAGACTCTTGCGAATCTGCTGATGGTGCTAATAGTGCTTTGGAGTCATCTCTTTCAGAAGCTTCTAGCGCAGATGGATCCACAGCAGATGCCGAAATTACCACAGATACAACAAGTTACACCAAGGCAACATCTATGATTGAAGGTATTGTTGATACTAACATCTTACAAGGAAAATCTTGGGTAGAAGTTAATCAAGAATTAGCGGACGACAGTGGAAGACTATATCCATTTTTGGTTTATGCCCTCACAGAACAAAAAGAAGATGTCAGTGAGGCAAACCCAAACGGTGTGTTCACTTTATCTTGGGAAATAAAAAATAAAAACGATATAACAATGCCTAGTGGGTATTTCATTCCTGCCAACCTCACAATGGAAAAAGGAATTGTTGATGTAACTGGAAATACAGTCAGCTATTTGTACAGAGGAGAAGAAGATCCCGGCTCAACGGTTTACATGACTTTTAATGATAATGAAGTTCAATTAGTTTTAACGGTTCCAATGTTTTACTACTCTGGAGAAAATTTAAATAATCTCTCTTACTATACGGTTAGTGTTCAAGGACACTTTGATAAAGTTGCAAAGATTTTTTGTCAAAAATTTATCGAAGCACAGGAAATGGAATGGTCACAAAATAATGGTTTCATAGAAAAAGGACCAAAACTTAATGCGTCTGATATTGATACTTTGATAAACACGAGTGGGACAAGAACTAGTTTATGGGGAGGCTCGAAAGACCGATTAACTGGCGAACATTGCTGGAGTACCGATAGCACAAAAGCTAAAAGGCATGTCTGGGAATATGGTACTTACAAAGAATCCGATGGGACAAAATATGACATTCCTTTGGCCTCCATGTCACTTAGAGCAAGCGCAGCTGAAAATTTAGGCCTTGATAAAACAGTTTATGGTCATGCCTCTTATTGGGGTGGAAATGTAGACAGTTCCGACAGAGCTTTCGTAAGTAATGACACATTATGGCGTAACAGTAATGACTCAAACGATGAAAATCTTTATAGATTAATAACCAATTATTATCGAGTCACAGAAATCTCTACTTCCAGGCATCAATTAGTTGAATTCGATAAAATGTCTTTTCAATTTTATGCTGGGTGGCTTAAATCTGATCAATGGGCATCAAAAACAAAAATATTACTAAATGGTGGGAATGATTTCACTGGAAATTGTGATGCTATAGATCGGAACTGTCCTGAATATTTTGGAACGATATCTGTATCGGATGGAGTTGTAACCTTTACTATTTCAGGCGGGATGGATTTTTCTAACCAAAATGGAGAAATTGATTTTAATGTCCCAATAGTATTTACCAATACAGATTGGATTAATACTATGACGCACCCTCAACATAATTATTTAGCTTCAATGTGGATTTGGGATGAAGATAATAGAATTAATTATCATGTTCCGCCTACAGCTTTTCAAAATCCCAGTAATGCAATTGGAAACGATCGAGTTTCTTCAAGAAATGAAAAAAATATTTCTGTGAGTCAATTACCAACTAGTGTTTTTTGCTTAGAACGTTGTATAGATGCGCTGAAAGTGAGTCAAACCATGGGTTCAATAATTCGAGCAAGCAATACTAGTTATGAAAAAGGAGCTTTAAGTATCACACCTAATAAAAATATAGGACCATTTTTTAAAGAGCAAGTTTACCGAGATGATAATCAAAATAATATCAAGGATGCTGGTGAACCAGATTATCCGGCGGGATACTACAATAACATTGGTGGAATAAAAGAGTCAGACATTGCCATTTATACCATTTCTGATTCACGTATAACGGACAATAAAATTGATGCTGGAGCATCGAATGTTCCTTTAACCTGGCCAAATAGCATATATGTCAATGTTCCATCTTCAGGAGGAATAGAGCTAAAAAGGACAATTGATCGTATGACCTATGAAATTCAAGAAGAAATAGAAGATTATGAATATTATGAGAAAGATCCCTCAATAACAACAGATAACTATACCAGAAGAAACCACGGTGATTTCAGTATGAGGGTTTTACCAAATACAGCTGAGGCGAAAAGCTTAATTGAATGTGATAGAAATTCAGATGTTAATAGCGATACTGGAAATAATGAATATAATGGATATCATCATAGATTTAAAAAAATAGCTTCTCCTGCAGAACGCGTCTACGATCGAAATGCAATTTACCTATGTCCAAATAAAATTTACGATAACGATTTGACTCACTATAGGATTGGATTAAGAACTAGAGTTAGATACGATTTATACAATCAAACTAATTTAGCGAAAATAGACTTTTCTCCACCAGAAAGATTTACTTATACCGTTCCTGACTCAGGTATTAAATATAATTTTTCGGGAATTTCTCATGCCGGAAAAAAAATAAAACTAGATTTTGAAGGTTTTGGTGAGCTGTGGAATTTTCCTAGACGTGTTTATGATAAGTGCACCGATCAACAAGTTGGGAAATATGTAAGCGATTCTGACTGGAATGGATCTTGTTATAGAAGTATTTCTGAATTTATGCTTCCCGATGGAGCTATTTTAGAAAATATAGATCCCTCAAAAACAGAAAAAGTTAAAGTTATCGGACTTCGAGGAGATGATTTTTTAAAACAGTTATCCCAGGAAGAAGTAGGGGCTCACACAAGAAACTATGCTTTAAACTTATCTGATCTACCGAGTACAGCATTAATTAAAGATACAGGCTCTTCAGATTCTAGTGATTTTATTGGAAATATGCCGACAGAGGGAATTTTAAATAATGGCGATCCCTCAGTAATTCACGGCACAGTGGTTTTTGAACCTCCACAAGCTTCTTCAACAGAATCTAACATATCTTCTTCTAATGAATCTTCTTCTAATGAATCTTCTTCTAATGAATCTTCTTCTAATGAAGAAGAATCTTCAAGCAGCGAGCCTTAGTCGACTAAAAATATTCCCTCAGCAAAATAAAAATCATTTGCTCCTAAAGTATTTATATCTCCATTTTTAGATAAAGAAACGTTTATCCTGCCACCACTTTCGTCAGGACTATTACCACCATAAAGAAGCCCTTGAGCAGAAACGCTACCTCCCCAGCCGTTACTAAAATTAGTTTTATTACCAGAATAACTAACCCCAGAACCAGAGATATTAAAATTGAAATCTGTGATACCCGCACTTATTGCGATAGGATTTGTTTCATCGTAATCAGATAAAGAAAAAGTACCCGTATAGTTTCCTCCAGCATCCCAATTGAATTGGACCTGAACGTTTCCATTAGAGATATATTTATGGACATCATAAATAGATCCTGATTGGTTAAAACGAAAGGCTGTGCTCATAATTGCAGATCCAGACATAGTTGCTGTTCCATTAGTTGGAATATCAGTGACGTTTAATAGTTGTCCAGCTACCCATGGAGCAAGATGTACCGATACATTCTGAGTACCAGCATTTGGAGAAAAATCTACAGAACTCATGGCCCAAAATCCCCATGTTGAGTAGTCTGTATTTGGCATAGCTAAAAAATCTGTTTCTGCTTGATCTAAAGTGTTGTAGGAAACTATTACCCCAGCTAAGTTATTATTACCGCCTGATGATGCATCGATTTGCATCCCATTATCAATTATCTCTGCAGCAAATACCTCTTTTGAAATGTAGGCTGATTTTGCCTCAGCATTTGTAGTATCTCCAAAACTTAGGGTAACAACACCGGAATCTATTGTGGACCAATTAGAGGTGAAATTATTTGAAGCAAAACTAGATATTGAAAGAGGTGCTACTATCTGAACATCATCGTTAATTTCATCAAAAGTGATTGATGCATTACTTTGTGATGCTATTGAAGCAATCTGAGAATTTCCTGCTCCATCAACATCAAATTCTAAAATGCCTGCTAAAAAACCAGTATAAGCAGAAGTAGCTTGATAAAAGTTTGTCGATCTGAATTGATTGATGGATTGAGAGGAACTAAAGTTATTCGAGGATATTTCGATGGGCTGCACAACTGCTGCAGTATTAAAAGTTCCTGTAGAAAAGGTATCAGAATTAGAATCATAACTCACACTTAATGACATGTTTCCTGATTTGTAAGGATCTGAGGAAGTTAGCATCATGCCAGATGGTGAAAATGAATTATCGCTTCCCCAAAAACATCCTGAGTTTGCAGAAGTAGCACACTCAATATTGGAAACCCCATATACTATCCCAGCTCCATTATTGTTTACGTTTGTTGGCGCTTGATAGGACCAATAATGATAACCATCTAGGCTGAGTCCTGTATCAGAAGCAGAATATTTGCTGGTATCAGTAGATTTTAATTTTAAGTTAGAAATGACTACATTTAAGAGACTTCTTTGATCATCCCGAGCACCATGTGGATCAGTACTGTAATTGAAGGAATGTTTAATAGATGCTTGTGCCCAAAGTCCGACATTTGTTCCACTTTGATTAATGACTTGCCACCATAGAGAAGTTCCTTCGGGCAAGTCTCCTGATTGATTGTTATTAAGAAATCTAGATGAGGAAATATTACTAGTATTGTCATTGATTAGAGCTAAATTATGAAAGTAATAATTATTTTCAACGTCATTACAACCTGTAGTCTGCTCTATCGAACAATATGAAACGCCAGGATCTCCATAAGACCATATATTTTTTGGTATGAAATTTGGATAAAAATAATCGCTTAAAGATCCGGCCGACTCTGCATGATTTTCATCTGGGATGATTGCCATTGCAATCACCTTTTTCCCGGAATTGGTAAAGGTATTCAAATCAGCTGACTTATAAGCCTCGCCTCCCACAATAATTTGATCCTTAAATAAGTTGTAAGAAGAAGTTTTTGAACTTGATGAATTGAAACTTATTTGTTGCTCATCTTTTTTAGAAGTTAAGAAAGCAAAGTCATTACTCAAAGCTGAATTAATAATTTCTGAATCATTGATTACAGTAGAAATTGTAGTTCCAAGAACACTTTCGTATTTACCTCTATTTTTTGTGTTGTCATCTCCGTTACAGCAATTACCAGATGAGCTATTTGGCTGAAATGAATTTCCTAGATTTCCTGCTGTTTCGACAGGGAAATAATATTTCCAGTTCAAAGTAGTACCATCATTGATTTCAACTGGAATAAAACAATTCACTCCAGAACAAGACAATACGCTCGAGACATTTGTCGTTGAAGTTGTACCAATTTGTTCTTCATATAAGATGGGTAGGGCAGAACCAGAAACACCTCTAACTGCTGAAGCCGAAAATCCGTTTCGGGTTACTGAATTAAAGTATCCAGAATATCTCAAAATTAAAGATTCATATTCTTCTTGGACGTTATTCAAAGTAAAACTAAGATTTTTAGTAACTGTCGTTGTACCGTCAGCTGCTGAGAAAACTAAATTGAAAGTATTTACCGTTTCATAATCAAAGGCATTTTCTAAAATTATATTACCGCTAGCATCGACACTGAACCTATCACTCCCACTTCCTGTAAGCGAATAGGTAACTGGATCATCACTCCAAACGGTGCTGAATGCGATCGTACTTCCTATCGAGTGAGTTTCAGAAAAATTGGTAGCAGCAAGATTGGTATCAATGTAAATGGTAAATGTTGGTCCAATATCAACTACTTCAGGCGTATTTGTAGCAACTCCTCCTCTAGCTGCAGCAGCAGCAGACCTTATACTAGAGGATTGTTCAACGGCTATTTCATCAGCGACTGTAGAATCTACTACATCTTGAATTTCTTCTAAAACTTGTTCTTCGTCTTCTTCAGTGAGAGTTTCCGAAGATTCTGTATCAATGTCATCTGCAGTAAGAATTTCTTCTGGTTCAACATCTGATGAATTTTCTTGTACACCAGATTCTTCTATTGAATCTTCATCAACTTCTGGCTGATTATTTTCTTCAGTATTACCTTCCTCAATATCAGTTTCTTGGCTTTCTGAATCCGTTTCCATGTTCAATTCATTACTTTCCGAGTTTGAATTGAAACTTCCTTGAAAGTCTTCTAAATTTTCAGGAGTTAAAGGAACTGCTGGCTGAATATCTTGTGTAGAATTTTCAACAGAAACAACAAATCCTTCTTGGGTAATAGAAGTTCTTGCGTCGGGATTCAAATTTGGAGTTACAGTCATCTCCTCACCAAAAATAAATGCAGCATCGACTCGTTCATCTTCTGTCTGAACAATCGTGATGCCTCCCCTTATTCCAACGACCGCTGATGAGGTTTTAATTAACGCAGGAGTTTTTTTTGTAACTTTACCTCCAACCAACCTTAATAATCCTTTAGCACTTACTTCTAAAGAGCCTTCCGATGTTTCCGGGTTATAAATAAATTTATCAAGAGTTACAGAGGAATTGGGTCCGATAGCAAAAGAAGTTCCATCTAAAAGAAGCATTTGAGCTTTCCCGATTTCATCGGTTTCAATGGTCCTGTTTTGAATAATTTTATAGCCGGCTTCGACGAGGAGTCTTTCATCTGGAGTAAGATCAACAGTATTTTTATTAACTGCTGCTGCAACTCCAATTTGCTCTTGTGATAAAGCAACATTACAACTTAATAAGAAAAGAATCGCTGATAGTATTTTTTGTATTGTCGTAACCTTCATAAAAAATCAGTCTCCAAGACAAATATAAGCATAATCAGCACTTGTTGAAGTATTTTTTTTCTCATACAAACCTACGGAGCTATTGAAATTCGATTTACTTATGCCTAAAGAAATATTGTGACATTGAGAAAATAGTTTAGAGACATTAAATGTAATAGTATTTCCTTTATCTCTTCTTAAAGGCCATGGAAAAGAAGCTTTATAGAAATTTTTTTTTAATTGATTAAAATTTAGACTTAAAGAGTAATCGTTCGGAAAATTTTTAATTAGACTTAAATTAAAAAGCCTTTGCGTAAAATCTTCAGATTCAACTTGGGCAACGAATTTATTAAATGAGTATTCAACACTGGTAAATAAATTATTTGAAAACTCATATGTAAAGACCGAGCTTATGCCATTCATATATCCTGATTTATTTTTATTTCTCTCAAAATTTCTATGATCGTGATTGAGTTTTAAACCCATATAAAGATTATTATTTCTTTTTGAGCCTATTTGAAATGACATTTGATGTGTATTTAAAAGACCTTTGTCAGCAAGGAAAATCTGGGATCCTGTATAGGAGAGATTAGCAATTGGGTTTGAAAAGTATTTATTGGTTCTTTCCAGAAAAAAATCCTGTCCAACGGACAAAACGACTGAAGACAAATCAAAGTCATCAAAATTTACTGGACGTTCGTCTGTAACAGCAAAAAAGATATTTCTTTTATTTCCTCTAGGATGTTTTAGATCTTCTACAGATTGTAAAGAGTATCTATACACAAAGATTCTGTCACTGGAGGGCTTAACATCTGGATTAACAATTAATCTTAAACCCAATACGTCGATGAAATCTGTAGCAATTCCCGAATTAGCATTACTAGCATGCTTAGCTCCAAAACCTAGAACATGTCTAGTTTTAAATTTAATTGTATTTTTGTTTATTTCATTTAAAAAAAGGTTTACTTTCTCAATAACTTCTTTGGGAGGATTGAAATCAAACACGCTTTCAAGATAGTTCTGCGCAGAGCTATATGCGTTTAGTCTAAAATAAAGAACTCCGAGTTCCAATCGTATTCGAGGTAGATCTGGTTGATAAAAAAGCATTTGCTCAAATACACCAATAGCAGCTTCAAGATCTCCAAGTAAAA
>CACILL010000004.1 GCA_902587545.1 uncultured SAR86 cluster bacterium | reverse complement strand
CAGAGTTTTCTCGCTATTTCCCTTTGAATCTCAATTATTGAAGAAACATGGTGTTAATTTTTCTTATGTAGGCCACCCTCTTGCTAAAAATTTATCAGCCGACTCAAATGAAAAGGAATTGAAAAAAAGCCTAGGTATCCCATTAGGCAAAAAGGTGATTGCAATCTTACCTGGCAGTAGAAAATCCGAAATAAATCATCATTCAAAACCACTAGCAGACTTCATTAATACCTATAAAAAGCAAAATCCTGATGTAGAAATTATATTGGCCTTGAATAAGAAGTCTGACCTATTAGGCGAGTTAAAACAATTATCAAAAAAAATAAGCATTATTTATGATTCTACTCAAAAGGTTTTAGCTTCTTGCGACATGGCTATTGTGGCATCAGGAACAGCAACATTAGAGGCCGCAATTTTAGCTAAGCCGATGGTAGTAATTTACAAGAGTAATAAATTAAGTAATTTTATTTTGTCCAATTTTTTTCTAAAAACAAAATTCATTTCTCTTCCAAATATTCTTTCTCAAGAGAAGATTGTTTTTGAACTAAGACAAAATCAAGTCTCTGGAAAAGAAATCAGTGAAAAAGTTGAACTTACCTTTAAAAATCAAGAAGTTATTTCAGACAAGTTGAGTTTAATACGAGATAGTTTATTAGTTACAGATTCAAATAAGTTTTCAATTGCTCTAAGAGAAATTCTTGTAAAATGAAAAAATACCTTGTCGGGGCTGATGAGGTTGGAAGAGGCTGTTTGTTTGGCCCTGTAGTAGCTGCAGCAGTTATTTTAGGAAACAACAACAATTTTGAATTAAAGGATTCGAAAAAGCTTTCTGAAAAAAAAAGAATCATACTACTGAGAAAAATAGAAAGAAATGCAATCAAGATTTCTATTGGCAAAGCATCTGTCAAGGAAATAGATTCCTTAAATATAAAAGAAGCTAGTCTTCTTGCTATGAAAAGGGCAATCTTAGGATTAAAAGTTAAAAATATTGAGGTCATTGTTGATGGCATAGACATCCCTAAACTAAATTATCCTTGTAAAGCAATCATTAAAGCTGACAATAAAATTCCTGAGGTAATGGCCGCTTCCATTGTTGCAAAAGTTCATAGAGATAATTTAATGATTGCTTTTAGCAAAAAATATCCTGATTTTTCTCTTGAAAAAAACAAAGGATATCCAACAAAAGAACACTTAAATATTTTAAAATCTTTAGGTCCGACTGAGTATCATAGGAAGAGTTTTAAACCGGTTTTAGATGCTAGATAAAAAATTTACACACTTAAATATTCATAGCGAATATTCTATTGTCGATAGCATTGTCAAAATTGATCAACTCTCTGAAAAAGCACAGCAGTATAATTATGAGAGTATAGCTATTACTGATTCTGCAAATCTCTTTGGGTTTTTAAAATTTTATAAGTCGGTTAGATCAAAAGGGATTAAACCCATTGCAGGAGCAGAGATAAATCACGTCAGAGATAGTTCTTCTCATAACGAACACGCTAATTTGACACTTATTGCCAAAAATCAATTAGGTTATAAAAATTTAATAAAGCTAATTTCAAAATCTCAAATAGTTGGAAAGACATCAGGTATTCCGGTTATAGAAACTGAGTGGCTAGCTGAACATTCCGACGGACTCATTGCTCTTTCTGGGGGTTTTAGGGGGCATATAGGAAAGGCTGTTTTGGATACAAATCATGATCTTTTTTTAAAAAGAATTAAGTACTTTCAAAAAATATTTAAAGAAGATTTCGTCATAGAAATCTCCCGAATCAATAGGCCGCAAGAAGATATATACAACGACTACATACTTTCTAAAGCAGGAGAATTGGGATTGCCTGTGGTTGCATCGAACGAAGTTAGATTTATAGATAAAGAGGATTATGAAGCACATGAGACTAGAGTCTGTATTCAAAAAGGGGAAGTATTAAGCGATGCTAGAAGAACAAGAAGCTATTATGAAGATCAATATTTTCTTTCTCCTGAAGAAATGTACGAAAAGTTCAAAGACATTCCAGAAGTTCTTTCAAATGCTTATGAATTAGGAAAAAAATGCAATTTAGAGATTGAAACTGGTATTTACGTATTACCTGATTTCAAGACTCCTTTAAATAAGTCAGCTGCAGATCACTTGATTGAAATTTCTAAAAATAATCTAAAAGAAAAAACTAAAGATCTTTCTGATGATGACAAAGTTAAATATGCTGAGAGACTGGATTTTGAATTAGATGTTATATCTAAGATGGGCTATTCCGGCTATTTCTTAGTTGTATCTGATTTTGTTAATTGGGCGCAAGAAAACAATGTACCTGTTGGACCGGGCAGAGGATCAGGAGCAGCCTCATTGGTAGCTTATTGTTTAGGCATTACAGGTATAGATCCTTTGAAATATGGTTTGCTATTTGAGAGATTTTTAAATCCCGATAGGATAAGCAATCCTGATTTTGATATAGATTTTTGCAAAGACGGAAGAGATAAAGTAATTGATTATGTCACTCAAAAATATGGAAAAGATGCAGTTGCGCAAATATGTACTTTTGGAACTATGGCTGCCAGAGCAGTAGTTAGAGATGTTGCAAGGGCTCAAGGGAAATCCTATGGCTTAGCAGATAGGTTAGCAAAAATGATTCCTTTTTCTCCAGATATGACTCTTGAAAAGGCCTTAGATAATAATGATTTAAAAAGAGCATTAAAAACAGATGAACAGGCAGAAGAAATATTTGATATGGCAAGGAAATTGGAAGGCATTATTAGAAATGTTGGAAAACATGCAGCAGGAGTAGTTATAGCACCGTCAGAGATAAATGATTTTTCTCCTCTTTATCTTGATGAGGCAACAAATACTTTAGCAACACAATTCGACATGAAAGATATCGAATCGGTAGGCTTGCAAAAATTTGATTTTTTAGGCTTGAGGACTCTTACCATTATAAAAGATGCTTTAGATCTTATTAATACAAAAAGAGAAAAGCTAAATCTAGATGCAATCGATTTAGAAGGAATAGATCTTGAAGACAGATTGACTTTTGATCTTTTACAAAATGGCCTTACGACTGCAGTCTTTCAATTAGAATCTAGAGGCTTAAAAGAATATCTGGTAAAGATAAAACCATCATCTTTTGAAGACATTATTTCAGTTGTTGCTTTATATCGTCCTGGGCCTTTGGATGCAGGAATGGTAGATACCTTCATTAAAAGAAAGCATGGATCTGAGAAAACAGATTATCTAGGAGATAAGGATATTGAAAAGGTCTTAAAGAATACTTACGGTGTAATAGTTTATCAGGAGCAAGTCATGCAACTAGCTCAAGAATATTCAGGCTTTTCTTTAGGGCAAGCAGATCTGCTTAGAAGGGCTATGGGTAAAAAAATTCCTGAAGAAATGGAAAGACAAAGACCTGAATTTATAACAGGAGCTTTGAAAAAAGGAAAAATCGAAAGAGCTGCAGAAGGCCTATTTGATCAGATTCAAACTTTTGCAGGATATGGGTTCAATAAAGCACACTCAGCAGGTTATGGACTTATTGCATTTCAAACGGCATGGCTAAAGGCTCATTACCCTGTAGAGTTTTTGAGTGCGGCCTTATCGTCAGATATGGATGACTCAGATAGAGTCAGGCTGCTATTGGATGATTGCAAGAATTTTGAAATAGATATTATCAAACCGGATATAAATAAAAGTCAATTAAACTTTGTAAATCAGAGCGATAATGAAATTTTATATGGCTTGGGAGCCGTAAAAGGTCTTGGAAAAGCTGCCATTGAAAACATCATTAGTGAACGAGAAGTAAAACCTTTTGAAAATTTATATGACTTTTGTGCAAGAGTAGATTTAAGCAGGGTTGATAAAAGAGGTATAGAGCCATTGATTAAATGTGGAGCAATGGACTCTTTCAATTTGTCTCGAAAAGAGATGTTAGAGAGTTTAGAAGACGCAATGAAATACGCAAAACAAAATACCATGACTCAAGAAAGTGGTATTTCAGATCTGTTTGGTGGAATTAGTGAAAGTAATGATTTCATTCCTGTTAAGAAAGATAAGTATGATGACTTTGCTAATTCTAAATTTGAATTTTCTGCTCTTGGTTTTTATTTAAAGGCTCATCCTGTTAAAGAACATTACTGGGAATTAAAAAAACTAGGAACTGGTTCTATTGAGAATGTAATGGAAGAAAGGGTGAATACAATTTCAGGAGTTATAATTCGGCAAAATAGAATTCAAACTAGAAGAGGTCCATTAGTTTTTGCAACCTTGGATGATGGAACAGATAGGATAGAGCTCATTATTTCCTCAGAAGTTCTCGATAGTTTCGAGGGCAATTTAAATCCACAAACAATTTATATTGCAACTGGAGACGTAACTTTTGAAAAGGATGCGCAAAAGAAAAATATTGGTTTGCAAAAGAAGATGAGAGTTACAGACATAAAGTCTCTTGAAGAAGCAAGAATGAAATCAGTAACAAAATTAAAAATCAATATTGAAGGCCAAGAAAAAAAAGACGTTTTGGATATTGTGGAAAATTTAAAAGCAATAGCTTTGATGGAAAATAATACTCAAGGTAGTCAAATTGAAATGCAATACAATCTAAATTCGGGTTCAGCTAATATTGAGTTAGACAAAGATTTTAGAATTCTTTTAAATGACGATAATATGGATAAACTTGTTGAAAATTGCGGGAAAGAAAATATTGATTTTCAGTATCGTGCGAGATAAAGATGGCCTATACCTATTTAGAATTTGAAAAACCGATTAGCGATCTTGAAAACAAGATTGAATCTCTAAGAGATAACAAAGATAACGATGAAAGCGTTCATCAAGAAATTTCTTCCTTGAGTGATAGAATTGAGAATCTCACTAAAGAAATTTACGATGGTCTTTCGATTTGGCAAAAAGTTCAAGTGGCTCGCCATCCTCACAGACCCCATTTTTCTGACTACATAGATAATATTTTTACCGATTTTGATGAGTTGCATGGCGATCGATTGTTTGGCGATGATCAAGCAATCATTGGCGGATTAGCAAAATTTAAAGGTAGTTCTGTTGCAATCATTGGTCACGAAAAAGGCAAATCTACTGAAGACAAAATTTCTAGAAACTTTGGCATGTCCCAGCCTGAAGGCTATCGGAAAGCTACTAGATTAATGAAATTAGCTGAAGATTTTTCTCTTCCAATAATAACTTTTATAGATACCCCGGGCGCTTATCCTGGAATTGAGAGCGAAGAACGTGGTATGAGTGAAGCTATTGCTAAAAATTTAAGCATTATGTCAGGTCTTAAAGTACCAATAATCGTCATTATTACAGGCGAGGGTGGCTCAGGAGGGGCCTTAGCGATTGGAGTAGGAGATCATATTTCCATGCTGCAATATTCAATTTATTCAGTAGCATCCCCAGAAGCTTGTGCGTCTATTGTTTGGAGAGATAATTCTAAAGCTCAAGAAGCAGCAGAAGCAATGAAACTCGACGCTAAAAATTTACTGGATTTCGGCTTGATTGATAACATAATTGATGAGCCTTTAGGCGGTGCCCACAGAGATGCAAAAAAAGCATCTTCGCTAATTGCTCAAGAAATTGACGATAATTTAAAGCGTCTAAGAGAAATTGAAATCGATGAGCTGATCGAAAAGAGATATCAAAAAATCATGTCTTATGGATCAATTCAGAAGTGAATGGACTTTTCTGACTACCTCAAACCTTATTTAAATAAAAAAACCAAATCTTATTATGTTGCTTTAAGTGGCGGAGCAGATTCACTAGTACTTCTCAATGAACTAAAGAAGCTACAAAATGAAAAAGATTTCAATCTAATTGCAATTCATATCAATCACAATGTTCAAAAAGATTCCGAAAAATGGAAAACCATTTGTGAAAATTTTTGTATAAAAAATGAAATTAAATTCATCGCTCATTCTCTAAAACCGAAAAAGAATATGTCTTCTAATCTTGAAAAAAAACTAAGAGACGAAAGATATAGATTTTTCGAAAAAACCATAGAAAAAAACTCAATTCTTTTTATGGGCCATCATCTAGATGATCTTATTGAGACTTTCTTTTTAAGAGCATTACGAGGGAGTGGGATTGAAGGCTTAAGCTCAATTCCCAAAAAGAGGACTGTGGGAAAAGGAAAGCTCATTAGACCTTTCTTGAATATTCCTAAAAGTGAAATTTTAGCTAAAGCAAAAAAAGATAAATTGAAATTTATTAGTGATCCATCCAATAAAGATATCTCTTTTGATAGAAACTATTTGAGAAACGAGATATTGCCTAAGATAGAAAAAAGATGGCCATCATACAGAAAAAATTTAAATCAACTTATTGAAAATCTGAAAGAATCAAGTGATTTACTTATCACTCACGCGGAAAAAGACTTTAATGAGGTGAAAGTAAAAAAAAATCTTATTTCTCTAAAAAAATTTCTTAGCCTTTCAAAAATTCGTCAAAAAAGTGTTTTTATTTTTTGGATCAACCTCAATGGTTTAAATCAACCTAGCGCTAAAGTGATAAATCTTTTTTTTAGAAAATTTCTTAAAGACGAAAAGACGGCCAAAGCAAAATACATGTGGGGTACCGCTTCGAAAAAAGGCTCGGTTTGTATTACAAAAAATACAAATGAGTTAAGAATTTCAGAACTATCAACTTAAAATTTTATTGATGCAATTAAGAATTGCTTTGTAAGAAGCTACTGTAGTGTTTTGATCTATGCCTGCACCCCAATCCGAAGAGTTTTTATTTTGTATTTCAATGTATGCGGCAGCTGAGGCATCTGAACCGGAAGAGATTGAATGCTGATGATAATCAGAAACTTTGAAGTCTGAGGACAAGTGGTCATTCAATGCATTGATGAAAGCGTCTATAGGTCCATTTCCAGTTCCCTCAATTTGGATTTCTTTATTTTTTTCTAATAATGAAAGCTTAATGACGTCTTTTTCTTTTGACGATTGAATTTCATGGGAATTGTAAGAAATCTTTTTGGAATTATTTTTTAGATAATAATTTTCAAAGCTTTCCCAAATTTCTTTAGAGTCTAATTCTTTTCCCGTTTCATCGGCTTGCTTTTGAATAACTTGACTGAAATCAATCTGCATTCTTCTTGGCAAGGTAACTCCATAGTCTTGCTCAAGAATGTAGGAAATGCCTCCCTTTCCTGATTGGCTATTTATTCTAATCACGGCTTCGTAGGTTCTGCCAACATCTTCAGGGTCTATAGGCAAATAGGGTACTCGCCACTTGGAATCATTTGAATTTCGCATTTCATCAAATCCTTTTTTGATGGCATCTTGATGAGATCCAGAGAAAGCTGTGAAAACCAAGTCTCCCGCATACGGGTGTCGAGGATGAACCGGAAGTTGATTGCAATATTCAACCTCACGCATTGTCTTATTGATATCTGAGAAATCTAGCTGAGGATCGATTCCTTGAGTAAATAAATTTAATCCCAAAGTCACAATATCTACGTTACCTGTTCTTTCACCGTTTCCGAAAAGAGTACCTTCAATTCTATCTGCACCTGCCATCAACCCAAGTTCAGCCGCAGCAACTGCTGTTCCTCTATCATTATGAGGATGCAGACTAAGAATGATTTTGTCTCTATTCTTTAAATTTTCATTCATCCATTGAATTTGATCGGCATAAATATTTGGCGTGGAGAGTTCTACTGTTGCAGGGAGGTTAATAATTGTTTTATTTTTGTTACCTTTGTGCCAGATATTATTGACCTCGTTGCAAACCTCGGCTGCGTAGTCTAGTTCTGTTCCAGTAAAACTTTCTGGACTGTACTCAAATTGCCAATTCGTATTGCTGTATTCTTCAGAAAGTTTTTGCACAAGCTCAGCTCCTTCCGTAGCGATTTTTGTAATTCCTGCCTTATCCTTTTTGAAAACAACTTCTCTTTGAAGAGTCGAAGTAGAGTTATACAAATGAAAAATTACATTTTTTGCACCTTCTGTAGCCTCAAAAGTTCTTTTTATTAAGTGTTCTCGAGCTTGGGATAAAACTTGGATTTTTACATCAGAAGGAATTAAATTATCATCGATTAATTTTCTTACGAAGTTGAATTCCGTCTCAGATGCTGATGGAAATCCTATTTCTATTTCCTTAAAACCCAATTCAATCAACATTGCAAAAAATCTAAGTTTTTTTTCTATCCCCATTGGCTCAATCAGAGCTTGATTTCCATCTCGCAAGTCAACGCTACACCAGATGGGGGCATTGGTGATTTGGTTAGTAGGCCAGCTTCTATTTTTAAGTTTAATTTTCTCAAAAGATGAGTACTTGGAAATAGCGCTGTTATCTATTTTCTTCATGGTTATAAATTAACTTAAGTGTGCTTATCATATAAGATATTTACAATGAAATCAGAGGAAAAGCTTTTGAGAGAAATGGGAATTTCTTCTTGGACTTTGAAAAAAAATTTTTTGTTCGACGGCAAACATATCACCAAAAAAGATATTAAAAATATCTCACCAGCAGATTTAAAATTTTTGAAGTCTTTAAGCATTTCCCTTAGACAAGAGTTTTCTGAGAATTATCCAGAGCAAATAATTGATTATTTGTCTGCAAATAAAATCGAAATTGATAGCCTCGATTTTTTGAAAACTATGTCCACCCAAGAAAAAAAAGAGCTTTTGATAAACATTGAGAAAAATTGAAAAAATAAAAAAACGTTATCTTGAGCAAGTCTTTGGAATAGAACAGCTTTCTAATTCTACACCTTGGAGCTACTCCAGCTTTCTAGATTGCATGAGAAAAGATTATGAATTTTATGTATGTCTCGAAAACGAAAAGGTTCAAGGTTTTTTTATAGCTAGTTTCAGTTTGTTGGAAGGACACTTACTGAATATTTCTGTTGCACCTAATATGAAAAGACAAGGAATAGGTAACGAACTTTTAGAGAAAGTTGAATCCATTGCTAATAAGTTTGGAATAAAAGAAATATTTTTAGAAGTTAGAGAATCAAACGAAGAAGCTATTTCTTTTTACAAAACTAATGAATTTAAAGAGATTGGGTTGAGAAAAAACTACTACAAACTATATGATGGAAGAGAGGATGCCCTCATATTTTCAAAGAAGTTGACAGATGATTCTTTTTCTTTAAAGCAGATTTTCTATGTCTTGAGCAATATCTTTAGGTTCCGTATTCGGTGAGTAACGTTTAATCACCTCGCCATCTTTATTGACCAAAAACTTTGTAAAATTCCACTTTATTGCCTTGCTTCCAAGTAAGCCTTTCTTTTCCGATTTGAGAAAATCATACAAAGGATCCGCATTTTTTCCATTGACGTCTATTTTTCCCATAACAGGAAAACTGGTTTGGAAATTTATTGAGCAAAATTCTTGGATTTCTTCATTGCTTCCAGGCTCTTGATTGCCAAATTGATTACAAGGAAAAGCTAAGACAGAAAAGTCTTTTTCTGAGTATTTTTTTTGCAGCTCTTCTAAGCCATCGTATTGCGGTGTAAACCCACATTTACTGGCTGTATTTACAATTAGAAGGGTTTTTCCTCTATATTTTTCCAATGATACTGAATTATTTGCATTATCATTTACTGAAAAGTCATATAATGTTTGGCTCATAAAATTCATTTTATCAGAAAAAATATAAATACTTTAATCAACGGGGAGAGCAATCATGAAATACAAAAAACTAGGTAACACCGACTTAGACGTAAGCCTTATTTGTTTAGGAACAATGACTTGGGGCCAACAAAATACTGAAGAAGAAGGTCATGAGCAAATGGACTATGCTGTTGATAGGGGAGTTAATTTTTTTGATACCGCAGAACTTTATTCAATTCCTCCAAAAGCAGAAACACAAGGAAGCACCGAAACAATTATTGGAACTTGGTTTAAGAAAAACAAGAATCGAGACAAAATTATTTTGGCTACAAAAGTTGCCGGTAGAAGCGGTATGGATTGGTTTAGAGGAGGAGAGACTCGACTCGATAAAAAAAATATAGAGGCTGCGATAGAAGGGAGTCTGAAAAGACTGCAAACCGATTATGTAGATTTGTATCAACTGCATTGGCCGGATAGACCAATGCCTATGTTTGGCGGAGGAGCAGGTCTTTACAAGCATTACGATATGGAAAACATCGCAATTTCTGAAACATTGGAAGTTCTAAAGTCTCTGGTCGATTCTGGCAAGGTGAGATATATCGGTTTATCTAATGAGACCCCTTGGGGACTTTCAGAATTTTTAAGAATTGCAGATGAAATGAATTTACCAAGGGTTCAGTCAGTTCAAAATGCTTACAATCTTTTAAACAGGACATACGAATATGGCATGTCTGAATTTTATTTCAGATCCGAAGTAGGTTTATTGGCATACTCTCCACTTGCTCAAGGGTATTTATCTGGAAAATATTTAAATGGTGCAAGACCTGAGGGTTCTAGAACTCAATTATTTGGCAGAGGTCAAAGATATGAAACAGAATCTGCCGAAAATTCAATTCAAAAGTACGTCGACTACGCAAAAGAAATAAATATCGATCCTTCAGTAATGGCCAACGCTTTTGTTAATTCAAGAGATTTTGTTACATCCAACATCATCGGAGCTACAACAATGGAACAACTAAAATTAGCAATTGATAGTTTTGAAGTTGAACTGAGCGAAGAAAATCTGACCTATTTGGATCAAGTACATGCTGCATGCCCTAATCCATGTCCTTAATTTGATGAAATGGATATGGCTTAAATATGATGATTTGGATGACTCGCAGTTACGAGATATTTCAGAACTAAGAAAATCTTTTTTTGAGGCTGATCAGCAAGATCCGGTAAAGGACGAATACGATGTAATGAGTTTTCATCTTTTAGGACTGATGAATTCTGACTTGGTGGCATATGGCAGAGTTATTCCACCTCATGGTGAATTTATCAATCCTTACCTCAGCAGAATCATCGTTGCCGAAAAATTCAGAAAAAAAGGATTTGGTAAAGCTTTGGTTAATGAGCTGAGTAAAAAATCAAAAGCCTTGTTCTCCAATAAAATAACAAAAGTATCAAGCTTGGCTTCTACCTTAAGTTTTTATAAGAAACATAATTTCATCGAAGATAAAAAGGTCATTGACGAAGCTGGAGTTGAGCATTTTATTTTATTGAAAAATGATTGATAAAAAATACGTCAACATTGCGTTAATTGTTATTTTTTTTGTTTCCTTATTTATTTCTTTAAATTCAGTTATTTTCGAGACCAATTTTCAACTCGATCAAGCAATTGCCCGCGTAGGCGAAAAAGAGATAAGCCGACAAAGATTTGAAGAAATAATCAAAGTTTTGGACGATCAAAGTAATTCAGAATTGACTTTAGAAAAGAAAAATTTGATCCGGGAAAGGCTAATTGATGAGGAACTTTTAATTCAAAGAGCAATAGAGCTTGATTTGGTAAGAAATGACTCTTTGGTAAAAGGGAATGTAATTCAAACTATGTTTCAATACATCATTAACTCAAACGAATTGGTTGAACCTTCAGAGGCTGAGTTAAGAGAGTATTTCAGCAAAGAAAAGAATTACTTCTCTTCAGGTAGGCGTTACAAACTCAAGAATTATACTTTTCGTAATTTGAATGATGCAGAAACTGCAATAAATTTGCTTAACCAAAGCGATTTGGAAAGTTTCTTAAAACTTGTAGAAACTGAAAGTGCTATTGATTTACCAAACGTTTTCCTTACGCCGCAAAAAATAAGAGATTATTTAGGGCCCAAAGTTTTAGACGAATTACCGAGTCTTGAAAAAGGAGGCTTTTCTAATATTTTCGAAATAAACGAAGTACCTAGCATCGTTATTTGTATTGATATTTTGTTGGACAACAATCCAAAATTCGAAGAAATTGCCGAACAGATCAAGAACAAATTCATCAGAGATCGAGAAGACAGTCTCGTCAAAGAGTATATTGAAAACTTAAGAAATTTTTATGAAATTGAAAAATATTCTTTTTAGCTTTCTTTTAATACTTTTTTTTTCAGGAAATATATTATCTCATCAAAAAAGTCAGTCTTATACCTCCTGGAAGGGCGAAGTGACTGGAACAGACTTCGTTGTTTCTGTTTCGACAAAAATCAGTAAAGGAGTTTTATTTAATCAACTTCAAAACAACGGCTATCGAATAGATCAGCTTGAGAATTATTTTAAAAATAAAATAAGCTCTGAAGACTGTTTTTCGCAAAATCCGCTAATCCAAAACCAGGGTGACTTTGTTAAATATCTGAATAAATTTATCTGTTCTGTAGAGCAGCCTAGATTTAACTTCAACTTGTTTTTTGATTTAAATCTTACCCACCTGGATTTTTCTTCTCAAGAAAAGGCAGGTCAGCTCTTCCCTGATTTTATTATTTCCTCGGACAATCGACAGATTTATATTTTTGATGAGAATCAAAGTGCTGAGCTTAATTTATCCTTCTTAAACTTCTTATCTTTCGGTTTCAAACACATTTTGAGTGGTTTGGATCACATTGCTTTTTTGTTGCTCATAATTTTTTTGTGTGCAAACTTAAAAACCCTTTTTTTTGCAATTTCAGGTTTTACCCTAGGACATTCGGCTAGCCTTTTTTCAAGTGTTCAGGGTCTCATTGTATCTTCAACAAATTTGGTTGAGATCATGATTGGATTTTCCATCTTAGTCTGCTCGATAGAGGTCTTGGGGAAAAAGACGGCTCAGCTTGGGATGTTTTCAAATCTTCTATTGGTTGCTTGGGCAATTCTAACTTTTACTATATTTATCTTTACCCCCAAGCAGTCTCTCTTCTTTTTAGCTTTAGGTCTTATGATGTTTTGCTATTTGAGATTATCTGATAACTACCAAAGCAGTTTGAATCTTATTTTTATAACCATTGTGTTTGGCTTTATCCACGGCCTGGGTTTTGCAGGTGCAATAAATGAGATTTATTTACCAAAAGAAGACATGTTAAAAATCCTTCTAGCTTTCAACTTAGGCATTGAAATTGGTCAAATTTTAATTTTTGGAGTTTTTGCTTTATTTGCCTACTTTTTAAAATTTTATAATTTAGGAAAGCTAAGAAACTTTGCCACTGTAGCCATTACCGCATCAATTTTTGGCTACAGCTTAAATCTCATCATCGAGAGATCTTTTTTAGTCTTTTAGATGATTCTTATGTCTTTTGCTTGAGGTCCCTTGAGACCATTGGTTACTACGTAACTGACTCTGGTGCTTTCTTTGAGAAGCTTTCTGTCTTTGATTTCTACCGAGGCGAAGTGAATAAATAAATCTCCACCTTTATCTCTCTCCACAAACCCATAACCTTTACTTGGATCAAACCACTTGATTTGACCTTTTTCTCTTCTAATTCTTCTCTTTATTTGCTTGCCATAAACAATAATCATGCTGGATGTGTAGATGCCAAGAAAAAAGAAGAGAGTTAAAAATACAAGGTTTTCTTGAAAAGCTTGGCTAAAAGATTGATTTTCAACGAACCAAAAGTATGCAAAAGCAAATAAAAAAGAAACCAGCAAAGATGAAGTCGCTCCTCTTAACCACATAAAGGTATTATATCTTTATTGTTATGAAGCTAAAAATTACTTTAATTTTTCGAGAGTTTTGATGTGTTTTTCGGTAGTAACAATTTTTCGGGAAATTTCTTTTAAATTTTGTTTTCTTTCTTGAACGAGTGTTTTTGGAGCATTCAAAAGAAATTTTTTATTATCGAGTTGATTTTTTAAGCCTTGAAAAGACTTATTGAATTTTTCTAGGTTTTTATGATTCCTTTCAATTTCAGACTGAGGGTCAATAAGACCTTGTAGAGGAATATGAATTTTCGTACCGTCAACAAGAGAAATTGCTGAAGGCGGGAGGTTTTTGCTTAAAAACTCAATTTTTTTAACTTTTGTTAAGTTGAGCAAGTAGTTTTTATTTTGCTCCAGTAACTTCTTGATGCTTTTATTTTTTTCGACAATGATAGTGATATCTTTCTTAGGAGAAATAAGCATTTCGGATCTTATGTTTCTAATGCCTGAGATTACTGATCTCAAAGATTCAATATTTTTCAGGTTAGAGGTTCCTAAATATTTTGTCGGAAGCTCCGAAATCATAATGCTCTTTTCTTTTGCTTTGAATGTCTCTTTGAAAGATTGCCAAATTTCTTCTGTAATGAAAGGCATCATGGGATGGGCTAATTTGAGTGTCTTTTCAAAAATATCTAACAACGAATTTTTAATTTGGGCTTTCTCAACATTGGAAATGCTCTGGTCATTTAGTCTAATTTTGCAGAACTCTATGTACCAATCGCATAACTTTTCCCAAATGAATTCGTAGAGAACTTGCGTTGCCAAGTCGAATCTAGAGTTATCGATATGATCAACATAACTTTCTAGACTTTTATTGAATTCAGATCTGATCCATTTATCAATTGGATCATCACTAAATTTCTTTGACTTTTTATATCCTTTGCATTGCAGCTTGATAAATCTTGAGGCATTCCATAACTTGTTACAGAAGTTTCTATAGCCTTCGACTCGTTTGACATCAAAGTTTATGTCTCTACTTCCCGATGCCAGAGATGCAAAAGTAAGCCTAAGCGCATCAGTTCCGAAAGAAGGTATACCAGAGGGAAATTCTTTCTTGGTTGCTCTTTCAATTTTCTCTCTCAAACTTGGCACAATTAAGTTTTCAGTCCTTTTTGCTATTAAAGTTTTCAGAGGGATTCCATCAATAACATCAATTGGATCAATTATGTTTCCTTTTGACTTGGACATCTTTTGACCTTCTGAATCTCTCACCAATCCGTGAATAAAAACCTTTTTAAAAGGAGGCTCTTTGAGAAATTTTTGGGAAATCATAATCATTCTGGCAACCCAAAAAAATATGATGTCAAAACCCGTAACCAAAATGGAAGTGGGGTGGAATTTTGCAAGTTGTTTGGTTTTTTTCGGCCAACCTAAGGTCGCAAAAGTCCACAATTGCGAAGAAAACCAGGTATCCAATACATCCTCATCCCTTGTTAGGGTTCCAGAAACTTTATTTCTCTTTCTTACTTCTGCTTCAGACTTTCCAACATAAACTTTTTTATTCTCATCGTACCAAGCTGGAATTCTATGTCCCCACCACAATTGACGACTGATGCACCAATCTTCAATATCCTTCATCCAATTGAAGAAAGTTTTTTCCCAATTTTTTGGTACGAATTGAACTTTCCCATTCCTAACCAATTTCGAAGCTTCTTGAGCTAAATTTTTTGTTTTCAAATACCATTGTTCGGTCAAATAGGGTTCTAAAATTTCTCCGGTTCTTTCACCTCGAGGAATAGCAAGTTTGTGCTTTTCACTTCCTGTCAGTAAATTTGCTTGATCTAGATCATCGATGATAATTTTTCTAGCTTCTGGCATTTTTAAATTCTGATATTTCTTAGGAGCGTTTTCGTTCAAAGTTCCGTCTTTGTTTAAAATATTTAGAAACTCGAGTTTATGACGTTTACCTATTTCAAAATCATTGAAGTCATGAGCTGGAGTTACTTTCAGACAACCGGTACCAAAAGACATGTCAACATAATCATCAGCAATTACAGGTATCTCTCTATCCGTTAGCGGCAATTTAACTGTTTTGCCGATAAGTTTTTTATATCTTTTGTCTTTGGGATTTACGGCAACAGCCATATCTCCCAATAAAGTTTCTGGCCGAGTGGTTGCTACTGTTAGGTGGCCTGAATCGTGTTCGTACTTGATGTTCCAGATGAAAGAACTTTCTTCTTCATTGGAAACTTCAAGATCTGATAATGCAGTTTGCAAAGAGGGATCCCAATTAACGAGTCTGTATCCTTTGTAAATAAGACCTTCATCGTAGAGCTTACAAAATACTTCCGATACTGCATCGCTGAAGTCAGCATCCATAGTAAATTTTTCAGAAGACCAATCCACTGAAGAACCCAGTCTTCTAAGTTGCTTAGTAATGGTATTGCCAGAGTACTTTTTCCATTTCCAGATTTCTTTCTCAAACTTACTTCGGCCAAGAGATTCTCTTGTTTTACCTTCACCTTCAAGTTTTCTTTCGACAACCAATTGTGTTGCGATGCCTGCATGGTCCGTTCCGACTTGCCATAGGACGTCATACTGCTGCATTCTTTTTAATCGCATCATAATATCCATTAAGGTATTTTGAAACCCATGACCCATATGCAAGCTACCCGTCACATTTGGCGGCGGAATCATAATAGAAAATGTTTTTTTAGATTTATAAGTGGGTTTAAAAAAACCAGATTTTTCCCAAAACCGATACCATTTTTTTTCTAAATTTTTTGGGTTGTAAGTCTTTTTCACTTTTAGTTGATGTAAGTGGGATCCAATCCATCAATTTTACATTGTTTGAAGCTTTCTCTTGCTTGATTTTGCAAAGAAGCATTATCTTTAATGACAATTTGAAACACGGTGTCGTAGTCCTGATAGTCTGGAGGTAACTTTGGGTTTAGATTGATCAAAGTTGAAAAATCGTTTTTTACCTTAATGCCTGGGTAAGATATTTCTACAGGACAAGAGGGTATTTTTGCATCGTTAGAAATCTTATGAGCTAAAAAAACCTCATTGAGGTCTTCCCAAAGCTTCAGATCGAGTTCATTGGCTTGCGCAGCGTCATTGCACCTCAGATTAATTTTATTCTGAGGAGAAGAGCCAAGTTCTAGAAATTTTTCTTCAACAAACTTAAGTAAGAAACTAATGGCTTCTTTTTCATCTTCTCCTGCAGAAATAAAACTTATTTCTTGGGTCATGCAGTGAGTAAATATTCAGACAAGAGGGGGACAGGTCTTCCTGAGGATACCTTTTGTCCTCCAATTCCATAAGCCGTTCCCGCTATATCTAAATGTGCCCACTTGTACTTTTCGGTGAATCTTGAAAGAAAACAAGCAGCCGTAATTGTGCCGGCTGAACCACCTATATTTGCGATATCGGCATACCTACTTTTTAAACCACCTTGGTACTCATCCCAGAGAGGCAATTGCCAAGCTTTATCGCCACTGGCAATTCCCGAGCTAAGAATCTTATCAGCCAATTTTTGATCATTTGACATGACGCCGGTAGCTTCGTGCCCAAGGGCTACGATTACAGCACCCGTTAGGGTAGCAATATCTATAACACTGGCCGGCTTAAATCTTTCTACATAAGTAAGTGCGTCACACAGTACCAATCTACCTTCGGCATCGGTATTGAGTATTTCCACGGTTTGACCTGACATGGTGCTGACAACATCGCCTGGCTTAGTAGCAGTCCCACTTGGCATGTTTTCAGCTGAGGCAATGACACCGATAATATTTTTCTTAGGTTTTATTTCTGCTATCGCTCGCATCGTACCTAAGACACTAGCAGCTCCAGACATGTCGTATTTCATTTCGTCCATGGCACGCGAAGGTTTGATGCTAATCCCTCCAGTATCAAAGGTAATTCCTTTTCCAACAATTACATGCGGCTGTTCATCTTTTTTACCACCAGCATAGTTCATGATGATTAGCTTCGATTCTTGTACGCTACCGTTACCAACCGACAAGAGGCAGTCCATACCTAATTTTTTCATTTCTTTTTCACCGAGAACTTTGGTTTTCACTGCAGAAAAAGTTCTAGACAAAGCTCGTGCTTGATTTGCAAGGTGCGTCGGGGTGCAAATGTTAGCAGGGGTATTCGCAAGCTCTTTACTGAAATTGCTGCCCGCACCAATGATTTGACCTTTTTTAAGAGCTCCAGACAGACCTGCTTTTTTCGAATCCATAAATATTTCTACTTTTTTTAAGACATTTTTAGGTTGATTCTTTTTGCCTTTAAAAAAGTATTGATAGCTTGAAGCTTCAAGATGTCTACCCAAAACTTCAACCGTCCAACTGGTATCTCTATTTTCTACAGAAACTTCAGGAATGATAATTTTTACCGAAGCAGATTTTGAAGCCAACGCAGCGCTTGAAATTGACTGGCAAATTTTGAAATAGTCTACTTCTGAAATCTTTTTATTTTTTTTGCCGGTTCCAACAAAATAAGATTTTTCCGCATTGACTCCACTGATGGCAGGCAGATAAACGCTATTACCAATTTTTCCGGTAATTTCTTCCCTGGAAATAAGTTTTTTTATCGTGCCATTGCTGACTTCATTGATTACTTTTAAATCACCATCGAGAGTTTTGGCTTCGCTTACACCTATTATTAAAGTCTGAAATTTGTCTTTTTTGAAATTTAACTTTTTATTTGATGATATTGATTGATTTAATAATTTTTTCATTTCTTCTCCATACAAAATTTACTGTTAAACATGTGGGATAATACCCTAGGAATATAATAGCAATGCCAAGAATTATTACATTATATTTAATAGGCCAAGTAACTAAGATTAGTTTTTTAACCTTAATCGTTTTATTTAGTGTTTTTTTTCTAAATGAGTTTACGGTCTATCTTGAGAAAGTCTCAAGTGGTGAGCTTTATCCTGAACTCCTAATACTGGTTTCGATTTACAGCATGTCTGAAATTGTTGAGGTTGTGCTTCCGCTGAGTGTCTTTATCGGGACCATCATTGCCATTTATCGCCTGGATCAAAACAATGAGCTATTGGCTTTTTCCAAAATGGGTCTTGGCAAACGCAAGGTCGTTTTAATCTCTTGTATTCCAGCCATATTTTTTGCGCTTTTTGTGGCCTTGGTGTCTTTTTATCTCACTCCGCTTTCAAATAACAAACTTGCTTTTTTAAACGATGTAGAAAGATTTTCGGACAGATTTAAATTAATGGGAGCCGAAAAGATCAATGTCCTTGATGATCTCAATGCAATTTTTTATGCCAAGGAAGCTTCAGATAGGGGCTTCCAAGATGTCTTTTCAAGTTTTGAAACCAACGACTCAGAGTTTGTCTTAACTGCTGACGAATTGATCTCCAAACCCTTAAACGAAAAAGAAAACCGGATATCTTTCGAGTCAGGTAAATTTTCCATTTTATCCGAAGCCATGCCACTGGATTTTAGCTTTGATGAATTCTTTTTAATTTTGCCAAAAAAACCAATTCTCAATGTTGAAGACTTGAAGAGAAAATATTTTCACGAATTGTTTTTTGCTAAAGATTTAGAGCGAATCGAATTACTCAAACGTTCTTCCATGCCGTTGATCATTATCATTTCAGCTTTAATAGCTGCATCCTTGACCATGAGGTTGAAAGACTCGGGACGTTTTTATATTTTTCTTTCCGGTCTAATTATATTTATGTCTTATTATGGACTCTCGCTTTCCCAGGAAGTCTTTAGTAATTTTTCTCTTAACTCCACAATTGTGTTTTTTAGTATTCACGGTATTTATTTGATTGCCGCTATCATGTTGGCACTCGATCAAAGCTATCAAAACCTTAGTTTCAATCTTGGTGGCTTAAAGTATTCAAGAAACTTCATGATCAATCTCTTTGTGTTGTTTTTAATTGCAACGGTATTTTCCTATTTGGTTTTTTATGTCTTTTTATAGTCTTATTTTTGGTGATACTTTAGATAATCTTTTCACAAGATATGCCTGGCGCTTTCTTTTTCTAACGGTTGGGATATTTTTTTTATTGGATTTGATTCTTTCGTTTTTGAATGAATTTGAAGATTTAAGCGAATTTTATTCATTCAATAAGATTCTGCTTTTTTTGGCTTTTACTTCGGTTGATGCGGTTTTTGATATTTTTCCACTAAGCGCAATTGTTTCGACAATCATTTGTATGGGGGCAATTTCAGATTCAGGAGAATTGATAGCAGCCAGGGTATCTGGAAAAAAATTATCAAGAATTATCTTTGCGGTTTTAAAACCAGTAATTTTCGGAATCTTACTAATGCTCGTTTCATGGCAATTTTTTATCCCCAATCTTCAAGAGGCTGCCAATAATTTAAAATTTGAACCCACATCAAATCTCTCCGAGCAAAAAGAGCAGTGGGTATTTAAAAACGACAGATTCTTAAAAGTTACCGATAAAGGCACCAGCAAGGAAGTAAAAATTTACGATCTTGATGAGAAAGGAAACGTCGATACCATTTTCGTTTCCAAAGACATTGAAATTGCTGAAAACGAATGGGTAATCAAAGAGGTAAGAGACTATAAGGAAGATATCAGTAAGTCAGATTTTGTCTGGGAAGATGCACCAAAGCTAGCCATGAATTATTCCATGAAAGGTTTAAAACACATGTCCTTAACAGATAACTATTATTACTGGCAGTCCATCAACGAGGTGGCTGATCGAAACAAAGTGGGTTATGAATTTTGGAAGAAAATGCTTGAGCCCATTTCTTTGCTCTGTCTCATAATTTTTGCTTTAGCTATTTCGCTAAGAGCCATAGGCAGAAACAAAAGCGTGGATCGTTTTGTTTTGGGAATTTTAATTGCCTTCGGTTTTAACCTTTTAATTAAAATCTTTGGCAACATTTCTTTGATTCTAGGTTGGAGTGCTTTTTGGGGGATTTTGATGTCTTCTTTGCTTCTGCTTTACTTTGGCATAAGAATCATTCGACGCGTTTAGACTTTTATTAAAAACGTCTTTGACAAAATATCGTTTAAGGTTTTTTTGTCTTTACGAAAAAGCATCGGCAGATAATTCAACCCAAATAACAAAGTGAAGACCAGTCCCAGTAAACATCGATAAACCATTCTCCCAAAACTTATTTCTGAAGAGTCAGCTTGAGCCAAGCGAACTTTCCAAACTTGCATCCCTAAGGTTTGGCCCTTATTTTTTTTCCAAAAGTAACAGTAAAAACCAACCCCCAAAGCTAAAAATACCAAATACATCAAAGGGCTTTCTACCTCAGTGTTCAATGCATAAGTAATGAGTAGGGTGAGGCCCACACAAAGGGCAATAATTAAAATCAAGTCATAAAAAAGAGCAACCATTCTCCTGAAGAAGCCTGCTGGTTTATAATCTAAAGTAGAATTCATATTATGTCTGAACAAGAAGCTAATCTATCACAAAGCAATTTCTTCGGTCATCCCATTGGCTTAAGAACCTTATTCTTTACTGAGCTCTGGGAGCGAATGTCTTATTACGGCATGCGCGGTTTGCTGGTTCTTTACATGACCATTGGTGTGGTTGGCAATCCTGGACTCGGTTGGTCAAACGTTGAAGCCAATGCCATTTATGGCATTTATGCCGGGATGGTTTATTTCTTGGCTCTGCCAGGCGGTTGGCTTGCAGATAATTTATTGGGTTATCAAAAGGCCGTGCTCTATGGGGCCCTCATAATCATGTTGGGCCATTTTACCTTGGCCATTCCTTTGGAAGAGACTTTTATCTTGGGTCTGGCTTTTGTCGCTATCGGCACCGGTCTTCTAAAACCCAACATCTCCTCCATAGTCGGACAGCTTTATGCAGATCGCGACGAGCGCAGAGATTCTGGTTTCACCATTTTTTACATGTCGATCAATATTGGCAGCATGCTCGGCTTTGCTGTTTGCGGTTACTTAGGCGAGCGCATCGGTTGGCATTGGGGTTTTGGTGCGGCAGGCATTGGCATGCTCTTTGGTGTCATTCAATTTGTTTATTTTCGAAGTCAGCTTGGAACTGCTGGCTTAAATCCAAATGAGATGGCAGAAGGGCGCAGAAGCACTTTACGACTTTGGACAATCATTACGATTTTATTTTTTGCTGCAGTAGTCATCTCAGGTGTTCTTGGGCTTTGGAGTATCGATCCAGTATTTTTTGCAGAACGCTTTCGTGACTTTCTAGTTCTAATCTCGTTTATTTATTTTGGTTACTTGTTTTTCTTTGCAGGTCTTACCAGCTTTGAAAAGAAAAACGTCTTGATGCTCTTACTCTTATTTGTGGGAGCTGCAGCATTTTGGTCAGGCTTTGATCAGTCGGCAGGTTCGTTATCAATTTTTACCAGAGATTATGTGAATCTTACTTTTGGTTCCTTTCAAGCACCTGTCAGTTGGACGCAATTTTTAAATCCGCTTTTTGTCGTAATGTTTGCGCCGTTCTTTGCTTACCTTTGGGTCTTTTTGGGCAAAAGAAATTTAAATCCCAATACGCCGATTAAATTTGCCATTGGGTTAATTTTTATGGGACTGGGCTTTATTGTGATGCTTTACGCTGTGCAATATGCCATGGTGGAAGCACCGGTAGGCGTTCAATGGTTGCTCTTGACTTATCTATTGCATACCTTTGGTGAACTCGCTTTATCGCCAGTTGGTTTATCTGCTTTTTCCAGATACTCGCCCAAAAAATATCTTGGCCAAATGATGGGTTTGTGGTTTTTGGCTTCCTCTCTTGGTGGAGTACTTGCTGGACTGTTTGGTGGGGAAGCAACCGAATCCGGCTTGAGTAGCATGACCCCTATATTTTCTGAGTTGATCTATTACTATTTAATCTTGGCAGCGGTTTTAATTGTTCTTTCTTTCTTTATTAAAGGTAAGGTTAGCTCATCATAAAATATGAAAAAAATTAAAACCAAAGAAGAAGCTATCGATTTTGTCTTCAACCAACTGCATACCTGTCGCATGATGGATACCACATGGGATGAGTATATGGAGCTAATACTTAGGCTTGGACTTGTTAGATAATTTTTTTTATACTCATGGAATGAATAGATTATTAGCTTTTATCTGCTTAATTTCTTTTTCTTTCTCAGCTTTTACACATAGTGGCAGAACAGATAGTAACTGTGGCCATAATTGTAGTCAGGCTTCAAAAGATAAAGGACTTTGTTGGGGCTATCATTATCATTACGCAAATTGTTATAAAAAACCCTCAGAAAATAATTCTGTCGCTATAGAAGGAGAAACTTTTATTGAACAATTGAATTCAAGAGAATGCAGTTCTGATAATGAAAATTCTCAAAAGGTTAGCAGGATTTTCTTAAAAGAAACTCACATACACAATCACAGTCATTAAACTGCAATAAAGAATTCATAGGGAGTTTCTTCTTATACAAGTAGTTTCCTAAAAAACTATTCTTGATTCTGGCTTTTAGGAGCTGACGGAGTATTTAGAAAAGTTATTGCCCAGTGCAAAAGAATAACCGCAGTTAAATCTCCAGTTGTATCTAACATTCTGCTAAAACCCATACCACCAAGAAAAGTAAAAATACAAGCGTTTAGTTTCCAACGCAAAGTGAAATAGTGAATGGTTGCAAAAAGAAGGTTGCTAATGAGAGCTCCAACCCAAAAGAAACTGATACCTGTAAGATCCGAAGCAATTAAAATAGGCAGAGAAAGCCTGAATGCAATTTCTTCGACCACAGAAATCATGAAGAGATATCCAACCCAGAATAACTGACGAAGATCAATTTCTCTTTTTGTATATTTCAGAAACCCAAAGATAAAAGTAGCAACTATCAAACTCCAAAGAAGATATTTCATAGGATTTCTAAATAAATTATCCAGTGAAGATAATAGGGCAGTCTGAATGGAAGGTAACAAAAGACAAATAATCGCGATCGAAGCCATGGTTAGACCATGTCTTGCAAGCACTTGACGAAATTTAGAAATGTAAGTTTCTGGACTTACACTGCCTCTTTGCAGTCTACCCGCTGGTATCGGGCTTGATGATTCATTCATTGTCTAAAAAAATTTAGTATGGGGGATTATGTTTTCGATTCTTCCTCATCCATTTCTTTCCATACCGAATCTAAGACGTTACTGGCAGTTACTGAGTTTGGCCAGCCGGCATAATGCGCCAGATGAAAAATAATCTCTTCCAATTTTTCTTTGGAAAACCCTAAATTTCTAGCACCTCTAAAATGAAGCCTTAATTCGTTTTCCCTATTTAAAGAAATCAAACTAGCCACTGTAATAAGGCTTCGTTCTTCTATTTCCAGTCCTGGCCTCGTCCAAACGCCACCAAAAAGGGTTTCAATTGTATGCTGCCTAAAATCATCGGAAATGGCTGAGCCTGCATGGGATAAGAAATTTAATTTTTCGACTACTTCCATTCCTGCTTTTAATTTTTTTTCATCACTTTCATAAGACATATCTTTTCTCCTGTAACTAAGACTTAATATTTTATTCTAAATTGAATAGAGACTATCAGTGAATCTCAAAAACTGAATTAGTCGTTTGAGTGTAATTCTTCGTTTAGTTCTATGACTTTTTTATTCGGGCGACATTGAATGGAACCCGTTAAAGAATTTCTGATAAACAAAAGATCAGATTTAGAAGCAAGTTCAGACGCTTTCACAGTTTCAGAAATCTCACCTTTGTCATCGATAACTTCTACTTTGGAAGAAGCTGTCAGATAAAGTCCTGCCTCAACTGTGCATCTGTCTCCTAATGGAATACCCAAACCGGAATTGGCGCCAAGCAGACAATTTTTTCCAAGAGAAATTCTGACATCATTACCACCGGATAAAGTACCCATGGTGGAAGCGCCACCCCCAATATCGGTTTTATCACCAATCACAACTCCTTGAGAAATTCTGCCTTCGATCATCGCTTCGCCCAAAGAACCGGCATTAAAGTTCACAAAGCCTTCGTGCATGATGGTTGTTCCGGATCCCAGATAAGCTCCCAATCTCACGCGATTGGCATCGGCAATTCTGACATCGGATAAAGTCACGTAATCGGACATACGCGGAAATTTATCAACGCTGTGGACCAAGATGTGTCGGTTCTCTTTTCTTGCCTCAAGTTGTGCTTTTTTGAAATCAGCAATCGAGAAGGGACCTTCAGAAGTCCAAACAACATTTTGCAAAATTCCAAAAATACCATCCAAATTGGTTTCGTTTGGTTTGACCAAGCGATAAGAAAGCAAATGCAGTTTCAAATAAGCTTCGGGTACAGAAGTAGGGGCTTTGTCATCACTGACGGAGACTTTTTCAAAAGCAGCATCGGATGACTCAAGAACTTCTGCAGAAATATTTTCCTCGGCAAAAAACATTTCGATCCAGTCACCGTCGCTGTTTTTTGTTCCAATGCCTAAGCCAGTCCAATTACTCATTATCTAAAACCTTTTTTATGCTCGTTAAAGCTTTTGTTGTTGATTCTATATCATGCACCAAAGCAATTCTTAAATATTGCTCTGCAGGATTTTGCCCATTGTCTTCGGCACCTAAATATTTACCTGGTAATACTATGACTTGTTCTTCGTCGTAAAGTTTTTTGGTAAAAGCTTCGGCATCCTTAACTTTCAACCAAAGATAGAAAGCTCCATCTGGGGTCAAAGAGTCTTTGTCTAAAATTTCTTCAGCCAATTTAAATTTTTCTGCATAGGCGGCTCTATTGTCTTCAACGGTTTTGTCGTCTGCCCAAGCCAAAGTACTCGCATTTTGAATGGGCAAGGGCACACTGACACCATGAAACATACGATATTTTGAGAAGGCAGCAATGATACTGGTGTCTCCCGTAGCACAACCGGATCTAAAGCCGGGTAAGTTGGAACGCTTTGACAGACTATGCAGTGCTAAAACATTCTCAAAGCTGCCGTTAACTTCCATGGCAGCTTCCAAAAGAGAAGTGGGTTTTTCACCAAAATAGATATCTATGTAGCATTCATCGCTTAAAACTTTAAAACCAAATTCTTTGGAGAGCTTTACCACCTTACAAAGTTCGTCTTTAGTCATTACTTTGCCGGTAGGGTTGGAAGGCGAGCAAAGGACGAGCAGCTGACATTTCTCCCAAACTCCTTGCGCGACATTTTCCAGATCCATTTGGAAATTATTATCTTCAGAGCAATTTAAGAAATGAGGTTTGGCTCCTGCAAACAAAGTTGCGCCACCGTAAATTTGATAATAAGGGTTCGGCATACAAACATAAGGTTTCTCACCAACTACTTCTCTATTGACCATGGTTTGAATGGCAGAGAAGGTGCCTTCTCTCGTTCCACCAACCAAAAAGATATCTTCATCTTTAACAGCTTTCAGATTGAAATTGTTAGCTAGGTAATTTTGGTAGCTTTTTTTCAGTTCAGGCACCATTGCCATCGGAGGGTAGTGACTGAATAATTCTTTGTTCTGATTGATGGCGTCTAAAATTTTTGGACTGGCCGGATGCTTTGGCTCGCCAATGGATAAATTGATCTCTGCTGGCGATTTTTTTGGGCTAATGAGTTTTCTCAATCTTTCAAAGGGATAAGATTGAATCTCAGCAATTAAATTATTCATAGACTAAAAACTTTCTTCACTTCTTTGGGTAAGAACTTCAAAGCCGTCTTGAGTTACCAAGATGGTGTGTTCCCATTGGGCAGATAATCTGCCATCCGCAGTCTCGACCGTCCATCCATCGGTTTTGGACAGCTTGGTTTTGTAGGTGCCCAAATTGATCATGGGCTCGATGGTAAAGCACATGCCTTCTTGCAATGACATACCGGTATTGGGTTGGCCGTAATGCAAAACTTGTGGATCTTCATGAAAGACTTTGCCAATGCCATGTCCGCAGTATTCTCTTACGACTGAATAATGATTGCCCTCGGCATGGACTTGAATGGCATGACCAATGTCACCCAATCTAGCTCCAGGCTTAACTTGTTCAATACCGCGATAAAGGCATTCTTGAGTGATATCAACCAAGCGTTGAGCGTGCGGTTGGGCTTTGCCAACCATGAACATTTTGCTGGTATCCCCGTGGTAACCGTCTTTGATGACGGTGACATCGATATTTATGATGTCGTTGCTTTTTAGAATTCTATTTTCAGTGGGAATGCCATGACAAACCACTTGATTGATTGAGGTGCAAATTGATTTTGGAAAACCTTTGTAGTTTAAGGGCGCTGGAATGCAATCGATCTCATCCACAATGTAGTCGTGACAAATTTTGTCTAGTTCACCGGTGGAAATTCCTGGTTTTACATGTTCACCGATCATCTCCAAAGTCTGAGCAGCAAGCTTGCCTGCGACTCTCATGCCTTTTATATCTTCCGAATTTTTAATCATAAGTTAAATTTTTAATGGACTTTACAGAGTTATTTCATTAGAGTCACATTCTAATGCAAACGGCATTAGATTTTAAAACGCGATCCATAGTTTCTACTTTGTTCGCGTTTTTTTTTACCCATTTGAAGCAGGTATTTCATGAGAGCTAAACCTGCTCAGCTCATCCTAAAATCAGGTGAAGTCTTCGATGGCGAAGCTTTTGGTTACACCAAAGAAAAAGTAGGTGAACTGGTTTTCAATACTTCAATGACGGGCTATCAAGAAATCATCACCGATTTGTCTTATACCGATCAACTCATTTGTTTTACTTATCCGCATATTGGAAACGTTGGGACCAATATCGATGATCATGAATCTGCCGTTGGCGGTGCAAGTGGTGTGGTAATCAGAGATCTAACGCGAGTGGAAAGCAATTGGAGAAATGAACTCTCTTTAGCTGATTTTTTAAAGGCCAATAAAGTGCCAGGCATAAAAAATATCGATACCAGAAAGTTAACCAGAGTTTTGAGAAACAAAGGTTCTCAACCGGCCTTTATTTCTTATAAGAAGAAGACTAAAACAGATATTGAAAAATTGTTTGCAAGATTTGGTAGTCTCAAAGGCAAAGATTTGGCTTCCAAGGTAACGACCGCAAAATCTTATTTGTGGAAAAAGCCAAGTTATGGCACCAAGAAGCCCAAACTCAAATACAAAATCATTGCTCTTGATTTTGGTGTCAAACACAACATTCTTCGCTTGTTGGTGGATCGCGAATGCGAGGTAGAGGTTATGCCGGCCAACACCGACTTTGAAACCATCCTTGATAAAAAACCAGATGGCGTATTTTTATCCAATGGCCCAGGAGATCCTGAACCATGTCATCAACCAATAGATACGATTTCCAGATTGATCAGAGAAACAAAAATACCTTTGTTTGGTATTTGTTTAGGGCATCAGCTTTTGGGTTTAGCGTTGGGCATGAAAACTGAAAAAATGAAATTCGGTCACCACGGTGCCAATCATCCTGTAAAAAATCTCATCACCAACGAAGTCGCAATAACCAGCCAAAACCATGGCTTTACGATTTCAGAAAAGTCCTTATCAAAAGATATTTCAATTACACACCGATCTTTATTCGATGGCTCTATCCAAGGAATTTCTTTTCAAAAGAATCGCATCTTTGGTTTTCAAGGTCATCCAGAAGCAAGTCCAGGACCGCAAGAGTTGCGATCGCTCTTTGATACTTTCATCGCTCAGGTAAACAAATATGCCAAAAAGAACTGATATCAAATCCGTTTTGATTATTGGCGCAGGGCCAATCATCATTGGTCAAGCTTGTGAATTTGATTATTCTGGAGTTCAGGCTTGTAAAGCTTTAAGAGAAGAAGGTTACAAAGTCATCTTGGTCAACTCCAATCCAGCAACAATAATGACCGATCCTGGCTTGGCAGATGCTACCTACATTGAACCCATTACATGGCAATCCTTAGAAAAGATCATTAAGATCGAAAAACCCGATGCAATTTTACCGACCATGGGTGGTCAAACCGGACTAAACGTAGCTCTGGATCTCAATAAAAAAGGAATTCTTAAAAAATACAACATTGAATTGATTGGTGCTACCAAAGAGGCGATCGATAAAGCAGAAGATCGAGAACTCTTTGCTGCAGCAATGGAAAAAATTGGCCTTAAAGTACCTCTAGCTAAACTGGCTCACAACATTGATGAGTGTTGGGAAGTGCAACAACTGGTTGGCTATCCATGCATCATTCGACCCAACTTTACTTTGGGCGGTTCTGGTGGAGGAATTGCCTACAACAGTGATGAGTTTGAAGAGATTTGTCACAGAGGCTTGGATTTATCACCAACTTCAGAGCTTTATATTGATAAGTACCTTGCAGGCTGGAAAGAATATGAGATGGAAGTTGTTAGAGATAAGGCCGATAACTGCATCATTATTTGTTCCATTGAAAATTTCGATCCCATGGGAGTTCACACTGGGGATTCGATTACTGTAGCGCCAGCACAAACACTGACCGATAAGGAATACCAAATGATGCGAAATGCCTCAATGGCTATCCTAAGAGAAATTGGAGTAGAAACCGGTGGATCCAATGTCCAGTTTGCCATCAACCCAGAAGACGGAGAGATGGTTGTGATTGAAATGAATCCCAGAGTTTCCAGATCTTCTGCTTTGGCATCCAAAGCAACAGGTTTTCCGATTGCCAAGATAGCGGCAAAACTTGCGGTTGGTTTCACTTTGGACGAATTGCAAAACGATATCAGCAAAGATTCCATACCAGCTTCTTTCGAGCCAACGATTGATTATGTAGTCACGAAAATTCCAAGATTTAACTTTGAAAAGTTTGCAGGTGCCAATCCTACACTGACTTCACAAATGAAATCGGTTGGAGAAGTTATGGCCATTGGTTCCAACTTTAAAGAATCGTTACAAAAAGCCATGCGTGGTTTGGAAATTGGCTCTTCAGGTTTCGAATCGCCTGAACAAGCTAAAAATATCAAAGCTATCAAACCGAGACTGATTACGCCAACGCCTGAGAGACTTTGGTTTATTGGAGAGGCTTTTAGAAAAGGGATGGATATCAATGAAATCCAAGCTTTTACTGGCATTGACCTTTGGTTTCTAAAAGAAGTACAAGAAATCATTAATTACGAAAAAATCATCAAGTCCAAAAAATTCTTCTCTTCTAAGGATTTATTCCTTGAAGCCAAAAAAATTGGTTTCTCAGATAAAAGAATTGCGGAGTTAACCGGTAAATCTGAAAAAGACATTCGAGCGAAAAGAAAAAGATTAAAAATCAAACCAGTCTTCAAAAGAGTAGATACTTGCGCTGCTGAGTTTGAAACTTCAACGGCATACATGTATTCAACTTATCAAGACGAGTGTGAATCCAATCCTACCAAGAAGAAAAAAATCATGGTCCTTGGGGGCGGGCCCAATAGAATCGGCCAAGGAATTGAATTTGACTACTGCTGTGTGCATGCAGCACAAGTTTTAAAAGAGGAGGGTTTCGAAACCATCATGGTGAATTGCAATCCAGAGACGGTTTCCACCGATTACGATACTTCCGATAGACTTTATTTTGAGCCAATCACTTTAGAAGATGTTTTAGAAATTTACGAAGTAGAAAAACCCAAAGGTTTGATCATTCAATACGGCGGACAAACACCACTCAAACTTGCCAAAGATTTAGAAAAAAATGGCGTTCCAATTTTGGGCACTTCTCCTGATCAAATTGATTTATCTGAAGATCGCTCTAGATTTCAAAAATTTGTAAAAGAAAACAAACTGCTTCAACCAGCCAATGGCATGGCATCGAACAATGCTCAAGCGATTAAAATTGCCAATCGAATTGGCTATCCAGTTGTCGTAAGACCTTCTTATGTTTTGGGTGGTCGAGCCATGGAAATTGTCTACGATGATGAGGATTTAAAAAAATATTTAACCGAAGCTTTGGACGTTGATACAAAAAATCCAGTTTTGATCGATAAGTTCTTAGACTTAGCGATTGAGTTTGATGTCGAAGCAATAAGCGATGGCAAAACTCATATTATTTGTGGTGTACTTCAACACATCGAGCAGGCAGGAGTCCATTCAGGAGATTCGGCTTGTTCCATTCCTCCTTACAGCATAGATAAAAAATTGCTTGCAGAAATTGAAGCCACGGCAATCAAAGTCATCAAGAACATGAAAATTTCTGGTTTGGTCAATATCCAATTGGCCTATGCAAATGAGAAAATATACTTATTGGAAGTCAATCCTAGAGCCTCCCGAACCATTCCTTTTGTTTCAAAAGCTATTGGCTCTCCATTGGCGAAAATTGCTGCTCAAGTGATGTCTGGTAAAAGTTTAAAAAATTTAGGGATCACTAAATTCAAAAAACCCAAATTTTATTCGGTAAAAGAGGCAGTGCTTCCATTTGAAAAATTCCAAGCAGTTGATCCTATTCTAGGTCCGGAAATGCGATCTACCGGTGAAGTCATGGGAATAGCGCCTTCATTTGTTGAAGCATTTGAAAAGGCTGAAATAGCTGCCGGAGTGTCGATACCTTTGAAGGGAGCTGCGTTCTTGAGTGTCAGAAATACAGACAAAACTTATTTGGAAGAACTTGCCAAAAGTTTAACCAATTCAGGTTTTAAGTTAGTAGCTACCAGAGGAACCGCAAGAGATCTAGAAGACATGGGGTTTAAAGTAAAGAAAATAAATAAAGTTTTGGAAGGCAGGCCACACATCGTTGATTTGATGAAAAATAAAGAAATCAGTCTTGTGGTTAATACTACAGAAGGAAGAGAATCAATTACCGATTCTGCATCAATTAGAAGAACTGCTCTTGATCAGAAGATTTGTAGTTCTACCACTATTGAAGGTGCAAGAGCGATATGTAAGGTAATAGAAAATCAGGTTGATTGGAGGGTAAAAAAACTTCAAGATATCCATTGAGGATATGACTGACAAAGCCCCAATGACCGTAGAAGGCGAGAAAGCCTTACGTGCAGAACACGAACACCTTACAAAAAATGTAAGAATCCAATTGTCCAAAGAAATTGCTGCAGCCAGAGAGCTTGGTGATTTGAAGGAAAATGCCGAATACCACGCAGCTAAAGAACAACAAGGGCTGACAGAAGCAAGAATCAGAGAGATAGAATCTAAATTAACGAATTCCCAGATTATAGACGTAACCGCTATAGCGCCTACCGGTAAAGTAATTTTTGGCGTCACGTTGGATCTTTATGATTTAGGAAAAGATGAAGAAGTGATTTTCAAAATTGTTGGCGAAGATGAAGCAAATGTAAATGAGGGCAAAATCTCTTTCTCCTCTCCTTTAGCTAGAGCACTTATAGGTAAGGTTGAGGGAGATATTGCTAAGTTTGAAAGTCCAGCCGGTCCTCAAGAATACGAAATAGTAGCTATTAAGCACATTTGATTTGAGCAAAAATCCCAACTATACCGGCGGAGAAAGGTTCAATAAGCTTTCAAAAAAAGACGGCTATAGATCAAGAGCAGCCTATAAATTAAAGCAGATCAATAAGTCGCACAATTTAATTAAACAAAATCAAAATATTTTGGATATAGGCTGCGCTCCAGGCAGTTGGATTCAAGTGGCAAAAGAGCTTACAAAAGGAAAAGCATCAATTACAGGCATAGATATACTTTCCATGGCTAAAATTGAGGGAATTACCTTTCTACAAAAGGATTTATTGGAAGTTAACGACAATGACTTAAATGACCATTTTGACCTTGTTTTATCTGATATTGCCCCCAATATAAGTGGTATAAGCATTACCGACTCTGAAAATATGATTGAACTTTTGAATATAGAGATATATCTAATAAATAAATATCTTGTAAAAGGAGGTTCTTTTCTAGCAAAATGTTTTCAAGGTAGTTCTTTTGATCATTTAAAAGAATTTATGAAAGAAAATTTCAAAGAGGTAGTAAGAATTAAACCAGAAGCATCCAGAACAAGTTCAAAGGAATGTTATTTATTAGGAAAATTTAAAAAGTAAGAATTATGTCGCAATTAATGAGAAATATTTTAGTTTGGCTTGCAATTTCAGGTATCACCTTTGTTGCCATCCAAAACATTTACAACCAAAGCCCTTCACAGAATATGAACTATTCTGAATTTGTTTCTTTAGTAAACAAAGACCAGATTTCCCAAGTATCTTTTAAAGGAGATGGTTATACCATCGAAGGGATCACTCAAGAAGGAAACTCTTTCACAACAACTCGTCCAATATACGTTCAAGACGATCAATTAATGACAGATCTTTTCGAGCACAGAGTCGAAGTTTTAGGTGAAGAACCTCAAAGAGAAAGCATTTGGACACAACTTTTGGTAGCTAGTTTTCCAATTCTTATAATTTTAGCCATCTTTTTTTTCTTCATGCGTCAAATGCAAGGAGGCATGGGAGGTCGTGGTGGCCCAATGTCATTTGGTAAAAGCAAAGCAAGAATGTTGGAAGGCGGGAAGGTCAAAACAACATTTAGAGATGTAGCCGGAGTAGAAGAAGCAAAAGAAGAAGTCCAAGAACTGGTTGATTTTTTAAGAGATCCTTCAAAATTTCAAAAATTAGGTGGAAAAATTCCTCGAGGAATTTTAATGGTTGGTTCTCCTGGAACAGGTAAGACCTTGCTTGCAAGAGCAATAGCTGGAGAAGCCAAAGTGCCATTTTTTACAATTTCAGGTTCTGATTTCGTAGAAATGTTTGTCGGTGTTGGAGCATCTAGAGTTAGAGATATGTTCGAACAAGCTAAACGTCAAGCACCTTGTATTGTATTCATTGATGAGATTGATGCAGTAGGTCGTCATAGAGGAGCAGGCTTGGGCGGTGGCCATGATGAAAGAGAGCAAACACTTAACCAGCTTTTAGTAGAGATGGATGGATTTGAAGCCAATGAAGGAATTATCATCATCGCTGCTACGAACAGACCAGACGTTCTAGATCCTGCTTTATTAAGGCCCGGAAGATTTGACCGTCAGGTTGTTGTACCACTTCCAGACATCAAGGGTAGAGAACAAATTCTTAATGTGCATGTTCGAAAAGTCCCAATCGACAAGGATGTTGAAACTTCTTACATTGCAAGAGGAACGCCAGGCTTTTCAGGTGCCGATTTAGCTAACTTAGTTAATGAGGCTGCTTTGTTTGCTGCTCGATCCGGCAAAAAGAAAGTCTCCATGGAAGAATTAGAACTTGCTAAAGACAAAGTAATGATGGGTGCCGAGAGACGTAGCATGGTAATGAGCTTGGATGAAAAAACAAAAACCGCTTATCACGAGGCAGGTCACACCATTGTTGGTAGAGCTTTAGAGCATCACGATCCGGTTTATAAAGTTTCAATTATTCCGCGTGGAAGGGCTCTTGGAGTAACTGTTTTTCTTCCTGAAGAAGATAAATATAGTTACAGCAAAGAATCTATATTAGACAGAATCTGTGGATTATTTGGAGGAAGAATTGCCGAAGAACTAATTTACGGTGAAGGCGGAGTAACAACTGGAGCATCTAACGACATAGAGCGAGCAACGGAACTTGCAAGAAATATGGTCACCAAATGGGGTTTGTCTGAAAAACTTGGCCCTATTAAATACGACGAAGAGGGCGATGAGCCTTTTCTTGGAAGAAGCGCAGGTTCAAAATCAACGTCTGTTTCAGATAAAACTGCAAACTTAATTGATGAAGAATCAAAAAAAATCATCGATACTTGTTATAAGAAAGCTACTAAGGTTTTGAAAGACAATCTGGATAAACTTCACATGATGGCTGAATCACTTGTAGAGCTTGAAACCTTAACCAGCGATCAGATTGATGACATCATGGCCGGAGCTAAGCCAAGAAGTAATGATGATGATGACATTTCTTCTGGTAAAGATAATAAAAAAGGAGAAGAACCTCCAATTAAGGATCCAGCAGAACAAGTCTAAAGCTTCTTAACATGCTCTTTCCAAAAAAAGAGTTAGATCTTTCTACCCCTAAAGTCATGGGGGTATTAAACCTAACACCTGACTCTTTTTTTGATGGTGGCAAATTTCTAAAAAAAGACAATACTTTTGATGAACCAAAGGTATTCAATTCAATTGAATCAATGATTGAGGATGGTGCTGATTTTATTGATATTGGAGCTCATAGTACAAAACCTGGATTTACCAAAATATCTCCTCAAGAAGAACTTGACCGACTAGGATTTATTTTTGAAAAGTTAAAAGATTATCCGATACTTTTTTCTGTTGACTCATTTAATTTTGCAGTAATCAAAGAAGCCATCTTGAATAAAATTGATTTAATCAATAATGTTTTTTCCTTTGAAGACAAACAAAGTTTTAATTTAGTCTGCAAAGAAAATATACCTGTTTGTATTTGTCATCAAGGCAATCCTGAAAACAAAAAAGATATATTTGATCAAATAGAACATTTTTTCTCTGAAATAGAAGTCAAATTTAAGAAAGGAAACTTTAATATAAAAAATTTGATTTTTGATCCTGGTTTTGGATACGGAAAAACACCTTTTCAGAATTTAAAAATTTTATCTAATTTAGAGAAAATAAAAAAAGATAGAGTTTTGTTGGCTGGCTTGTCGCAAAAGAAGTTCTTGAAACTACTTTTTGAGACAAAGGAAAATCATCTAAACGAACAAAGCTTAACTGCTGGTATAATAGCCTCTCTAGGTGGGGCAAATATTTTAAGAGTTCATCAAGTTAAAGAAACCGTTAATTTATTGAGAACTATATGGCCAAAATAATAAACGCAAAAAAGAAATTCTTTGGCACTGATGGCATCAGAGGTCCGATTTCTTCTAAAACCAGTCCAGATTTCATCCTGAAACTAGGGTGGGCAGCTGGGGAGGTCTTCAAGGATCAGGGAATTTCATCATTTATCATCGGTAAAGATACAAGAATTTCAGGTTACATGCTGGAAGCTGCCCTCCAAGCAGGAATAATTTCTTCAGGCTTGAATGTGCGCTTAGTAGGTCCGCTGCCAACTCCTGCAATATCTTACTTAGTCAGTACTTTTAAAAATCAGGCAGGTATCGTCATAAGTGCATCTCACAATTCTTACGAAGATAACGGAATTAAATTTTTTGACGATAAAGGACAAAAAATATCAGATGAATTAGAACTATTAATTGAACAAAAAATTTCAGAACCTATCAAAGTCGCAGAACCTGAAAACTTAGGAAAAGCAGCTAGATTATCTGATGCCAGCGGTCGTTATATTGAATACTGCAAAAACTCTTTATCTAAAGAAATTAGTCTGAACAATTTAAAAATTGTTATCGATACAGCTAATGGAGCAGCATATGACGTCGCCCCAAAAGTTTTCAGAGAATTAGGCGCTGAAGTAGTTGCAATTTCAGATGATCCAAACGGTCTAAATATCAATCAAAATTGTGGATCAACGGATTTAAATGTTTTGAAAAAAGCGGTGCTAGACAACAACGCAGACTTTGGAATTGCCTTTGACGGCGATGGCGATAGATTAATCATAGTCGACTCAGAGGCTAAGGCTTTGGATGGAGATGATATTTTATTTTTATTAGCAAAATTTAAATTTGAAAACCAGATTGTTCTTGGATCCAAAGGAGTTGTTGGAACAGATATGACAAATAAGGGCCTTGAAAATGCTTTATCTGAAATGGGTATTGAATTAGTAAGATCCAAAGTTGGAGATAAGTATGTATTGAAAAAGCTTTTAGAACTTGGTTGGCAGCTTGGTGGAGAGCAGTCAGGACATATTATTTGTTTAGATAGCGTTGCAACGGGTGATGCGATCATTGCTGCCATCAAATTTTTTGAGGCTTTTCTTACCTTTGGAAAACCATTAAGCGAAATTCTGGGCTCTTTTAAGAAATATCCTCAAATCCTCACAAACGTTGAAGTTGCCAATGCTGAGAGCATTTTGACTAATAAAAAATTTAAGAATTCTTGTGAAAAAGCCCAAAAAGACATATCAGAGTTTGATGGCAAAATTTTAGTGAGAAAATCAGGAACCGAGTCTTTACTAAGAATTTTAGTGGAAGCCAAAGACTCTAAAGTAACTGAAATTCATAGCAAGCAACTTACTGATCTTGCAAGAGATTTAGCTTAACTACTCATGAAATACCTGATTGCTAACTGGAAAATGAATTCAGTTGATATAGACGTTTGGGAACAAGAATTTGTAAATGTTGTTAGTTCTCAAAATAATTTTCCAAAATCCGATGAAGTAAAGTTAATAGTTTGTCTAAATTTGTATGATTACACTGTTTTTTCAGAAAAAATAAAAAATTCAAAGAATGAAATTTTTAATAAAATTTCACTCTTCACCCAAGATGTTTCCCAATATGATGAAGGAGCATTCACCGGACAGATTTCGTCTAAATTTTTAAAAAAAGTGGGTGTCGAAGGTTCTATCATTGGTCACTCTGAGCTAAGAGAAAATGGCGATACAGAAAATATTGTTTTTGAAAAAGGTTTTAGACTAAACGAACAAGGATTATCAAATATTTTTTGTATTGGAGAAGGGTTAGAAATTCTAGAAAACAACAAAAAAAAATCTTTCCTATTAAATCAATTGGAAACTTTCTGTAAAGATAACATATCACCTGGTCTCTTAGCCTATGAACCAATATGGGCTATTGGAAGTGGAAAAGAAGCTGACTCTGAAAATATTTCTTCAGCAGTATCCATTATTTTAGATTTTTTTGAAGATAAGAATATTGATTGTCCTATTTTGTATGGTGGAAGTGTCTCCAAAGGCAATATTGAAGAAATAATTTCTATTCCTGGGATTGATGGTTGTCTTGTAGGAAATTCTTCGCTTGACGGCGAACAATTTGCTATTATCGCTTCGAAAATTAAATCATGATTACAGTATTTATAGTTTTACAGGTATTGATCGCCATTTCCTTGGTAGTAATAATTTTACTGCAACAGGGAAAAGGTGCAGACATCGGTTCCGCCTTTGGAGGTGGAAACAACAATGCAATGTTTGCTCCTGCAGATGCAACAAATATCTTAACTAAAATAACTTGGGGTTTAGTTATTGCTTTTTTTTCAATTACTGTTGCAATTTCAGCTTATCAAAAAACTTCTTTAGATTCTGAGTTGGAAGTCTTTAAAAATTCTCAGTCTCAGGAAATCATAGAAGAAAAGCCTTTAATTGAAGATCTCCCTGAGTAATTGCCGAAGTGGTGGAATTGGTAGACACGCTATCTTGAGGGGGTAGTGGACTTAGGTCCGTGGAGGTTCAAATCCTCTCTTCGGCACCATTAACTTGACCTATTTAGAACTTAATCCTATACTCGCCAAGCTTTTCGCGGGGTGGAGCAGTCTGGTAGCTCGTCGGGCTCATAACCCGAAGGTCGTAGGTTCAAATCCTGCCCCCGCTACCAATTTAGACAACTATTGACCAATCTTCTCTATGCTCCTATACTCGCTTTCAAATTATTGATTTGACTAACTTATTAGTTAAGAATTTTTAATAGGCCCTTTAGGGCCTATTTGTTATGTAAAAGAAAAATGCTAGAACAAAAGATTGCTGACGTTTTAAAAAAGGATATTGAAAGCCTAGGTTGTTTTATTTGGGGAATAGAAATTTCAGGCGGTTCCTTATCAAAGCATATAGTTATTTATATCGATAAAAATGATGATTTGATATCCTTAGAAGATTGCGAGAATGTGAATATTCAAGCACGAGAAGTTTTGGATAATTTCTCAGAATTGAATTTCAATTTTAGTTTAGAAATTTCATCGCCTGGAATTGATCGAAAGTTTTTCAACATCAGTCAGCTTAAAGACTATTTGGGCGAGACAATTAACCTGTCTTGTTTTCTAGATGGAAAAAAATGCAAATTAAAGGGAGAGCTTAAAGAGGTATCCGACGAAGAAATCTCTTTAGTATCACAAGGACAGATTTATCAAATCTTGAAAGGGGATTATTTATCCTCAAATCTATTAGGGGCTACCAATGAATGAAGAGATATTATTAGTTGCAGACTCAGTTTCAAACGAAAAGGATTTACCAAGGGAAACAATCTTTGAAGCTATAGAATTTGCTTTAGCTAGTGCTGCAAAGAAGAGATATAAAGAAGAAGTAAATATTCTTGTTGATATTGATCAATCCACTGGAGATTATCAAACTTTCAGATACAAAGATGTTGTAGATTTTGAAAATTATGAGGATAGCGAATTACACATCTTGGTTGACAGTGATTTTGCAGAAGAAAATGATCTTAAGGTTGGGGATAAATTCAAGGAGCAAGTTGAAAACGCTGAATTTGGAAGAATAGCTGCACAAGCCGCGAAACAAGTAATTGTCCAAAAAGTAAGGGATGCTGAAAGATTAGAAATCATTAAAAGGTTTAGACCTTCTTTAGGTCAACTTGTATCAGGATCTGTAAAAAAGGTTACTCGAGAGTTTATTATTGTTGATTTGGGAGATAATGCAGAAGCGTCATTACCTAGAAAAGATTTAATCCAAGGAGAAATATATCGAGTCGGAGACAGAATTAAAGGCATTCTTGAAGAAAGTGTTCGAGAGAATAGAGGCCCTCAATTAGTTTTAAGCAGAAGCTCTAAAGAGATGGTATCGGAACTATTTAAGTTAGAGGTTCCGGAAATTGCAGAAGAAGTAATTGAGATCAGAGCCGTTGCTAGAGAGGCAGGAGCTAGAACAAAAATTGCTGTAAAAACCAATGACGCAAGAATTGACCCTGTAGGAGCTTGCGTAGGCATGAGAGGTTCTAGAGTTCAGGCAGTATCAAACGAGCTAGGTAATGAGAGGATTGATATTGTTGTTTGGGAGGATGATCAAGCCAAGTTGCTTGTAAATACTTTGGCACCTGCAGAAATCCTATCCATCGTAATGGATGATGAAAATCAATCCATGGAAGTAGTAGTAAAAGATGAAAATCTTGCTCTAGCAATTGGTAAAAGCGGTCAGAACATCCGACTTACTTCAGAACTGCTAGGATGGCAAATTCAAATTAAGGGAGAGTCTTCAGGAGAAAAAGATACAGAAATTTCTAAGCTAATTGAATATCTTGGCGTTGACAGAAACTTAGCATCAAAATTAATTGAAAATAATCTTGATACTGTTCAAAAAATATCCGAATCTAAAATAGAAGATTTTGCTGGTATTGATGGTCTAGAGGAAGAGGTTATTTCAACTCTTGTAGAAAGAGCAGAAGAGTCTCTTCTTGAAATTGCCTTATTGGAATTAGATGAAGATGAGACAGAAGAAGAAACCAAGGAAGCAAGAAAATTAGAATTATCGGATGGTTTTTCCGACGAAGAATTGGAGTTGCTGGTAAAAAATGAAATTCTCACTGTTGAGAACTTAGCAGATTTAGCAACGGATGAATTGACTGAAATTTTTGAAATTGATGAAGAAAGAGCAGCTAAACTTATAATGTCAGCTCGAGAAGAATGGCTAGAAGATTAAATTATGGCAGATATAAATGTTAAACAACTTTCTAAAGCAATAAAAATTGATTTAGATAATTTGTTGGCCCAGATGAAGGCGGCGGGTCTCTCTCATAAATCAGAAAAAGATATTGTCAGTACTGAAGATAAAAAAGTACTTTTAAAATTCATCAAAGATAGTAAGAAAGATAGTAAAAAAACAATTTCCTTAAGTACCTCTTCCCAAAAAATAGCAAAGCCAAATTTATCTGTCACAAGAATTAATTCTCCAGATAAAGAAAAAAAGTCAAATGTTAAACAAGACTTTACGGGATCAATTGATTTCGAAGCAGCAGAAAGAAAAAGATTGAATGCTCAAAATGAGTCAGCGGAAGAAGAAAAAAAGAAAGCCGAAGCAAAAACAAAAGTTGTAAGAAAAACAAAGCAGGAACCACAAAAGAAAATTCCTCAAAACTTAAAAAAAGATAAAAAAACATTTAAAGATAGCTCCAAAGAGGATCAAAGAGAGCAAGAGGGTGAAAAATTTCTAGAAAAAAACTTTGAAAATGTTCAAAAATTTGAAAAACCACAAGAATTCATCCAAAAAGAAGTAAAAATTCCTGAAACCATTGTCGTATCGGACCTTGCTAAAGAACTATCCATTAAATCATCGGATTTGATAAAATCTTTGATGAATAGCGGCGTTATGGTTACCTTAAATCAAGCTATTGATCAGGAAACAGCTATTTTAGTTGTCGAAGAGTTAGGACACATTGGAATTCCTCAAGACATTGAATCTGAAGAGGAAAAAATTCTTGAACACATAGTTTATGAAGGAGACGAAGAGCTAAGGAATCCTGTAGTTTCAGTTTTAGGACACGTTGACCACGGAAAAACTTCAATACTTGATTTCATTAGAAAATCATCTGTAGCTGATCATGAAGAAGGGGGAATTACCCAAGGAATTGGGGCTTATCAGGTAGATCGAAACAATCAAACTATTACATTTATTGATACTCCTGGACACGCAGCTTTTTCAGAAATGCGAGCAAGAGGAGCCAATTCTACTGATATTGTTGTGTTAGTTGTTGCTGCAGACGATAGCGTCCAACCTCAAACAGAAGAGGCTTTTAATCACGCAAAAGCTGCAAATGTTCAAGTAATAGTTGCGGTAAATAAAATTGATAAACCCGACTCAGACATAGAGAAAGTAAAAGGAGATCTCTCAAAAATGGGTCTTGTTCCAGAAGATTGGGGGGGCGATACTCAAGTAGTACCCGTATCAGCAAAAACTGGTGAAGGAATAGATGACTTAATAGAAAATATCACTCTGCTTTCTGAAATGTTGGAATTAAAAACCAATCATGATGGTCCTGCATCTGGAGTAGTTTTAGAATCTGGAGTTAAAAAAGGTGAGGGAGCTGTTGCCACTCTTCTGGTTCAAAGAGGTACTTTAAATAGTGGAGATTTTGTCTTAATTGGAGATCAATTTAGAAAAATAAGGAGCCTTAAAAACTTTTTAGGATCTCAAATAAAAACTTCCCCTCCATCATCTCCTGTTGCAATTTCTGGACTTGAATATCCTCCAAATGCAGGACAAGAGTTCATGGTTGTTAAAGATGAAAAGGCTGCTAAGAGTTTATCTGAAGAAAGAGCTAGCAAAAGTAGAGATAATAGATTGGCTAAAAAAGGAGTAGTCAGCTTAGATGGTATTTTTGCTGGCACCGGAGATTCTGCAAAACCTTCGGTAAATTTAATCATTAAAACAGATACAAATGGTTCTGCAGAGGCAATTGCAGGTGCTATAAGTAATTTAAAAGTAGAAGACGCAAAGATCAAAATAGTCTTAGACGGAGTTGGTCCAGTTTCAGTGAATGATGTAAATTTAGCTGTCGCTTCAGAAGCTGTTATTCTTGGATTTAATGTAAGGTCTGATTCAGCAGCAGAAACGCTTGCAGAAACCGAAGAAATAAAAATTCAATATTTTGGCATAATTTATGACTTGCTTGATGCTGTAAAAGAAATAATCGAAGGTTCTCTCGAGCCTGAAATAAAAGAGGTTACAGTTGGAATTGCGGAAGTTAAGGATACCTTTAAATCGCCAAAATTTGGCTTGATAGCTGGTTCAATTGTTATTGAAGGGGCAGTGATTAAAAATCTTCCAATTAGAGTTCTTAGAGACAATATTGTTATTCATGAGGGAAAGCTCGATTCTTTAAGAAGATTTAAAGATGAGGCGAGTGAAGTAAAAAGCGGAACAGAATGTGGAATTGGTATAGAAAATTACAACGATGTAAAAGTTGGAGATAAAATAGAAGTTTTCGAAAGAACGGAAACTGCTAGAAAAATTTAATTGTTTAGTTCAAAGCCGTATAAAAGAGCTCAACGAGTTTCAGATAATATCAGAAGAGAAATAGCTAATATTTTTAGTTTTGAGATTAGCGATCCAAGACTCAAGGGCCTTACAGTAACCGAAGTAAAGTTAAGCGATGACCTATCGTCTGCAAGAATATTTCTCTCTAACTACTTAAATCAAGCATTAGAAGATAAGGATAGCCTTAGTAAGGCTTTGGAAAATTCAAAACCTTTTGTTAAAAAAAAGTTAGGACAAAACATTAAATTAAAAAAAATGCCAGAACTTTTGTTTTTTATTGATCAACAGGATAGCCCAGTTTGATATCCGGGTTGTTAGTTTTAAACAAACCTTCTGGAATTTCTTCAGGAGAATTCATTAGAAAATTAAAACCTTTTCTTAATGATTCTAAAATCGGTCACTCAGGTACTCTCGATCCTTTAGCTAGTGGCGTAATTCTTGCATGTCTGGGTCAGATGACTCGGTTCACAAATTTTTTAGCAAACGAAAGAAAGACATATATCGCAGAAATGATGTTCGGTATTCAAACTGACACTGGTGATTTAGATGGAAAAATTGAAAGGCGACATGAGAAAATACCAACAAAAAATGACTTTAACAAAATTACAAAAAAATTTATCGGCAGCTTAAAACAAGAAGCTCCTAAATATTCTTCTTTAAAGTATAAAGGGAAGCCTTTATATCACTATGCTAGGAAGAATAAAGAAGTTCCAAAGAAAGTAAGAGATATAGAGATTTATAAATTAGATTTAATTTCTATGGATCAAAACAAGTTTAAGTTTTTAGTAGAATGTGGCAAAGGAACATATATAAGATCTCTTGTTAAAGATCTTGCAAAGGATTTACATTGTGTTGCTGTGTTATCTAATTTACAAAGAACCATTTCTGCTGACCATGAGATAAGTGAAGCGCATGAAATTGAATCGATAAATACTGAAAATATTAAAAGTAAAATAATTCAAATGGGGGATGCACTTAGAAGCTTAGATAAGATACAATGCGCTTCAGAATTAATAGATAGGATAAAAAAAGGCCAAAAAATATATTTGAAAGAGGCCGAAATAAAAAGCAAATACCTGAGATTGTTTGACGAAAAAAGTAAATTCATTGGAATTTTAAAAAACATTAACGGTTTAGTTTCACCCAAAAGGTTAATATCTATAGAAAATTAAATAACTAAGGAGGAAGTTCTTGAGTTTAGAAACAAAAACAAAGAAAGAGATCATTTCAAAGTATGCACAATCTAAGGGAGACACAGGTTCGCCAGAAGTTCAAATAGCTTTGTTAACAGCAAATATCGAGTCTTTACAAGCTCATTTCAAAGACCACGCCAAAGATCATCACTCTAGGCAAGGACTTATAAGGATGGTTAACAGAAGGCGTAAGCTTTTGGATTATTTGAAGAAAAAAGATCCTAAAAGATACAGTTCTATTCTCTCAGAATTAAACCTCAGAAAGTAACTTAGAGTTACATAACTTAAGGAAAATAAATAAATGAATGATATGAAAGTTATATCTTGCACAAGAGAAATTGCAGGAAGAAATGTTACGTTGGAAACAGGGAAGGTTGCTAGGCAAGCAACCGGATCAGTGATTGCTTCTTCTGGAGACACCAAAGTTTTAGTAACTGTTGTTGCTGGACAGGACAAATCCGATCAAGGATTTTTTCCTCTTACTGTAAATTACATTGAAAAATTCTATGCTTCAGGAAAAATCCCAGGAAGTTTTTTTAGAAGAGAGGGGAGACCTTCTGAAAAAGAAGTTCTTACTTCAAGGCTAATAGATAGGCCCATTAGACCTCTATTCCCGAAAGGTTTTGGTAGGGAAGTACAGATCATCTGTACAGTCTTATCTATGGACAAAAGCGATGATGCTGATGTTATCTCTATTATAGGCGCATCAGCTGCACTTCAACTCTCAGGACTTCCTTTTCAAGGTCCTCTGTCTGCGGCAAAAGTTGGCTTCATAGATGGAAATTATGTTCTAAACCCATCCTTAGAAGATCTAGAAAATTCATCTCTAAATATGATGGTGGCCGGCTCACAAGATGCGATATTTATGGTGGAATCAGAGGCAAAAGAACTCTCAGAAGATCAAATGCTTGGAGCTATTCTTTTTGCTCAAGCTGAAATGCAACCAAGTCTAGAGCTAATTGATGAATTAGTTTCGCAAGCTTCAATTTCTCCCATTGAGTATGAAGCTAAGGAAGAGGATACTGAAACAAAAGAAAAGGTTAAAAGTCTAATTTCTGAGGAATTATCAGAAGCTTATCAAATACCTGAAAAGGCTAGCAGACAAGAAAAAATTGCCGAATTAAGAGAAAAAGTGAAGACATCTTTTGAAGATCCTGAAGATGAAAAAATCGATGAAGCTGTTAGTCAATTTAAATCTTTAGAGTCTGAGATTGTAAGATCAAGATTATTATCTGGAGAGTCAAGAATTGATGGTAGAGATCTAGATACAGTCAGACCAATATCTATTGAGGTAGGAGTTTTACCACAAGCTCATGGCTCTGCATTATTTACGAGGGGTGAGACGCAATCTATTTCTGTAGCGACTATGGATTCATTGAAACTCTCTCAATTAATCGATTCATTGCATGGGGATTTAAAGGATCCCTTTATGCTTCATTATAACTTTCCTCCTTTTTCTGTAGGTGAAGCAGGAATGGTTGGAAGCCCAAAACGAAGAGAAATTGGTCATGGAAAACTTGCAAGAAGAGCTTTAGAAGCAGTCTTGCCTAATCCAACAGATTTTGAATATGCAATTAGAGTTGTATCAGAAATTACTGAATCTAATGGTTCAAGTTCGATGGCCACAGTTTGTGCTTCAAGTTTAGCAATGATGGATGCTGGGATTCCGTTAAAAAAACCCGTAGCAGGAGTTGCTATGGGATTGGTAAAAACTGATGATCAACACTGTGTCATTACCGATATCTTAGGAGACGAAGATCATCTTGGAGATATGGATTTCAAAGTAGCAGGAACAGATGATGGAGTAACGGCTTTACAAATGGATATAAAAATAGCTGGGATAAATGAGCAAATTCTTGAAGATGCTCTCAATAAAGCTCACACAGCAAGAAATCATATTTTAGGGGAAATGAACAAAGTTTTATCTGAAAGCAGATCTGAATTGTCTCCTCTGGCTCCTCAAGCAATCGAGCTCAAAATTCCTAAAAACAAAATTGGTGAAGTCATTGGTAAAGGCGGAGCAAACATTAAGAAACTTACCGAGGAAACCAATACAAACATAGATATTTCCGATAATGGCTCCGTGAAAATTTATGGCCGAAGCAAGGAAGAACGAGAAGATGCTTTACAAAAAATCGAGTTTATTACATCTGATCCTGAAGTTGGTTTGGTGACTTTAGGGACTGTAGAAAAAATAGTAGATTTTGGTGCTTTTGTTTCTTTCGATAATGGAAGAGAAGGTTTAGTACACATTTCAGAAATTTCTGAAGAGAGGGTAAAAAATATTGCTGATTACCTCGTTGAAGGAGAAGAAGTTGAAATCAAAGTTATCGGAATAGACGACAGAGGAAAAGTAAAACTCTCAATGAAAGAAGTATCATCTGAATAAAAATTCTGTTTTAATTAAATTAGAAATTTGATAAATTAAAGCTCTTGGGAGATAGAATGACCTTTCTAAAAAAAGCTGATCAAAAGTACCTTTTTTATGGCTTTATAGCTTTATTTTTAATTGGCTGTGCAAACCCTGTGTGGTGGTACAGAAGTCCCACATCTGATTACACCCATTTCGATTTTGATCCAACCGAGCTCAATTGTATTGAGTTAACAGAAGAAGTAATTAGAGTTTCAGCAATTATTTCTGATATTGCTTCAAAATTAACAGAACAAGCTGACAGAGATACAGGCTACGCTTCTTTTGGGTTTGAAACAAATAACCCAAGAACAGGTCAAAACTTTTTCGGCTTCAGATCAACCGCTGTAGATCCCAAGGTAGTTGAATACAAAGAAACTCTTGCGGTGTTAGAAGAAATGCAAGTCCTTCTTATCGACAACTGTGCTCCAGATCAAGTAGATCCTTAATTTTTATAATTTAATTGGTGGCTATGGGTAGACTTGAACTACCGACCTCAGCATTATGAATGCTGCGCTCTAACCAGCTGAGCTACATAGCCAAAAAATGGATTCTCTTTGTACTTAGACTAATTGTCAAGATTCTAAACATTAAATCTAAATAAAATTATATCGCCGTCTTTAACTTCGTAATCTGCTCCTTCAGATCGCCATTTCCCTTGAGCTTTTGCACCTTGCTCTCCATCAAATTCAATAAAATCTTTGAAAGATACAGTTTCGGCTCTAATGAATCCTTTTTTGAAATCGGTATGGATTACTCCTGCAGCATCCGGAGCTTTGGTTCCATTTTTTATTACCCAAGCTCTTGATTCAGATTGACCCGATGTAAAGAAAGTTTGTAATCCTAAAGTTCGAAAAGCAGTTTTTATTAATTTATTAAGACCTGGCTCTTCTATACCAACAAGATCTATAAGTTCCTGCCTACTTTCATTTTCAAGTTCGCTTATTTCAAATTCTATCTGGTTGCACATTTCAATTAATTGCGAACCATTTGAATGCGCTTTTTCTCTTAATTTTTTAAGCCCGTCGGTTTCTTCCATATCTTCATTCAAGTTTGCGACAAAGATGACTGGTTTTGCGGATAAAAGGCCAACTTCATTTACAAAAGTTTTATTTTCATCATCCTGTAAATATTCAAAAAGAGAATCTCCTTTTTTGAGAATGGTTAAAATATCTTCTATTCTAGAAAGATCTTTTAACAAATCCTTATCTCCACTTTTTGCTTTTCTTACAATTCTTTCTTTTGTTTTTTCTAAAGATTCTATATCTGACAAGATTAATTCCATTTCTAAGATTTCAACATCTGAGATTGGATCTACTTTTTCATTTACATGAGTAACTTCATTATCTTCAAAGCACCTGACAACATGAATAATTGTTTGAGTCTCTCTTATGTGACCTAAAAACTTATTTCCTAAACCTTCTCCTTTGGATGCGCCTTCTACCAAACCTGCAATATCAACAAATTCAACAGTGGCAGGAATCACTTTTTCAGATTTAGATATTTTTGAAATTTTTTCCAGTCTTTCATCAGGTAATTCAACTATTCCATGATTAGGCTCAATAGTACAAAAAGGAAAGTTTTCTGCAGCAATATTCGAGGCAGTAAGGGCATTAAATAGTGTTGATTTGCCGACATTAGGCAAGCCAACTATCCCACATTTTAAAGACATCAGTTATTCAGTTTATTTAAGGCCGCGTCCCAATCCCCTTGAAATAAAAATTCGATTACGGAAAGACCTTTATCTATACATTGCAGGCGATCTATCTTTTCCTCTTTTTTTCCTTTCTGAATCACGTACTTATTTACTTTTTTCTTATCACCTGGGTGATCGATTCCAATTCTAATTCTTTTAAATTCTTTTGATCCTAGATTTTCAAAAATACTTTTCAAACCATTGTGGCCACCATGTCCTCCGCCTGCTTTTAATTTTATTACTCCAGACTTCAAATCAAGATCATCATGAATGACGATAATATTTTCTATAGTCGTATTAAACTTATTTTTTAATAACTTTAAAGCTACTCCGCTATGATTCATAAAAATAGTGGGAACTGCAAAAATGACTTTTTTATCTTGGATGACTACTTCTGCCAAAAAGGATTTTAAAGTTTTCTTTTCTTTTAAATCAAAAGAATATTTTTTTTGAGCTTCTAGGATAAAGTCTGTTCCAACATTATGCCTAGTATTGGAATATCTTGAACCTGGGTTACCTAGGCCAACGACTAGAAAAGAACTCATGAAAACTTTGGAAAGTTAGTCTTTAGATTCTTCCTCAGAGCTACTCTCATCTGCAGCATCTTTAGTTTCAGACGCCTCATCAATAGAATCTTCAGATTCATCTTGTTCGTCCTCAGAAGGCTCATCATCAATATCAAGAGCAGCTCGAGTAACGTTCACACTTGCAACCGGTTGGTCTTGATTGTTAAGAATGTTAGTACTTAGAGAAACTCCTTCAGGCAGGATAATTTGAGACTGCATAACGTTTGAACCTATTTCTAGATCTTTCATGTCAATCTCAATGAATTCTGGAAGGTTTTGAGCATTACAAGTTAATTCAATTTCATTTTTGAGATGTGAAATCATCCCACCTTGTTGTTTAACTCCAACACAAACCTCTTCATTAATAAATTTTAGAGGCACATTAATTGTGATGTTTGTCTTTTCGTTAACGGCTTGAAAATCTACGTGGATTGGTCTGTCATTAGATGGGTTTACCTGAACCTCTTTCAAAATAACTTTTACAGCATCATCATTTTGATTCAACTCGATAACTTGAGAAAAAATACTAGGATTTTCAAGAATTTTAACTAAATCTTTTTCTAAAATTTTAACTAGTTTAGTATCGTTTTCTTGACCATAAACTACTGCAGGAATCTCTCCTGATTTTCTCAAAATTTTTGCTGAAATATTATTCTCTCTTATTTCGGCAGATATAGATGTTGATTCACTCATTTTTATAAAAACATTTGGCTGATAGATTCTTCCTTATTAACCCTATTTATAGCCTCAGCTATAGTTTTATCCATAGAAATGGTTTTGATCTTTTTAGTTGATGAGGCCATTTCTGAAAGCGGAATTGTATCAGTAACTATTAATTCGTCTAGTCTTGAATTACTAATATTTTTTAAAGCATCACCAGAAAGAACTGCATGAGTAGCATAACTAACGACCCTTTTAGCACCTGACTCCTTTAAAGCTTCAGCAGCATTACAAATTGTTCCAGCAGTATCAATAATATCGTCAACAAGAATACATGTTTTGTCTTGTACATCTCCAATAACATTCATGACCTGAGATTGATTTTCCTTTTCTCTTCTTTTATCAATAATTGCTAAATCGGCATCATCTAAAAACTTAGCCAATGCTCTTGCTCTTACTACTCCTCCAACATCAGGAGAAACCACCATTTGATTTTTATATTTTGTCTTAACGATATGATCAAAAATTACGCTTGTTCCGTAAACATTGTCAACTGGAATATTGAAGAAGCCTTGAATTTGATCAGAGTGCAGTTCGATAGTAAGAACTCTGTTGGCACCAGCACTTTGCAACATATCTGCAACTAATTTTGCACTTATCGGAACTCTTTCGGATCTGACTCTTCGATCTTGTCGAGCGTATCCAAAATAAGGTATCACAGCTGTAATTCTTGATGCAGATGCTCGTCTCAAAGCATCAATCATGATGATCAATTCCATTAGATTATCATTTGCTGGAAAACAAGTAGACTGAATTATGAAAACATCCTTTCCCCTAACGTTTTCTTCAATTTTGATATTCATCTCTTTATCGCTAAATCTCCCCACAATCGCTTTTCCAAGAGGTTTATTGAGTTGTTTAACGATTTTATTTGCTAGGCTAGGATTAGAATTTCCGGAGAAAATGACTAAGTTGTTTTTAGAATTCATTTTTATTTTTGGCTGGGGTGGATGGATTCGAACCATCGCATGGCGGCATCAAAAGCCGCTGCCTTACCGCTTGGCTACACCCCAGAATTAAGCAGTTCATTTAATAAAGGCGATTTGTTAATAGTATTGGTAATAACATATGCTAATTTTCTTGGTGCATTATCCATTATTTCCTTTCCCTCTTCAAAAGAATTAATTTTTGTGAACATACTACTTCCTGTTCCAGAAATTTTTACTTCTTTACTACCACTTAAAAAGTCAAATGCTTCTCTGACCTGAGGATAATTAAACAAAACCCACTCTTCAAAAAAGTTTCCTTTTAACCTATCTCTCTTGTTTGAAATTTCCTCCAATGTTACAGCTTTATAGGCATCTTTTGTGGATATTGAACATTCTGGAAATAGGATCATGACTAGATGTTCTGGAAATTCCTCAGGCTCAATTATCTCTCCTATTCCCGAGACTCTTCCAGACAGACCTTTTAAAAAAAATGGTATATCCGATCCTAAAGATTTACCCAAATCTACTAAAACATCTAAGGATAAATTGAGTTTTGCGAGGCTATTAACTGCTAGCATTGCAGTTGCCGCATTGGAACTCCCGCCCCCAAGTCCAGAGCCAAGAGGAATATTTTTCTCAATTTTTACAGAATAATTAAGTTTGGTATCACAAAAGGACTCAATTTTTTTCAAAGCTTGAGTAACTAAGTTTTCTTGTTGAGAAACCTGAATTTTTGTTGTTGAAACTGACAGTTTATTTGAAGAAGAAATTTCGAGTTTGTCTCCCCAATTTAAAAATTGAAAATCTGAATCAATATCATGAAAACCATCCGATCTCTTTCTGGTTATTTTCAAAGATAAATTAATTTTTGCTGGAGAACTAAATATCATTGAGTTTCATTGACAATCTAAATTTTTGAAAATTTCCTTGAATAATTAGACCTGAATTATTAGATAAATACTTTTTTAGATTAAGATTTTGCAAGGTAAAATTTTGACATTCGTTATCTGTACATTTGAAAAAGAACCATTTAAGAAATAACTTAAAATCAGATTCTTTTATGATGTTTTCGTATTTAAAGTTTGTTTTGATTTCTTCATCTTTAAACGAAATTTTAAAGTCTTTACCTAAACCATCTAAATTCAATTGAATTCTCTTATCTACGTCACTCACATTTACGGTTCCTGAGAAATACTCAGAATTAGAAGCAAGAGAAAACTTACCTTTTTTTGAAAAAATATCCTCTTTGATTTCGATTGCTGCACAAGAAAAGAGAAAAAAAACTAAAAAAAGATACCAAGCTAAAAACGATTTTTTCATATGAAAGCAGACTAGATACTATAATAGTTTTTATGCTGGAGTCGGTAAAAAAGAAACTAGAAGAAATTCAAATTAAATTTTCTCAAATGGAATCTGAGCTATCAAAGCCAGAAACAATAGAGAATCAAACTAAGTTTACGTCTATTTCAAAAGAATATTCAAACCTGAAACCTATTGTAGATAGCTTCAGCGAATTTAAATCTGTTGAGGAAAATATTGATGAATCAAATCAACTTTTGAATGATTCGGATAGTGAAATTAGAGCCTTAGCTCAAGAAGAACTAGAAAGCCTCAAAAATAAAAAAGACTCTTTAGAAGAAAATTTAAAAAAAATGCTGTTACCAAAAGATCCAAATGACGAAAAAAATGCATTTGTAGAAATTCGCGCTGGTACTGGAGGCGATGAAGCAGGACTGTTTACTGGCGATTTGTTTAGGATGTTTTCCAGACTATCGGAAAGACGAAAATGGCAAATAGAAATCATTAGCTCTAGAGAGAGCGAAAAAGGAGGTTTCAAAGAAATAGTATCCAAAATTACTGGAAGAGGTGCTTATGGTTTTCTAAAATACGAATCAGGAATACACAGGGTTCAAAGAGTTCCAGAAACCGAATCACAGGGTAGAATTCATACCTCAGCATGTTCAGTAGCCATCCTGCCTGAGTTAGATGAACAAGAAAACATAAATATTGATAAGTCAGAAATTAGAGTTGATACTTTTCGAGCATCTGGCGCAGGAGGACAGCACGTTAATAAAACCGATTCCGCAGTAAGACTGACACATATTCCGTCTGGCATCGTTGTTGAGTGTCAGGACGGAAGATCGCAACATAAGAATAAAGAGAAAGCTATGTCTTTACTTCAGAGTAAATTGAATGAGGCAGCTCTAGAAGAACAAGCTAAAGAATTAGACTCTCAAAGAAAGGTCATGGTTGGAAGTGGTGATAGGTCAGAAAAAATAAGAACTTATAATTTTCCTCAAAGCAGAGTTACTGATCACAGAATAGAATATTCTGTACATAATTTGGAAGAATTTTTAGATGGTGACATGGAAACTATGCTATCAGCTCTAACAGAAGAGAACGAAGCAAAAAAACTTATTAACTTAGAAAATGAAACTACCTGATGCTTCTCAAAGATAAGTTAATAGAAACTAAAAACAAAATTGATAGTCCTGATGCTGAAATTATTCTTCAACACGTTCTCAAAATTGATAAAGCAAAAATTTATTCAGATATTAAAAAAGAAATTAATAAAAAAGATTTAAGCTCCATTGACCTAATGGTCGAAGAGAGATTAAAAGGGAAGCCACTAGCATATTTAATCGGAAAGAAAGGGTTTTGGAAAAATAGTTTTATTGTCACTCCAGATGTCCTTGTTCCGCGTCCAGAAACTGAAACATTGGTAGATGCAATTCTCAATGAAAAACTACAGGGCAAAACTCTTCTTGAGCTTGGAACAGGGTCCGGAGCTATTTCTATATCAATCGCTCAAGAAATTAAAGATTGTTTTATATTTGCAACAGATATTTCAATTAAAAGTATCTTGGTGGCAAAACAAAATGCGGCGAAATTTTGCTGTGAAAATATAATTTTTTTAAATCACGACTGGAATAATGAATGGCTTTTTCCTCAGGTAGATTATTTAATTTCTAATCCTCCTTATGTGGATAAAGAGGCAACTAGCGGAAAAGAAGAAGGGATCTGGCATGAACCAGAAAAAGCTTTATTTTCAAAAGATAAAGGGCTATCTGATTTAAAATTAATCCTATCTAAAGGAAAAAATTTTTTAAATGAAAATGGTAAAGTTTATTTAGAACATGCTCCTGATCAATATAAAGAATTAAATAAATTTGCTGTGGAAAATGGGTATCTTAATTTTTCGAATTTAAATGATTTAAATGGAGATAAAAGAGTTTCGATTTATCAATGTTAAAAGAAGAATTACTTAGATATAGCAGACATATTATGTTGCCTGAAATAGACATTGAAGGGCAGGAAAAAATTAATGATATGTCGTTGGCATTTATAGGCGTGGGTGGCTTGGGATGCTCTGCCTCTCTATATTCAACTCTATCTGGATTCGGTAAAATCAAAATAATAGACTTTGACTTTGTAGAAGCTTCAAACTTACAAAGGCAAATTCTTTTTGATGAAAATGATTTATCAAAAAACAAAGCCGCTACCTCAGTAAAAAAATTATCTCAATTGAATCCTTTTGTTGAGCTAATAGGATTAGAGGAAAAAGTTGATTCTACAAATATCGAATATCTTCTGAAGGATTCAGAAATAATCCTTGATTGCTCTGATAATTTTGAAACAAGAAAAACTGTAAATAGATATTGCGTAAAACATAAAAAAATTCTTATTTCTGGATCTTCTATCGCTTGGAAAGGACAATTAGGCTGCTTTGATTTAAGAGATACTATGAATTCCTGCTACGAGTGTTTATTTGAAGATCTCGAGAACGAAGATTTGTCATGCAGAGAGTCTGCGATAGCTTCTCCGTTAGTTGGAGCTATAGGCTCTTTAATGGCAATTGAAGTGATTAAAGCGACTATAGAAAAAAATTTTGAATCTTATTTTATGATTTTTGATTCGTTAAAAGGAATTTTTAAAAGAGTTGATATTCATAAAAATCCAGAATGCAGGATCTGTCGAATCTAAATTATGTTTAAAGGCTATATAGAAGGTTATTACTCTCGGAGGTTACCAATTGATGCGTTTAAAGATTTAAAAACACCTATTTCTCATTATTTTTATGGGCCAAAAGAAGATATTTATTTGCGTCATCGATGGAAAGAACTTGATAAAAATCTTCAGAGAAGGATTCTTCCAAAAAAAATTAAGCAAGTTTACTGTGTTTCTCCTACTTCAGAATTTTTTGAAGACATTGAAAAAAATTTAAAACTTTTGAAAAGAAAATTATCTCATGCTCTTGAAAAGGCAGGTTTTGATGAAATAGCAATTTTCTTCGATGACATTGATATAACTAATTTTGGTCAGGAAGCGGCAGATAAAGATTTGGGAAAAAAACATGCTGACGTCTTAAATAAAGTTTCTATGCACCTTCCAAAACAAAAAAATATGTGGTTTTGTCCGTCAATTTATAATTTATCTTTATCAAAGGGGATATTTGATGAAGGATATTTAGGAGGGCTAAAAGAAAATTTAAATAGCCGCGTAGTAATTTTTTGGACAGGTGATAATGTTATCAGTGAAAGAATTAACAATTCATCTCTAAAGTCTATTCAAGATTTTTTTAAAAATCCTATAGCCATATGGGATAATTTTTATGCAAATGATTATTGCCCTAATAGACTGTTTTTAGGTCCCTTAAAGGGAAGATCTTTAAACAAATCAATAGTTGGACACTTTCTTAACGGAACTGGTTTAAAAGAAACCGACAAATTTTTATTAAATTATTTATATAACCCGAAGCAAAAAGTTCCATATTTACCAAAAGAATTAAAACCAATCTTCTCTGATCCATTTAAGAAGTTAAACGAAAAGGAATTACAGCTTGCTTTAAATATCAGCAAAAAATCAATTCGATTTATTTTTGAAAACCCTCTTGATGAAATTTTATTGGAATGGAAACCATTTTTAATGTCTTCTTTAAATGATATAAAACTTTTTCATTTAGAATCAAAAAAAGAGGTTGAAGGATTTCTTGAGCGAAGATATTCTCCTTTATTCGTAAAGGGTTTAACAAAAAAAAGGTGAGATTATGTTAGGAAATATGATGAATGAACAACTTCTTATTTCAGGAGTTTTAGAACATGCTATAAAAAATAACGCCAATACCGAAATAGTAAGCAACACTGTAGAAGGAGGCATACATAGATATACCATCAAAGACTCCGCAAAAAGATCAAAGAAATTGGCCAATGCTTTGCTTAATTTAAGTATTAAAGAGGGGGATATAATTGCCACAATGGCGGTAAACAGTTATCGCCATTTAGAACTTTATTTTGGCATTTCCGGATTGGGAGCCATTCTTCATACCCTAAATCCTAGATTATTTCCAGACGACATTAAATACATTGTTAATCATGCCGAAGATAAATATATCTTCGTTGATGCGCCTTTCTTACCAATCATAGAAAATGTCATTTCTGACCTTAAAACAGTTAAAGGAATTGTGGTACTTACTGATAAGGAGCACATGCCATCTTCATCAATTAAAAATCTCATTTGTTATGAAGATCTTATTGCTGATGAATCTGAAGAAATAGTTTGGCCTGAGTTTGATGAGAATACAGCATCATCATTGTGTTATACGTCTGGTACAACTGGAAATCCTAAAGGAGTTCTTTATTCTCACAGATCTACAGTTTTACATGCTTGGTATGCTACTGCTGGGAATGCAATGAATTTAACTTCTGAAACAGTTTTGCTTCCTGTAGTGCCAATGTTTCATGTCAACGCGTGGGGAATTCCATATGCCTCATTTATGTATGGCGCCAAAATGGTTTTTCCAGGCCCCTTCACTGATGGTGAATCAATTTGTAATTTAATTACTTCTGAAAAAGTAAATCAGCTTATGGGAGTTCCTACTGTATGGCTTGACTTACTGAATTACACTGAGAAGAATAATATCAAACTTGAGTCTGTAAATAGTGTTTTAGTTGGCGGTTCTGCCGCCCCAAAAGCAATGATTAAAGCCTTTCAAGAGAAACATGATTGCTTTTTACTTCATGGTTGGGGTATGACAGAAATGAGTCCGCTTGGGACACTCAATTCCTATACTCCTGAGATGGATGGCATGGATCTTGAAGAAAGATATGAAATTCAAACAAGCCAAGGTAGGGCAGTTTATGGTTGTTCAATGAAAATAATAAATGATGAAGGTAAGGTTCTTCCTAATGATGGAAAAACGTTTGGGAGACTTATGGTAAAAGGGCCTGCAATTATTGAACGATACTTTAAGTCTAACGAGACAGCTCTAGAAGATGGTTGGTTTGATACGGGAGACGTTGCAACGATAGATACTCATGGCTACATGAGAATAGTCGATAGAAGTAAAGATGTTATTAAATCTGGAGGAGAGTGGATTAGTTCTATTGACCTAGAAAATACGGCAGTTGGACATCCAGGAGTAGCAGAGGCATGTGTTGTTGGAGTTGCTCATGCCAAATGGGATGAAAGACCTTTATTGTTTATAGTAAAAAATGGCTTGGAAGAATGTGATAAAGATTCAGTATTGGATTACCTTTCTGATAAAGTAGCCAAGTGGTGGCTCCCTGATGACGTTATCTTTCTAGATGAACTTCCTCACGGAGCAACAGGGAAACTTCTCAAGACAGGTTTGCGAGAAGAATACAAAAATCATTTAACGAAATAAAAAAAACAAGGAGAAAACAATGGCTGGATTAGTACCTGCAGACACTTTAAAAGATTACATTGGCAAAGATATGGGGGCTTCCGATTGGTTAAAAGTCGATCAAGATAGAATAAATCAATTTGCTGATGCAACGAATGACCACCAATTCATTCATATCGATTCAGAGAAAGCTACACCACTTTTTGGCTCAACAATAGCTCATGGATTCTTATCCCTCTCGTTGATGGCTGGGTTGCCAGCTCCTCAAGTTGCTCCTGAGGGTATGACCATGGTTTTTAATTATGGACTTGATAAAGTTCGATTTTTAACTCCTGTTAATGTGGGTTCAAAAGTAAGGACTAAATCAACACTTTTGTCTGTTGATGATAAAGGTGATGGAAGATATCTTTTAAAATATGAAGTTGTGATGGAGATAGAAGGTCAAGAAAAACCTGCTTATGTTGCTGAGTCTTTATCCATGTTTATTACTTAGATAATTTATCCTTTAAAAGTTCATTTACTACTTGTGGGCTCGCACTGCCCGAAGTTTTTTTCATAACTTGACCAACGAAAAAGCCTTGCAATCTATCTTTGCCTGATTTTAGCTGCTCAAATTGTTTTTGATTTTCAGAAATTACCTCATCAAGGATTTTTTCAATTTCATCATCATTAGAAATTTGTTCTAAACCTTCTTTCTTAATGAGCTCTTGTATTTCTCCTCCTTCACTCCATACAATCTCAAGAAGTTTTTTTGCAGAAGGGCCAGAAATTTTTTGATCTTCAATATTTTGAATTATCTCTGCAATATGCTTTGGATTTACTTTAGATTCAGAAATGTTTGTGTCATTTTTATTAAGCAGAGCATATAAGTCTCCAGTGATCCAATTTACGGCATTTTTAGGAGAAACTTCATAAGACAATACCTCTTCAAAAAAGGATGCAGTTTCTTTATTTATTGTTACAAGCTCAGCATTGTCATCTGATAGTTCGTAAGAGTTCATGAACCTTTCTTTCATAATTTCTGGCAATTCAGGTAGATTTTTTCTTACATCGTTAATTTGATCTTTTGAGATTTTTATTGGAATTAAATCTGGTTCTGGAAAGTAGCGGTAGTCATTAGCTTCCTCTTTAGAACGCATGGATCGCGTAAGATTTTTTTTAGAATCATACAATCTAGTTTCTTGAATAATTTCTTCTCCCCTTTCAAGCTCTTTAATTTGTCTATCTATTTCAAAAATAATTGCTTTTTCAACAAATTTGAAAGAATTTATGTTTTTTAATTCAGTTCTTGTACCTAGTTTTTGATCATCGGGCCTTTTGACAGACACATTAGCGTCGCATCTCATAGATCCTTGCGACATGTTGCCATCTGAGATTCCCAAGAAAGTAACAATACTGTGTATTTTTTTTAAATACTCAACCGCTTCCTCAGCAGAACTAAGATCAGGCTCAGAGACTATTTCCAACAAGCAAGTTCCAGCTCTATTCAAATCTATTGCAGAGTTATTGCTATACAAGTCATGGATCGATTTTCCTGCATCTTCTTCAAGATGAGCTCTGGTAACACCAATAATTTTTGATTTATCACCAAGTTTTATTTCGACACTTCCTTTGCCGACTATGGGATCATCTAATTGACTTATTTGGTAACCCTTAGGTAAGTCGGGATAAAAGTAATTTTTTCTTGCAAAAACTACCTTTTCAGATATTTCGGCGTTTATTGCACAACCAAACCTTAATGCATGAGAAATCGCTTCCTTATTTAATACTGGCAGTACACCAGGAAGCCCTAAGTCAATTTCATTAGCTTGAGTATTTGGATCAGCACCAAAAGCTATTGGTGAAGAGGAAAAAAGTTTTGTTCTGGTAGCAAGTTGCACATGAACTTCCAATCCAATAACAGGCTGCCAATTATTTAAACTCATGAAAATTCGTTAATTTTTGAAATTTATTTGCAAGATTAAGAATTCTTCCTTCCTCAAGATAATTTCCAATGAGTTGGAGGCCAATTGGCATTTCGTCAACCGTTCCTGATGGAATCGATAACGCTGGTAAACCTGCCAAGTTTGCAGGAATTGTATAAATATCTTGTTCATACATTTCTACAGGATCGTTTATTGAACCCAGTTCAAAAGAAGAGTTGGAGCAAGTAGGCATTGCTATCGAAGAAACTTTTTTAAAGGCTTCATCAAAATCACTCTTTATTAAATTTCTTATTTTCAAAGCCTTGTTGTAAAAGGCGTCATAGTAACCTGCTGAAAGACAAAACGTTCCGATAAAAATTCTATTCTTTACTTCTCTACCAAATCCTTCTGTTCTTGAATTTACATAAAGATCCTCTAAAGAAGATACGCTCTCGCTTCTATGACCAAATCTAATTCCATCATATCTTGCCAAATTTGCTGAACACTCTGCAGGAGCTATTACATAGTAAGCAGGTAAAGAGTACTCAATATTAGGCAGATTAATTTCTTGAATTTTTGCTCCATCTTTTTCAAGAATGGAAATAGCATTCCTGAAAGAATCCCGCACCTGATCATTTTTAATTTTTTCAATTACTTCTTTAGGAATTCCAATTACATGCTCTTGATCTGTATCGACTTCCTTTTGTAAATCTTTAACTTCTTCATTCAAAGATGTCGAGTCTTTTTGATCAAACCCAGACATATATTTGAGAGCTATTGCGGCATCTTTAGCATTTTTTGCGATTATTCCTGCTTGATCAAGGCTGGACGCAAAAGCAATCATTCCCCATCTGGAAACCCTTCCATAAGTAGGTTTTATACCCGTAACTCCGCAGAAAGAAGCTGGCTGTCTTATAGAGCCTCCTGTATCGGTTGCAGTTGCAAATGAGCAAAGATTGGCTCTAACAGCAGCTGCTGATCCTCCAGAAGAACCTCCTGGAGAAAGTTTTTCGTTAATAGGGTTTAAAACATTTCCATAAAAGCTTGTTTCGTTTGAAGATCCCATAGCAAATTCATCCATATTTGTTTTTCCTAGGGTAATTGCTCCGGCAGTATCTAATTTAGAGAAAACCTCTGAAGAATAGGGAGAAATAAAGTTGGATAACATTTTAGAACCACAAGTTGTTTTCTTATCTTTAATACAGAAAATATCTTTGTGAGCAATTGGAATCCCTTCTAAAGGCCTAGCTTTGTTTTTCGCAATATTTTCATCTGCCATTAGGGCTTTTTCTTCTGATTCTTCTTCAAAGACTGAAATGAAACAATTTAGAGATTCTTTTTTCTTAATTTCATTTAAATATGCTTCTGTAATTTCTTTAGATGAGAAAGATTTATCAGCAAGCCCAAGTATCTGATCTGTCAAAGAAAGATTTATTAATTCACTCATAATTATTCAATTACTTTAGGGGTAAGATAAAAGCCAGAGTCTTTTTCCTTAGAAAGTTCTTGAAGTTTTTCTCTTTCAATATCTTTTTTTTCGATGTCTTCTCTCAAAGTCTGAGTATTTTCTATGGGATGGGTTAATGGATTTATTTTTGAAGTATCTAGCTCATCCATTTTGTTGACCATGGTCAAAATTGATTCCAGGTCTTTTATCAAAGAGTCAGATGTCTCCTCGTCTATCTTAATTTTACTCAATAAAGATATGTTTTTAAGGTCTTGTTCAGTAATTTTCATTATAATGATTAAAGAGAGGAAGATTTTATATCAACTTAAAATCAACTACTATTCGAATTATTTAAAAAATTACAAAAATTATGGTTCTTAAAGCTCTAAAAGGCATCTACTCAACAGATTTATCAATTGATTTGGGTACTGCTAATACACTCATTTTTGCCAAAGGAAAGGGAATTGTTCTAAATGAACCATCCGTAGTAGCTATAAAAAAATCTGAGGGCCATAGATCAGTGGTTGCGGTAGGCTCTGAAGCAAAAAGAATGCTTGGAAGAGTTCCTGGAAACATCGAAGCAATTCGTCCACTTAAAGATGGAGTTATCGCAGATTTTCAAGTAACAGAAAAGATGCTTCAACATTTTATTCAGGTTGTTCATGGAGAAAATTTCTTTAAACCAAGTCCAAGAATATTGATTTGTGTCCCTTGTCAATCAACACAAGTAGAAAGAAGAGCAATAAGAGAATCAGCTCTTCAAGCAGGCGCTAGAGAAGTAAGGCTTATAGAAGAGCCTATGGCAGCAGCTATTGGTGCTGGATTGCCGGTTGAAGAGGCATCAGGTTCAATGGTGGTGGATATTGGTGGAGGAACAACTGAAATAGCAATTCTTGCTCTTAATGGAGTCGTTTTTTCCAGCTCTTTGAAAACAGGAGGCGATAGATTCAATGAAGCTATTGTTTCTTACATTAGAAGGAAATACGGAGTTTTGGTTGGTGAATCAACTGCCGAAAGAATAAAAGAAACTGTAGGCTGTGCAACTCCTGAAAGTGAAGATAAATCAATGGAAATCAGAGGAAGAAATTTAGCCGAAGGTGTCCCAAACACAATCAATTTTTCAAGCCTAGAAGCCTATGAAGCCATATCGGGACCTCTTTCTTCAATTCTTCAATCTATAAGAAATGCCTTAGAACAATCCCCTCCGGAACTTAGCGCAGATATTTCCGAAAGAGGAATAGTTTTAACAGGGGGAGGTGCCTTGCTTACAGACTTAGACATAATGATATCTGAGCAGACTGGAATTCCAGTAATTGTCGCTGATGATCCTCTAACCTGTGTAGTAAAAGGTGGAGGAATTGCCCTAGATATTATTGATAAATTTGATGTAGATCTTTTATCTACAGAGTAATTTCATGTTCGGCGGTGAACACAAACAAACCGATATCGCGCAATCAGCAATATTCACTACGGGGTCAATGCGCGCAAGCCGATTCTATCCCGCAATACTCTTTAGTTTTCTCATTATGTATGGAGATTATTCGTTCGATTTAAGCAGTAAAATAAGAATCTTTTCGTCATATATTTTTTCTCCTTTCACACAAATTGAATACTTGGTTGAAGATAGTTTTAATTCCTTTGAATCTTATTTTTCATCTCAAAAAAAGCTTTCCGAAGAAATAGATATGTTAAGAAATCAGTTAAGAGATTTAGAAAATCAAAATCTCGTTCTTCAAAATACAAAAACTTCTTTAAATGAGCTTGAGGAGCTTTTTGATCTAAGTAAGAGTTTTCAGGAAAGGAAAATAATTTTAGGCAAAATCACAGATTTTAAAAAATTTCCTAAAGAAATTCTTACAGTTGAAATCAGATCAAACAATGTTACAAAAGATATGATTGCTTTTAATGCTTTTGGTTTAATCGGAGTAATAGATGAACTACTCAATAACTCAATAAAAGTAATTCCTCTTCACAACGAGTCAATAAAAATTCCGGCAAAGAACTCTAGGACTTTAGAAAATAAAATTATAGTTGGAACAGGCAAGCCGAAAACATTTTTAATTGAAGAATTCAAAAAAAATGGAGATATTAAAAAAGGGGATGAAATCCTTTCGTCTGGATTGGGAGGTAGGTTTCCTGAAGGTTTTTTACTCGGAAAGGTGACCGAAATCAAAGAAAATGATCAATCAAACTTTTTGCAAATTACAGTTGAAAATACTTTTGACTTTAGTTTTGGCTCTACAATTTTATTTACCAAGCCATGAATAGTCTTGATGATAAAAAACCTTCAATTTTTAATTTTTATTTTTTTGTAGGACTTACTTTAATTATAGCTTCAATGATTGAAGTCATTTTAAATGACTTCCTGCTCTCTAGGCTAACTTTGCCTCTAACCTTGATGACATTAATTTATTGGAATGTAGCAACGCCGAGAAATATAGGTTTTTTTTGGACTATGCTTTCTGGTTTCATTTTAGATATTTTTTTGGGATACCTCTTAGGAATCCATGTTGTTATCTTTCTTTTGACATCTTACTTTTCGCAAAGATACTTCCACAGGTTTAGAGCTTTATTTAGGTTGCAACAATCTTTGATTGTGGCAATTATTGTTTTTATATATCAAATTTATTTCATTTTGATTTCCAATAATTTCGCCATATCAATTATTTTTGAGTTATTAATCTTGACAATCATCTCCAGCTTATTCTGGCCAATTATTTACGGAGTTTTGAGATATTTGAGAATAAAACTTACTTACGGACAATAAAAAATTTTGCTTAAGTTACTTCGCCAAGATAAACCTTTCTGACAATTTCATTTTGCACAATTTCATTTGGAATCCCTTGAGCGATGACTTTTCCTGAGTTAATGACATAAATGAAATCACAAATATCCAAAGTAGCATTTACATTGTGATCACTTATTAGAACACCTATACCTTTCTCTTTTAGATTTTTAATCAAAGTCTTAATCTCATTGATTATCAAAGGATCAATTCCTGCAAAAGGCTCATCAAGCAATATAAGTTTGGGGTTTAAAGCAATTGCTCTGGCAATTTCAACTCTTCTTCTTTGACCTCCAGATAAAGAATTACATTTTTGAGTTTTGATGCTCATCAGATCAAATTCTTCAGAGATTCCAGTAAATTTGTTTTCAATTTCTCTCTTTTCATATTTTTTTGCTTCAAGCGCAGCCTTTATATTTTCTTCAACGGTGAGTTCTCTGAATACTGAAGGCTCTTGAGGCAGGTAAATAACCCCTAATTCAGATCTTTTTTCAAAACTTAGGTTGTTAACTATTTTTGAGTCATAGAGCACTTCACCTTCAGAAGGTTTGCTCAAACCAGCCAGAATAGAGAACAAAGATGTCTTACCTGCTCCATTTGGACCGAGTAAGCCATATATAGTGTCTGAGGTTATAGAGATATCTATGCTCTCGAGAATATTTACTTTATTTGAAACTTTTTTAAGTTTTTTTCCCTCAATACGCATTTTAATTAATAATTTTTAATATTAAGTTTTGATGGAAAAATTAATTCTCCATTTGATTTTAACTTCACCATAGATGTCTCTGTCTCTAACCCTTTGTTGTCTTTTAGATATATAGGGCTTCCTTTAAAAACTATTTCATCTTCATTCAAAATAATTTCTTTTACAGATATTTCATATTCATCAATAAAAAGAATTAATTTACTGGATGATAAGTTTCTTGTATTGAGATCGATATGAAGTTTACTGGCTTTTCCTAAAATTACTTTTTCATTTAACTTGCCAGAAATTTCCGTTTTATTTTCAAGTTGCACTATATTTTTATCGTAAGCAATTGTTCCCTTATTTGAAATTATTTTTAAAAAGGTATTTTTTCCGGAAATATCTATTTTTGGCTGATAAACATAAAGATTTTTTTCTTCTTTCAAAGAATTAACCATCGAAGAATTTACTTCTAGAATAAAATCACTTTCTTTAAAGGCTAAATTAATGGAAATATTTTTTGCTTCAAAAATGATTGCATCATTTTGTTTTATCAACTCAGAAGATGATGGGTTCAAGAAAAATGAAGACAAAAACAAGAGAGAACCAATAAGAAAAAATAAAGCAACTAAATATACAAAAATGCTTTTTGGCATCAAATTATTTTTGCTGAAAGAATTTCATGCATTCTAATTAAGCCTGTTATTTTTTTATTCGAATTCTTTACGATTAATGAATAGATTTTTTGATCTTCCATTATCCTTGAAACATCTAGGACAAGATCAACATCTTTGACAAATTTAAAATTTTTAGTCATGACTTCTTGTATAGGTGTAGATGTAAGATCTATACGCTTGTTTATCATTCTTCTTAAATCTCCATCTGTAAAAATACCTTTCACGATACCTTTAATTTTTATTAAACCCAATCCAAACCCCTTTTTTGAAATTTTTTCCATTGCATCAATAATAGAAATATTTCCATCTATAAAAGGCAAATCTTTTTCTTTGATCATAATTTCTTTTACCTTAATAAAACTTTTACCAAGACTACCTCCTGGATGATTTGCTCCAAATTCAGATCTTTCTAAACCTTCATAGGTTGTCATAGCTACAGAAATAGCATCTCCAATCATCATCATTGCAGTCGTGCTGGATGTAGGAGCAAGATTTAGCATATCCGCCTCTTTTTCTAAATTCAAAGATATATGCGCCTTAGATGACAATGCAATTGAGGAATTTTTGTTTCCGGTAACAGAACAAATATTCACTTCTTTTTGCTTTAGATTTGGCAGAAGATCTACTAACTCCTCCGTCTCACCTGAGTAGGAGAAAATAATTAACGAATCTTTTTTAGTTATCGCACCAAGATCTCCATGACTAGCCTCGGCGGCATTTATATAAAAAGATGGTTTTCCTAGACTGGAAAGTGTAGCTGATATCTTTTCAGACACCTTTCCTGACTTGCCTATGCCCAAAAAAATTAAATTTCCTTTTGTTTTCATTAGAAAGTTACAAACTTCATTAAACTCATTTTTGGAAATATTCGAAGAAACTTCTTGAAGAGCATCAATTTCATTTGAAATGACTTTTTTACCAATTGCAAAAAAATTAATTTTTTTTGGTTTTTTCATCTGTGATTAATTATCCTGTAGTAGACTAGGCTCTTTAAAGTCGATTATAAATGAAAAAGTACTTTTTCTTATTTTTTATCATTATTTTTTCTTCTATCTCTTTCTTAGATACTGAGGTAGAGGAGTTTGTGAACTCACAACATAATGAAATTTTTAATTTTCTTAATAACAATCAAAACTTGTTTGATTCAGATAAGGATAAGTTTCTTAATGAGTTTGAAATTAGATTTTCAAGACTGATTCCCCCAGAAGAAATTTCAAAAAGAGTAATGGGTAAGAGGTTATTTACAGCAGCTACAAAAAAACAAATTTTAAAATTTAATGAGAAGTTTAAAAGCACTCTTTTAGACTCTTATTCAGGTGCACTAAGCAGTGTAGAAGCAGCAAATATATCTATAGAATCTCACTTTCACCCCAATGAACGAATGGATTTAGCTGTTGTCCAATTAAATACTGACTTTTCAGGAAGAAAATTTAAATTAATTTACAAAATGAAAAAAATTCAAGTTGAAGATAGGAAGGATTGGCGAGTAGTTGGTATAGTTTTGGACGGTATAGACATAGTTTCACTTTACCGAAAACAATTTGCATCTCTTGTTAAAGAAAATGATGATAATTTGGATCAAGCAATAGATTCTTGGAGTATCGAAGAAGATTCCTTAAACCTAGAAAATTAATGGATAAACTTATTATTGAGGGAGGCCATTCTCTTAATGGAAGCTTAAAAGCATCTGGCGCAAAAAATTCTGCTCTTCCAATACTAGCTTCTTCTCTTTTATTAGAAGGCAGATTAACTTTAAGTAATATTCCTCACTTAAAAGACGTCACTACCATGATTGAAGTCCTAGGATCAATGGGAGCAAATATAACACTTGATGAGGATATGAATCTTGAGATAGACACTTCAAATCTTAAAAATCAAATTGCAAGATACGAGCTTGTAAAAACAATGAGAGCTTCTGTTTTAGTGCTTGGGCCTCTTTTGGCAAAATTTCGGCAGGCTGAAGTCGCCTTACCTGGAGGATGTGCCATAGGAAGTAGACCTGTAAATCTTCACCTTGATTGTATGAAAAAGTTAGGTGCAGAAGTTATTACCGAAGGAGGGTATATAAAAGCTAAAGCAGAAAATGGCCTAAAAGGGGCTGAAATTCTGTTTGACACCATTAGCGTAACAGGAACAGAAAATGCCATTATGGCCGCTGTCTTAGCAGAAGGAGAGACCGTAATTAAAAATGCTGCAAGAGAACCTGAAGTTGGAGATCTTATTGACTGTTTGATAAGTATGGGTGCGAAGATTCGCGGAAAAGGAACAAAAGAACTTACGATATGTGGCGTGAAAGAACTGAAACAAACTTCCTATGAAGTTATGCCAGATAGAATAGAAACTGCTACTTATTTAACAGCAGTTGCCATGACTGGAGGCGAGGTGACAATAAAAAATTCTATGCCGGAAACTCTGGATAGTGTTCTTAAAAAGTTAACTGAAGCAGGCGCAAAAATAGAAATCAATGCAGATACCATTAATTTAAAAATGAATAAAAATCTTAAACCGGTGGATATTTCAACCGCCCCTTATCCTCTTTTTCCGACAGATATGCAGGCACAATTTATTTCATTGAACACCATTGCAGAGGGACAATCGTCTGTTGTAGAAACTATTTTTGAGAATAGATTTATGCATGTTCAAGAGCTTATAAGAATGGGAGGAGATATTTCCTTAGCAGGAAATACAGCAACAATAAATGGTAAAAAAAATTCCTTACACTCAGCTCCCGTTATGGCTACAGACCTCAGAGCATCAGCAAGTTTAGTTTTAGCTGGATTGGTTGCTAAAGGAGAAACGAAAATTGACCGTATTTATCATATCGATAGGGGATATGAAAGAATTGAAGAAAAATTAAACTCCCTAGGAGCAAATATAGAGCGGGTGACAGGGTAATGTTAATTGTTTTACCAAAAGGAAGATTACTAAAAGAAATTAAAAATCTTTTGGAGCTGATCGGCATATCTTTTGAAGACTCATCGAGAAAACTGGTTATGGATACTTCTGTGAAAGATATAAAAGTAGCTATCCTTAGGTCCTGGGACATTCCCAAGTTTGTCAACAAAGGTATTGCAGACATGGGCTTTGTTGGGAAAGATGTTCTAAACGAGATTGAAGATGAAGAAAATTTTTATGAATCTTTAGATACGGGATTAGGCAAGTGTCGTCTTTCATTAGCCTCTTATGAGCAAGTAACAAATTCAAACAAACCGATAGTAGCTACTAAATATCCAGTATCTGCAAAAGCTTTTTTTGCTTCAAAAATGCAAAACGTAGAAATAATAAAATTAAAAGGCGCAATAGAAATAGCACCAATTCTCGGGCTTTCAGATTATATTGTTGATCTTGTTCAAACAGGTAACACTCTTAAAGATAATGGATTGTCTGAATTGGAGGTGATCCAAGACATTTCAACTAGATTAATCATTAATAAATCCTCTTTCAAAACAAATAATCAAAAGATAGAAAAACTAATTATTTCCATAAAAAATGCTCTAAATGAAAACCTTAAAAATTAAGAAAGTATCTTTTCCTGTCGCCAAAAAATACTTATTGCAGAGTAAATTTGAAAATCAGGCTGTTCACATTAAAGAAACTGTTCAAAAAATAATACTTAACGTAAAAAAAAATGGTGATAAAGCGTTAATAAAGATTTCTAACAAAATTGATAAGACAGAATTTAAAACAGTCGCCGAAGCTTCTTTCAACAAGTCTGATTTAAAAAAAAATTATGAAAAGTTAGACTATGCAATTAAGAAAAACTTAAATTTCATTAAGAAAAGAATAATAAATTTTCATAAAGCAATAAAGACAAGTGATTTAAAAACAAAGGATGGAATATTTAATTTATTAGGTCAAATCCATAAACCAATAGATAGAATTGGTCTTTATGCCCCCGGAGGAAAAGCTGTTTATCCATCATCTATTCTAATGACCGCATTAGTTGCAAGAGTGGCAGGCTCAAAAGAGATTAACCTTTTTTTTCCTAGTTCTTCCGAGAAAGCAAAAACATTAATGTTAGGGACTGCTCATCTAGCAGGAATAACTAATGCTTATAATTTCGGTGGAGCACATGCAATAGCCGCTATGGCATATGGGACAGAGACGATATCAAAATCAGATAAAATCTTTGGCCCTGGGAATAACTATGTTGCAGAAGCAAAAAGACAGGTATTTGGAGATGTTGGCATAGATTCATTTGCTGGCCCATCTGAGGTATTAATTATTTCTGATAAGAAAAAAGGATTTGAACAATTAGCTGCTGATCTAATTGCCCAAGCCGAGCATGGAGAAGACTCCAAATGTATTTTTATTCAAATTGGAAAAGGAGGATTAGGGGATTTGTTTAAAGAACTTGAACGACAAGTTACTGAGGCTCCAAGAGGAAAAACAATAAAAACCGCTTTAGAAAAAAATTCAATGTTTATTCAGGTAAAAAATTTAGAAGAAGCAATTGAAATCAATAATCTTGTAGGACCAGAACATTTACAAATTATTTACAAAAATTTTAAAGAGTCATTATTAAAAAGATTCATTGCTGGAGCCATTTTTGTTGGAGAAAACAATACAGCTGTCTTAGGAGATTATGCTGCGGGACCCAGTCATGTAATTCCAACAAATTCTGCTGCCAGATTTAGTTCGCCTGTTAGTATTGAAGACTTTTTAGTGAGAACCTCGGTAACAGAAATTAAATCCATTAAAAATAAGGCAAAATATAATGAACTACTTGATCATTCAATATTTTTAGCAGAGCTTGAAGGTTTGCATGGGCATGCATATGCCTTGAAGCTTAGGCGCAAATAGACACTATTTATCTACAATTGAATTGAAGACTTCAATTACTGTATCGACAGGAATAGCAAAATTTAACCCCTGATTTCCTCCAGAAGTAGAGCTAATAACATTTACCACGCCTAGTAATCTTCCTTTATCATCAATTAATGCACCGCCAGAGTTTCCTGGATTTATTGATGCATCAGTTTGGATAAAATTTCCTTTTTTATCTTGGAAAGTTCTATTTATGGCACTAACTATTCCTTTGCTAAATGATTGCCCTAATCCTTGAGGATTACCAATTGCAATTACAGACTCTCCAACTTTAACCTGATCTATGTTTTTTCTTATTTTAAAGGGCTTTAGATCAATCGAATCAATAATTCCTAAAACTGCAATATCTGCTTCTGAATCAAATCCTAAAATTTGGGTTTTAACTGTTTTCCCTAAATGATTCTCTACTATTAATTCTTGATTTTGATTAAAAGCATCACTAATAACGTGAAAGTTTGTAACTATTAGACTTTTTTCAATAACAACTCCCGATCCATTAGGAAAAAGGCCGGTTTTTACAACTCGCCTGTTGAATTTAAAACCAAATTCATTAGATTGTTCTTGCCACGCCTTCCATTTTTTTATTGTCCAAATATTCACAACCGAAGGGGAAGTTCTTTCGAGTACATTCGAAATATCATGATAGATAGGGATATAGATATCTGTTTTGCCGTAAAAACTAGAAAAAATTAAAGCAGAAAGGGTGCCTAATACTATCCATAAAAATATGACAAAATAATTTTTTTTGATCATTGGTAATAGCAATTATAACCTCTCTGAGTTATCATTCTCGCCTTTCAAAACTTATTTATGGAAACTAAAAGTTATAAGAGCGGTAATGTCGAAAAAAATTGGCATCTTGTTGATGCTGAGGACAAAGTTTTAGGCAGATTGGCTGTGAAAATAGCAACAATTCTCTCAGGTAAAAACAAAGCTCAGTATTCCCCAAATGCTGACTTAGGTGACTTTGTAGTTGTTGTTAATGCTGAAAAAGTTAAGGTAACTGGTAATAAATTTTCTCAAAAAAACTATTATCATCACACCGGCTATCCTGGAGGACTCAAGACAAAATCTTTTGAAAAGATGCAAGAAGATTCTCCTGAAAAAATAATTGAAAAAGCTGTTAAAGGAATGCTTCCTAAAAACAAACTTGCTAATCAGATAATTAAAAAGTTAAAAGTTTATTCTGGTTCAGTTCATCCTCATATTGGACAGCAACCTAAGGAATTATCTATTTAGTGATATGTCAGAAGCAATATATGCAACAGGAAGACGAAAAAGCGCAACTGCTAGAGTTTACCTATATGAAGGCTCTGGAAACATATTAATAAATGATCTACCTTTAGAAGAATACTTCGGAAGAGAAGTAGCTAAAATATTGGTTAAGCAGCCATTGAAGCTTTTAAATTGTGATCAGAAATTTGATCTCAAAATTAAAGTTTCTGGTGGAGGTTCCTTTGGCCAAGCTGGCGCCATTAGACATGGTATTTCAAGAGCGCTGGAAAAAAAGAATAGTGAATTCAGAGGAGCATTAAAGTCCGCAGGCTATTTAACAAGAGATTCAAGAAAAGTGGAAAGAAAAAAAGTTGGATTAAGAAAAGCAAGAAAAGCACCTCAATTCAGCAAAAGATAAAATATGCAACCCAAAAGTCCTCCTAATCCTGGTAGAAGGAAATTTCTCACATATACAACTTCATTCCTAGGGATTATCGGAGCATTTTTTACGGCGATACCATTTGTTAGTGCCTTTAAGCCTAGTGCTAAAGCCGAGGCGGCAGGTGCGCCTGTTAAAGTTGATGTTTCAAAGTTACTTCCCGGAGAAATGATGACTGTTGAATGGAGAGGAAGGCCTGTTTTCGTCGTAAATATTCCAGAAGAAAATACAAATTTCATAACAAAAAATCTTGAAAGACTAGCTGACCCTGATATGGATGATCCTTCTCAACCGGAATATGCAAAAAATGAGATAAGGTCTAGAAAAAAAGGAATTGCAGTATTGACCGGAGTTTGTACCCATTTGGGGTGCGCTCCAAAGTATTACCCAGAAGCAAAGCCAGAGGATTTTGATTCAAATTGGCAGGGAGGATTTTTTTGTCCTTGTCATGGTTCGAAATTTGATTTGGTTGGAAGAGTTTATGCAAACGTTCCAGCTCCTACGAATTTAGTTGTGCCTCCACATTTTTTTGAAAAAGATAACTTATTGGTTATCGGTTCAGACGGAGTAAGTTAATGAGCGAAAACACTATTGGAAAAAAAAGCCTTGATTGGGTAGACAAAAGGTTTCCCGTAATCGACCTTTTCGAAAGGCATCTTTCTAAATATTATTCTCCTTCCAACATAAATATTTGGTATTTATTTGGCTTTCTTTTATTGATTGTTTTGGTAATGCAGATTCTAACCGGTTTGTGGTTGATGATGAATTATACCAATACAGCAGAAGGAGCATTTTCTTCAATTGAATACATTATGCGGGATGTAGATTATGGCTGGCTTATTAGATACATGCATGCCGGCGGTGCATCAGCATTTTTTGCACTGATTTATCTGCATATGTTTAGAGGCATGATGTATGGCTCATATCAGAAGCCAAGAGAATTAATTTGGGTTGGTGGATGGTTTGTTTATGTTCTTTTATGCGCAGAGGGTTTTACAGGCTATGTCCTTCCCTGGGGACAAATGTCATTTTGGGCGGCACAAGTAATTATATCTCTGGTAGGTTCTATCCCTTACTTTGGTGAAGATCTTGCTATTTGGATCAGAGGTGATTACATAGTCTCAGGAATTACTTTATCGAGACTTTTTGCATTTCATGTAGTTTTACTCCCTATTTTAATTATTGCGGTTGTTTTCTTTCACATTTTAGCTCTTCATGAAATTGGCTCCAATAATCCAGACGGCATAGATGTTAAAAAACATACAGATCAGGATGGAGTTCCATTAGATGCCAAGCCTTTCTTTCCATATGACATAACTCATGATTTTTATGCATTGGGAGTGTTTTTATTAATTTTTTGCACAGTGATATTTTTCTTCCCAGAAGGGGGAGGATATATCATCGAGTACGTTAACTATGAGCCAGCTAATCCACTATCTACTCCAGCTCATATTGTTCCATCTTGGTATTACACTCCATTTTACGCAATGCTTAGAGCAATAGATTTCCCTCTATTTGGATTAACCGCTAAATTTCTAGGTTTTGTAGTTATGGCTGCGGGAATTGCAATTTTTGCAGCTTTACCTTGGCTAGACAGAAGCCCGGTCAAATCAATTAAGTATAAAGGTATTTTCAGTAAAATTTTTCTAGCTGGTTTTGTGATTAGTTTTTTCGTCTTAGCATATCTTGGATCTGTCCCTCCTACAGAGACTAAGAACATGCTTGCGAAAGTTTTTACTTTTCTTTATTTCGCCTATTTTCTCTTTATGCCTCTTTATACGAGATTTGAGAAATGCAAACCTGTCCCAGAGCGTGTAGGAGATATAGCTTGAAAACCCTTTTTTATCTCACAATCATAACCTCGCCTTTCTTTATCTTTTCTGCAGGAGAATACCGATGCGGTTCTATGGAGTGTGATTACTTCGAAGCAGATGTTTCAGATAAAGCTTCTTTGCAAAGAGGATTATCTACTTACATGAATTATTGCTACGGCTGTCACTCCCTTAAGTATTCTAGATACAAAAGGGTTGCCGAAGACTTACTTATTCCTTTGGAAATGTACGAGAATAATTTAATTTTTGATGGTTCAAAAATAGGGGAACTTATGGAGATAAGTTTGACTAAAGAAGATGCAATAAATTGGCTTGGGGCTTATCCTCCTGATCTCACTTTAGAGGCCAGATTGAGAAGGCCTGATTGGATATATACTTACTTAAGAAATTATTATCCCGACTCTTCTAGACCTTACGGAGTAAATAACAGGGTGTATCAAAATGTAAATATGCCGCATGTTTTAGAAGACATGCAAAATAATCTTTCCGAAAGCCAATATGATCAAGTTATATATGATTTAACCAACTTCATGACATATGTGGCAGATCCCTCTGCAGAGCAACGCAAAAGAATTGGGACTTATGTGCTACTTTTTTTGATAATTTTTACCGCTTTTGCTTATATGACATATAGAGAATTTAAAAAAGATTTAAAATAGTTTTATGAGCCTTCTAAGCAACAGGTCTGCTATGGTTTTGTTCCATGATGATATTGGACATAGATCTCAAAAAGTTAGGATTGTAATTGCTGAGAAAGGAATAACTTGCAATTTGGAGGTGCTCAGTAAAGATGATCTTCCTAAGGAAATTTTAGAGATAAACCCTGATGGTCATTTGCCTCTTTTAGTTGACAGAGAACTCTCCTTGTATCACTCAGGTTTGATTGTTGAATATCTTGATGAAAGATTTCCTCATCCACCTCTTTTACCTGTTTACCCAGTTTCAAGAGCTCAATTTAGATTAATCCTTCAAAGAATCGAAAAGGACTGGGCTGAAAATCTAGATGTCCTTGAAAATTCAAATTCTTCAAAGCCACAAATTACAAAAGCCAGAAACGACTTACAAAAAAATATTTCAAACTCTTTGGCTATGTTTGACAATAAAAAATTCTTCAGAAACGACGAGTTTTCAGTCTTGGATGCTGTAATTATTCCAATTCTTTTGAGACTTGATCATCATCAAATTAAAATTCCTAACAATAAAGCATCAAAACCTCTTTTTGATTATATTGAAAGGATGCAAGACTTACCCAGCGTCAAAGAAAGCTTTACTTCATTAGAAATAGAATTACTTTAGTTCTATTGAAAGCCAATTTTTTCTGGTTTGATAAAAATTCGATTTTCATCTTTTGTATATTCACCTAACAGTCCATTAAATTTAGTGTTGATACCTCTGCCTAAAAATAATAGCGAATCAAATCCTAAAGCGTAAAAAAGCTTTTCTTGAATTTGTTTCTTTGAAAACTCATCATCAAATAAAAAGTTATTGTTCAAAAAGATAGGGTGCTCTAAGCCTTTTAAATCAGAATTAAATTCCTTTTTTGAAAATCTCCATAAATCAAGTTGCCCAGGTAGGGTATAAATTTCAGGTTCAAAAATTAAGTTGAAATTAATTGCAGGGATAATTCTTTCAGCCGAAACTTCCTTTGTATTAATGATAATTTTTTTTATATCTTTCCTGAATCTTGGTGTTTGATAAATTCTATTTTGAGTTATTCTTTCTAACTCCCTTTTTCTGTTTGAACTTTTATTAATCTCGAAAAGGTTTGAAATTCTATTTTCAATGTTTGATTGTTTTTCGATTAAAAAATAATTTTCTGCTTTTAATTCTCTATCAGTTAAAACTATTGATTCTTCTCGAAGAATCTCAGGATCTGAACTGTAAAGATATTCTACATAGTCATAGAAAGGATCAATGAAGTTGAGGTTTAATTTAACTTTTCCTTTCAATCCGACGATAACTAAAATATTGCTGTTATTCTTTAAATTACAACTATTTAAAATATCTACCAAGTTACTGTTGAGGAAAATTATTTTTTTTGTTTTAGTTAATATATTTGAGCAATCAAGATATTTTTCTTTGGAAAAATCTATAAAGTTGATTTGAGAATTTCTTTTCTGACCTTCCCTTAGAGTAAAGAAACCATTCTTTATTCCTTCTAAAAAGGATTTCTGAAAAGCGGTTTTGTCTTCAAAAAAAACAATGTCTATATTTGAGTTTAATCGAGATGAACTCAGAACGAGATCTTTACTTTGAAACTCATCAATATCATCTTCTTTTTTCGAGTATTCATTGCTAGATAAAGTGCAGCAAGTTAGGATGAAAACTAAGACAACATAAGAGATTATTTTTTTTAACATGACAGGAACATTATATTTAGTTGCTACACCAATTGGTAACTTAGAGGATATAACTTTAAGAGCAATTCGAATACTTAATGAGTCGAGCATTGTTCTTGCAGAGGATACAAGAAATTCAAAAAAACTTTTTATAGCGCATAAAATTACTAGCAAGTTGGTTTCTTATAATGACTTTTCATCTCAGAAAAAAATTTCCTCGATAATAAAACATCTAAAGGATGGTAAAACTATTTCTTTGATCTCAGATGCTGGAACACCTCTAGTCTCAGATCCGGGTCATGAATTGGTTTCACAAGTCATCAGCGAGAAAATTAAAGTTGAAAGTATTCCAGGTCCTTCTTCAGTAATTTCGGGATTAATTACTTCTGGATTTAAGAATAATAAGTTTATTTTTGAAGGCTTTTTACCAAAAAAATCTAGCGAGTTAAAATCACTGCTTTCAAAATGCAATTATGAAACAAAGACAATTGTTTTCTTTGAATCCCCTTACAGAATAAAAAAAACTTTAAAAGTCATGAGAGATGTTCTTGGTGAAAATAGAAGAATTAGTATTGCTCGTGAAATGACTAAAATGCATGAAACAATTTTAAGAGGCACAATAGAGGAGTTGAACCACATAGCAGATGTGGATTTGAACCTTACTAGAGGAGAAATTGTTATTATTTTAGAAGGATCTGATAAGAGAGATGATGAATTTGACAATAAATTGGATTATTTGTATTCAGCATTATCAAATGATCTTTCCTTGAAACAATTTTCAAAGGTTTTTTCTAAAATTTCAAAACAGAGCTCAAAAGAAATTTACAACAAATATAAAGAATAAGTATAATTCTTGCGAGCTGACCGAGTAATCGCTGCATTGCAGAGGAAAGTCCGGGCTCCATAGGAAAAAGTGCCAGGTAACCCCTGGAGGTAAGCTTTAAAAGCTTACTATGGAAAGTGCAACAGAAAATAAACCGCCTTTGGGTAAGGTTGAAAAGGTGAGGTAAGAGCTCACCGTGTTTTTTGGTAACAAAGAACAGCTAGGCAAACCCCACTTGGAGCAAGGCCAAATAGAGATTTTATAATGTTTTCCGCATTGAATCTGGGTAGGCCGCTAGAAATTCATGGCGACATGAGTTCGAGATGAATGATTACTTCAAACAGAACCCGGCTTATGAGTCAGCTCGACCAACTTTAGCAGCCTTTATTAAGCTTAAAAATCTATTTTTTAAGAGTTTTAATATATTTACAATACCTTAAAAGTGTGTAAAAGTGTGCAAAAGTATACATTAGTGTAACTTTTTGGGACTACTTTATGGCTGGACTTTATGGGTTTAGCAGTCTTTCCTTAGACACAAAGGGAAGAATTGTTATACCTGCAAGATACAAAGACTTGTTGAAGGAAATGGCTTCAGGGTCGATTATTATCACTCGAGATCCTCAATATCCTTCACTCTTGATTTATCCAGGAGCATTGTGGAAGAAAATTTCTGATGCCTTTGAAAATCTATCTGGCCTAAATCCAAAAATTAGATCTTTACAGTGGAATTTCCTAGGAAATGCTCATGCTATTGATTTTGAAGTCTCTGAAAGAATGACCCTTCTCATTCCTCAGTCCCTTAGAAATTATAGTCAAATTAAAGAAAAAACTAAGGTTGTACTCATTGGTATGGGTCAAAAACTAGAACTATGGAGTGAAAAAAACTGGAAACTCAAAGAAGAAGGGAAAAACGTAAAAGGTGAAAGACTAGAAATTGAACTTCCTAGTGAAGTTCAGGAGATCCCGTTTTGAATTATTCTCATGAACCAGTTTTATTAAAAGAGACTTTAAATAATCTCATTTATGATAAAAGCGGTTCATACCTTGACTGCACCTTTGGTTTAGGTGGGCACTCAAAAAAAATTCTAGAAAATCTTAATTCGGATGGCAGTCTTTATTCAATTGATAAAGATAAAGAGGTCAAACATTACGCAAATCTTATCAAGGATGAAAGATTTAATTTCCAAACGTCAACTTTTTCAAATATCTCGAGCTTATTTTCAAAAAATACTATGAATGGTGTTCTTTTTGACTTAGGAGTCTCATCTCTTCAATTAGATAAGCCTGAAAGAGGCTTTAGCTTTATGCGTGAGGGAGAACTGGATATGAGATTTGATAATAGTTCTGGAATGTCTGCTAAAGAATGGATAAATACCGCATCAGAAAAAGAACTTGCAGACGTTTTTTATTTTCTTGGAGAGGAAAGAAAATCTAGACAGTTTGCAAAAAAAATCATCCAAGCAAGGAAGGATACAAATATTTCTTCAACTAAAAATCTGGCAGAGCTTTTCAAACCGAAAGGTTTCCAAAAAAAACATCCAGCCACAAATATTTTTAGAGGCATAAGAATCTTAATTAATAATGAATTTGAGGAATTAAAGGAAGGCCTAATTTCAGCAATAAAAGTTTTAAAAGACAGAGGCATTTTAGCTGTCATAAGCTTCCATTCAGCCGAAGATAGAATAGTTAAAAACTTTTTCAAAAAAGATTACAAGAATTTTTTTGAGGGTATTAACTTGAAAAACGTTAATAAAATTAAACCATCCAATGAGGAGAAATCAACCAATCCTCGATCTAGAAGTGCAATTTTAAGAATTGGGGAAATAGAATATGTCTCTTAAATACATATCGTTTCTTTCTCTTTTGTTTATCTTAACTTTTGTTTTGTTAGTTTACTTGCAGTTGAACTTTAATATAAAAAAAACAAATTCAGATATTTATAAACTAACAAAAGCATTTAATTATGAATTGGATGAGAATCTCTCTTTAAATAGCAGAATACAATTAAAAAAATCTCTAATAGAAGCTTATGAGAATTCTTCGCAAAGTCTTTCTATGATCAGACCAGATGAGATATTAAAGATTGAGGTTGCAAATTGAATATCAGGCTTAATCCAAAGATATTTTTTCTTTTTTCATTTGTCTTGCCCAGTGGTTTTGCAATAGCTTCCTCCATTGACGGTTTAAATTTTAAAGATAGAGAGTTAACAAAAATACCTTATTTTTATTTAAATGATAATGAAGTCATTTCTCAAAACGGCAAATCAATCTCACTAAATGATAATAATTCTTTATCTTTGGTTAATTTATCAACTGCTGGCAAAGAACCTTTAGGGTTGATTAGTAATTATTACGCAATTCAAGAGGTCCTACTGTTGAAAGATCTTCAAATTGAAGAAATGGAACATAAAAAATTTGGGCAAATAAAAATTCAAACGACCAATAAGAAATTTATAAAATTTCAAGATTTTCAACTTCCTGATCAACTTAGAACCCTGAAATTATTCTTCCAGAGCAAAGATTCACAAAACTTATTAATAAACTTTAAAACCATAGACCTGAGACATAAAGATAAATTAGCAATTGGATATTATTAATGGCGAACAATAACAAAAATAATTTAAGAGTCGGAATAGATATAGGAACCTCTAAAGTTGTTTGCATAATTGCAGAGAATACTTCGGAGGGCATAAACGTATTGGGCTTAGGTATTCAAAATTCAATAGGCCTTCGAGATGGAGTTATTGTGGATATTGAATCTACGGTAGCAGCCGTCAAAGAGGCGGTTTCTAAAGCTGAGCTTATGTCAGGAAGGCAGGTTACAAAAGCTTTCGTAGGAATTTCAGGCGGGAGTGTAAATGGTTTGAATTCTTCAGGAGCCGTTCCAATAAAAGATAAAAAAGTAAAAATGAGCGAGGTTGAAAAGGTAATGTCTACTGCTCAAGCTCAAAGAATTCCAGAGGGCTACGAGCTTTTGCATGCTTTGCCAAGGGAATTCATCATTGATAATCAACCTGGAGTAAAGGCACCATTAGGTATGGCAGGAGTAAGACTTGAAGCCCATGTACATTTAGTTTCTTGTCTTAAGAATTCGGCAACAAATATTGGATCTTGCATGAAAATATGTGGAATTGATGTTCAAAAGTATGTCTTGGAACAACTTGCATCTAGCCATTCAGTTCTTTCGGATGATCAGAAGAAATTAGGTGTTTGTCTTATTGATATTGGCGGTGGAACTTCTGACGTAGCAATTTTTTCAGATGGAGCAATTAGTCATACAGTAAACGTACCTATTGCAGGAACACATGTTACTAATGATATTGCTAGGGCAATTCAAACTTCGATTCAAAATGCAGAAGATATTAAAAAGAAACATGGTTGTGCTTGGAGTGAATTAGCAGATTCCGACGAAATGATATCTACTAAATCAATAAATGGTAGAGAAAACCAATCATTCTCAAGACATGGCCTATCGACCGTCATCGAAGAACGATATCAAGAAATTTTT
>CACILL010000003.1 GCA_902587545.1 uncultured SAR86 cluster bacterium | reverse complement strand
ATCATCAATTACTTCGATTACTTTCTCTTGATTATCTTCTGAAATTTTAATTTCTGCTTTTTGACCTTGAAATTGGCCACAGTGCCATGGTTCTTTGAGAAAAATTTGTTTGTTTCCGGATGAAATTCTTAATGAATTTTCGTATTCTTCATTAATTGCGGATTTGATTGAAGCTTTAATTTTTGAACCAAATTCAAGCTCTGCTTTTGCGTTTAAATCGATATTATTTGAAGATAGTTCTCCAGAAGCAGATATTTCAAGAGGATCTGCAAAAGAATTTTCAACTAAACTGCCTGCAATCAATCTAGCCATAGATAATGGATAACAACCTATATCTAAAATTGACCCTCCACCTAATTCTGGATTTTTGAGTCGATGTTTTTCATCAACATCGGCAGTAAAGCCAAAAGAAGATTCTATCAATACTTCTTGGCCAGAAAATTCTTGTTTAACCAGTTCAAGCATTTTATGAGTAAGTGGGTGACATCTATACATAAATGCTTCCATAAAAAATAGATTAAGCCTTCTCGCTTCATTAAGTAGAATCATCGCCTCAGTTGAATTCATCGTCATTGGTTTTTCGCACAGAAGATGTTTGCCGCATCTGAGAGTTTTTAGACTCAAATCAAAATGGCTGTTATGCGGAGTACCAATATAGATAGAATCTATTGAAGAATCGTTCAGTAAAGCGTCATATGAATCATATGTATCTACACCATATTTATCAGAAAAGTGTTTTAGATTTTTGGAGGATCTGCTTGCAACAGCTACCAATTTGCCTTCTTTAGAATACCTAATGGAATCGCAAAAAGCTTTAGAAATCGTTCCTGTACTGATAACTCCCCACTTAACCATTTTTCCTTGCCTCAATAATGATAAGTAATTCTTTATGATATTCAGAATTAATCGGATAAAAATACATTAAGAAGATAGAAATAGCGATACCTGATGCAGGTATTAAAGACATAATATCTTTCAAACCAGAAAGAGTTTCAGGAGTTTGAACTTCATTTGGAGTAAAGTTAATTGAGGTTAATAAAACTCCTAATATCAAAGCAGCAACTGCAATGGATGATTTTTGAGCAAACGTCATAAATCCATATAAAGAAGATTCACTTCTAATTTCTGATTTCCACTCACCGTATTCAATGGTATCAGGCAACATTGACCAAAATAATACACCCCCCGCTCCTGAGGCAATGCCAATCAAACAAACTATGACAATCAATTCTTGTAGTGAGTTGATTTGATAAAAATAAAATAATGCAAATGCAAGAAGTAGTAAGGACATAGAAATTTGCCATGTATTTCTTTTACCAATTTTTAAAGATACGTATGACCAAAAAGGTATTGAAGCGAAACTACTAAGCCCACTTAAACCTAAAACCAATCCTTGATAGTTATGCAAGTCCAAAGCATATTTGATGTAATAAATTAAATTTTTATTAAACATTATCGTGGTAGAGCCCAAGATTAGGATTGAAGAAAAGACAATCCAAAAGGGATAATTTTTTAAAATCGATAAAACTAGTTTTGATATCGAAGGATAAGTTTCCTTAACTTCCTCTGTCGAGGATTCGTTAACAGATGCATATGTAATATAGAGAATAATGATGGCAAAAAAAGCAGCAAAGCATGATAGATAAATTATCCCAAGAGATTCATCATTTTGACCAAAGTAATTAATTATTGGAAAACCCAAAGATGACATCAACAGAGTTCCAAATGAAGCTCCGATCATTCTTGCTGTAGTCAACTTTGTTCTTTCTTCGCTATCTGATGTTATTCGTGGGGTCAAAGAAGAATAAGGAACGCTGACAATCGTAAAGCATGTTCGATGAAAAACGTTAACAAGTAATAAACATAAAAAAAGGGATAATCCTGTAAAAGGAGGCACCCAAAACAGTAAAACGAAAGATAAACCCAAAGGAATCGTCCCAAAAAAAATATACGGTCGATATTTGCCCTTCTTAGAAGATGTTCTTTCTGCTAAGTAGCCCATGAATGGATCAGTAACTGCATCCCAGGCAATTCCAAGAGCATATATCCAACCCGCTAAATATGGACTGATGCCCACAATATCTGTATAGAAATATAATAGGTAAAGACCAACTCCTGACCAATAAAAGCAAATAGCAATATCGCCGACTCCATAGCCGATTCTTTGGCTATTGGATAATGAGCTCAATTAATTAAAGATTCTATGATTTCTTTTTTGTGTTCGCCCAAAGCTGGAGCAGGTTTCCCATTAAACATTTCATTACCATCAAATTTGGTGGGATATCTTAAAGCTCGAACCTTACCTTGCGAAGTACTATTTATGAATTGAAAAAGATTATTTGCCTCAATTTGAGGATGAGTCATTAACTCATCTAAGGAAATTGTTTTAGAGCAAGGTACGTCTTCATTCTGTAATTTTTGAAGAGCATCATCTACCGTTAAGGATTCAAAAATTGTTAAAGATTTTACCAACTCAACCATATTTTCACTTCTTGCAAAGGCATTATTGAATCTTTCATCTTCAATATACTCTGGTAAACCTAAAGCTCTGAAGATACCGAACCATTGAGCATCGGATAAAGCTGCAATAGAAAGAAATCCGTCTTTGCATTTATATAGATTATAAGACTTAGTTAAAGGTGGTAACGTTACCACGTCATTATCCAGCAAAGTATGATTCATCATGCCATCCGGCCAGAGAAAAAAAACTGCTGAATCAATCATTGATAAATTCAATCGATCAGCAATACCAGTTCTTTCTCTTTTAAAAAGTGCAGAAGATAAAGACTGACAAACTGTATATGCGGTGATTTTGTCGCACAAAAGAGTTTTTATATATGCTGGTTCGTCAAGATCCGATTGAATGTCTGTGGCTCCTGCCATAGCCTGTACGACGTGATCATATGCTGGTGCAGTTGAAAAAGGACCTGAATCACCAAAACCATTTATGGAAGCATAAATCAATTTATTGTTTAATTTTTTACAATCACTCTCCGCAAGGCCTATTTTGTCCATAACGCCAGGCCTGAAGTTATTGATTAAAATATCTGCATCGGAAATTAGTTTTTTAACTATATCTAAATCATCTTTCTCCTTTAAATTTAAATCAATAGATCTTTTGCCTCTGTTGCAGTTTGCAAATAATGCAGAAACCCCCCCTTTTTGCGTTCCCAAATAGCGCATTGGATCTCCAATACCAGATTGCTCAATTTTTATAACTTCAGCGCCTTGATCAGCCATCATCATTGTAGCCAAAGAGGCTGTAACTATTGTTGAAATTTCAACAATTTTTATTCCTTCTAATGGTTTGTTATAACTCATTCTCTCTTCCCCAAAAAATTATCTATAATTAAGATACTTCGTCTTGTAGACATATTCAATGGGAGAAATAATGAATAATTTAAAAGAATTATCAGAACTTGCATGGCAAGGAGAATTAGATACCAAATTTGAGCATCATCCAGTACATACTTTTTATGAAGGTTCCTCTGAACTTGCTAAGAACTTATTAGGACTCAAAGGGATTGGAGGGTTTTATGTTGTTGATACAAACGATGGTTTAGTAATGATAGATGCTGGAAGTCACTTGGATATTGATTCTGCATATGAAGAAATAAAGAAGTGGAGACCAAAGAGCAATGTTAAAGCAGCTGTTTTCACTCATCATCATGTAGATCATATATTTGCTACTAAAAAATTTGATGAAGATGCCGATAAATCCAATCAAAAAAGACCGGTAGTTTATAGTCATAAATTATTACCTGATCATTTTGATAGGTACAAAAAAACACTTGGATGGAACACCGCAATAAATAAAAGACAATTTGCAATTAATGTTCCTCATTTCAAATGGCCAGAAGAATATCGCTATCCGGATATAACCTTTGAAGATGAATATACTTTTAAAGTTGGAGATTGTACTTTTGAGCTTTTTCATGGTCGTGGTGAAACTGACGATCATACCTGGGTGTATATCCCCGAAAGAAAAATTCTAGCTCCGGGAGATCTATTCATTTGGGCAGTACCAAATGGAGGCAATCCACAAAAAGTTCAAAGGTATATAAGTGATTGGTCAGATGCTTTGAAATTGATGATGAGAAAGGACGCAGAGATTATGATTCCAGGTCACGGACTACCCATATACGGAAAAGATAGAATTCAGGAAGCATTATCAACTACAGCAGACTTTTTAGAAGATATCGAAGAACAAACTCTTAAATTGATGAACCAAGGTAAATCTTTGAACGAAGTATTTCATCAAGTGGAAATTTCTTCTGAGATTAAAAATAAACCTTGGTTAAGACCAGTATATGACGATCCTAAGTTTTTAATTAGAATGATTTGGAGACGATATGGCGGATGGTGGGACGGTGAATACGATAGATTGTTACCGGATACCAGAGAAAATGAAGCTCAAGAATGGGTTGAGTTGAGTGGCGGAGTCGATGCAATCATTAATAAAGCTCTAATTAATTTAACTAATAAAAAGTATAGATTGGCAGCTCATTTAATTGAGGTTGCTTATTATGCTGATAAAGAAAATGAAAAACTGCATGAGGCTAGAAAAGAAATATATGCAACCCTTTCTAAAGAACAAGATTCTTCAATGGCTAGGAATATTTTTAATCACGCAAACTTAGCTTCTAAAGAATTGAAAAGAGATTTGGCTTCAGAGGATTAAAGCTTCTCGAGTTCTTCTTGTGTTAATTCTCGGGCTTCTTCTATCAGCATGATGGGAATACCATCTCTGATTGGGTAAGCTAATCTAGCATCTTTACTAATCAACTCGTCTCCCTGCAAAACAAGAGATGAGTGTGTTTTTGGGCAGACTAAAATTTCTAATAATTTTTGATTAATCATTTAAGGTATATTCTATCCTTTTTAAAGAAGTTTCCTTACCCAATATAAACAAAAGATCTGAAATTGATGGTGCATTCTCTTTGCCCGTCAAAATAACTCTTAAGGGCTTACCCAATTCAGGAAACTTTAGATCATTAGCTTGTAAAAATTCTTTGATAAATTTTTCTATCAGGTTTTTCTCAAAATCTATCTCTTTTAATTTTTTTCTGAATTCAGAAAATAAGATTTTTTTATTCATGTCAATTTTAAGCGCATCAAAATTAACTTGAGGGTCTTCAAAAAAATATATTGAGTCTTCTGCAATTTGGTTTAAAGAATTAGCTCCCTTCGCTAATAAAGAGATTGCTAAATTTCCATTATTAATTTCGCTGAAATCAATCTCTGTATTTTCTTTAACATTTAATACTAATTCTTCAGCAGACAAAAAATTTAAGTATTTATTGTTGTACCAATTTAATAAATCTTGAGAATATTTTGATGGAGAAGAATTCACATCACTTAAATCAAAGATTTTTTGAAGCTTTTCTAAAGAAAATATTTCTTCTTCTCCGTAAGACCATCCCAATCTAACTAAGTAATTTATTAAGGCATCGCTCAAATAGCCTTTCTTTTTATAATCTAAGATATCTTCAGCTCCATCTCTTTTAGAAAGTCTTTTGCCTGATTCAGCCAAAACCATTGGAAGATGAGCATATTTGGGAATTGTTGCGCCTAATACTTCTAGAACATTAATTTGCTTGAGAGTATTAGTAATATGATCATCTCCTCTAATTACTGTTGTGATTTTCATATCCTTGTCATCAACTGCAGCAGAAAAATTATATGTTGGAGAGCCGTCACTTCTTAGGATTATGAAGTCATCAAATTCTTTATTATTTATAGCAATATCGCCCAAAATTAAGTCTTTAAATTTTGATTCTCCCTCCAAAGGAAATTTAAATCTTAAAACCATACCTTCAGCGAATTCGATATTTTTATTTCTGTTCAGACCGTTGTACTTAGGCTTTTGTTTTTTAGCTATTTGTTCTTCTCTCATTTTAGAAAGAGTTTCTTCGCTACAATCACAAGCATAGGCAAACCCTTTTTTATAAAGCTCAATTGCAAGTTCTTTATGTTTTGAAATCTTTTTTGATTGATATACGGGTTCAGCGTCAAGTTTAATTTGCATCCAATTAAGAGAATTGAGAATAGAGTCAACATATTCGTCCTTTGAGCGCTCTTGATCTGTATCTTCAAATCTTAAAAGAAACTTTCCTTTGTTTGCTTTTGCAAATAAATAAGAAAATAATGCAGTTCTTGCTCCGCCTATATGCAAATGTCCTGTTGGGCTGGGAGCAAATCTAGTTATTTCCATGATCTATCTTTAAGGAATTAAGGTAATTCTGATGCTGATTAAGATCATCTTCTGAAGCTGTAATTTTAACTAAATTAAAATCGTTTGAGACATCATTAGAAAATCTTGATTGAAATTCTTTTGAAGAGTTCTCATCAAATCCCAAGTCTCTTTGCCCTCCAGTCATAGCAAGATATACATCAGCTAAAATTTCAGAATCAATCAAAGCACCATGATAGCTTCTGTCATAACCAGTTATTTGATACCTATCTGTTAAAACTTCAAGGCTATTTCTTTGACCTGGGTGTTTTTCTCTTGCAATTGATAAGGTATCGGTAATTTTACTTACGTGATCTTCAATTTTTATGTCAAGATCGGCGAGTTTAAGTTCGTGATTTAAAAATCCGACATCAAACTCAGCATTATGAATCAATAACTCTGAGTCTTTGATAAAGTCTAAAAATTCTTCATAGATTTCTTTAAATGACGGCTTATCAGACAAAAAATCATCAGATAATCCATGGATCTTGAAAGATCGCCCAACTGTTCTTTCTGGATTCAAGTAAACTTGATAAGAATTTTTCGTTAATTTTCTATTTACAAGTTCTACTCCAGCAATTTCAATAATTCTGTGATCGTTGGCAATATCTAAGCCGGTAGTTTCAGTATCAAGAACAACTTGTCTCATGTCAGCTCATCTAAACCTTTGTTTGCCAAAGCATCTGCAATGTCGTTTTCTCTGTGATTGCTATGACCTTTTACCCAAAACCAACTTACTTCATGATGATTTGTCATTCGATCTAGCTCAATCCAAAGTTCTGAATTTTTAACTGGTTTCTTTGAGGCATTTTTCCAGCCATTTTTTTTCCAATTGATAATCCATTCAGTGATACCGTCTTTTACATATTTTGAATCTGTATAAAGCTCAATAGTTTCAGGATCTTTATAAAACTTTAATGCCTCTATGGTTGCCGTCAGCTCCATCTTGTTATTTGTAGTATTGAAGCTACCACCATAAATCTCTTTTTCTTCTCCATTTTCAATAATAAGTGCGCCCCAACCACCCAATCCAGGATTGCCTTTACAGGCGCCATCTGTAAAAATCTTAATTGTATTTTTAGACATCTATAAGAAAAGAGATACATGTTAATATTACTTTAAAAATGATTTCTAATATAGAAGCTATCCCGGCATTTTCAGATAATTATATTTGGACATTAATAAAAGATAACTCAGCAGTTGTTGTTGATCCTGGTGATGCCTCTGCGGTAGAGAGTTTTTTGAACAAAAAAAATCTTAATCTTGAAGCAATATTAATCACTCATCATCATTTTGATCATACAGGAGGAATATCAGAACTTTCTTCTAAATGGAAAACGAAAGTGTATGGACCTAAAGGAGGTCACATACAAGGTATTGATTCAGAATTATCAGAAAATTCAAATATCACGATTCTAGATACGCAATTTCATATTTTTGAAACTCCAGGACATACTCTTGATCACATTGCCTTTTATTCTAAAGATATTGATTCCCTATTTTGCGGTGATACTCTTTTTTCTGGCGGATGTGGGAGATTGTTTGAAGGAACGCCATCACAAATGTTTGATTCTTTGAATAAATTTTCTAGTCTGCCTGAAGAAACCAAAGTTTATTGCACCCATGAATATACTCTGAGTAATTTAATTTTTGCATTAGAAGTAGAGCCCGGCAATTTAGATTTAAAGAAATATTTTGAAAAAGTCAGCTCTCTTAGAGACTCCAACCTAATATCTCTTCCATCAAGCATTAACTTAGAAAATAGAATAAATCCTTTTTTAAGAACTTCTGTTAACCAAGTAAAAGAAAATGCTGAGAATTATGCTAACAAACAAAACTTACAACCTGTGGAAGTCTTAGCAGCAATTCGAGATTGGAAAGATAATTTTTAGAATGAATAAGTTTCTGCTGCTTTGTTTTGGATTTCTTTTAAGTTTTGTATCTCTAACTCAATCATCTAATGATTTATGGGGTGAAATTAGAGATAGAATGGCGTTTGATCATGCATTAGAACAGCCATCTGTTTCATATGAGCTTGAGAAATACAACGACAATCAATACGTCATCAATAGACTTGCAAAAAATGGTCAAAGATATCTTTACTACACAGTAACTGAATCGATTAAAAGAAACCTTCCTGTAGAACTTGCATTACTTCCTTTTATCGAAAGCCAATTTGATCCTTACGCACAATCATCTACTGGAGCATCAGGAATTTGGCAATTTATCCTCAGTACTGCTCGTGAACAAAAACTTAAAAAAAATTGGTGGTATGACGGAAGAAGAGATATTGTTGCTTCAACGGATGCTGCATTTAATTATCTTACCAAGCTTTATAACAAATATGATGACTGGTTACTTGCAATTGCAGCTTACAATGCAGGTCCCAATAGAATTTTAAAAGAAATTAAAAAAAATAAGGACAAAGGATTACCTACAGATTTTTGGTCATTAAAACTCCCTAGAGAAACGAAAGCTTATGTTCCAAAACTTTTGGCTCTGCTTGAGGTCATTAAAAGTCCAGAAAAATTTAGTGTTGTTATTCCAAATTTACCAAATAGACCCTATTTTCAATTGGTTACTCTGCCCTCTCAAGTAGATTTAATGCAAGTAGCAAATATTTCTGGTTTGAAACTTGAAGTAATTTATGAACTAAATCCTGGCTTTAATCAATGGGCAACAGATCCAAATGGTCCATTTCATATTCTTTTACCCGTAGGAATTGCTGATAGGTTTCAAGTCATTCTAGATAATACCGATCCATCTGAATTGGTACAGTGGGATAAGTATTTAGTTAAAAAAGGAGATACGTTAACTTCTATTGCAAAAAAATATCTTATTGATTTTGCGCTGTTAAAAGAAATAAATGGTTTTAAAGACGATACCATCTATGAAAATGAGGAGCTTATTGTTCCAAGAGGTCCCAGTTGGATTAAAGATTATCTAAATAAACCTGATATTTATTACGTGAAAGCTGGTGATAATATGTGGTCCATTGCTAAGAAATTCAATGTGACCATAAGAGATTTATCAATCTGGAATGATCTAAATCCAGAAAAATTTCTTCTGACAGATACCAAAATACTTATTTACCCAAAATATTTTAAAGAGATCAAACCAAAACCTGTTCCAAAAAATGATATCGCCTATCCGGTAAAAAGAGGAGATAGTATCATTAAGATATCTAATAAGTTTGGCATCCCAAAAGAATGGATATTGAAGTGGAATGATATTCCAGATGAAACCTTAATTTATCCTGGTCAAATAATTGAATTGAAACTATCTGAAATAAATTAATTTTCTAATTTCTGAGTATCTCTTGGGTCTAAAATATCTCTTAATCCGTCGCCTAAAAAGTTTAAAGCAAATAAGGTTAAAGAAAATAAAAAAGCTGGAAAAATAAGTAACCACCAATACTCTTCCATAGTATTAGCTCCCTCTCTAATTAAGATGCCCCAAGAACTATCAGGTGGTTGAACTCCCAAACCTAAAAAACTTAAAAAAGCTTCTAAAAGCATAAATTGGGGTACCAGCAAAGTCGAATAAATTATTACCGTACCCAAAACATTAGGAATGATATGTTTAAACAAAATTCTGAAAGAGTTGGCGCCCATAATTTGTGCAGATATTACAAACTCTTTTTTTCTTAAACCCAAAACTTGCAAGCGAACAATTCTTGCCATGGAAAGCCAGCCAAAGGCTCCAATTGAAATAAATAAAAAATAAATGTCTCTGCCAAAAATGACTAGAATGAGAATTATAAAAATAACAAAAGGCAATCCATCTAATATATCAACCAACCTCATCATTAATGAGTCTATTTTTCCGCCAAAATAGCCAGATACTGCTCCATATGTAAGACCAATAGTTATTGCTACAAAAGTAGCTAAAAAACCAACCAGTAAAGATATTCTACTTCCGTAAAGTATTCTCGAAAAAAGATCTCTTCCAAGAACATCGGTGCCTAAAATGTACTGCAAGGATGGAGCAGAGGCTCCTAGAGATAAATTCTGCTCTGATACTTCATAAGGAGAGATTATAGGCGCGATAAGAGCAATACATAGGAGAAATAAGGTATACAAAAGAGAAATCAAAAGAATTTTTCTTTGTTTGATCTCTTGAAATAATTCTAACCACATCTATTCAAGACCACCTGAATCTCTCAAAGTCGGATTTAAAAAAGAAGCTACAATATCTGAGATCAACACAAAAGTTAAAGTCATAAAAGTAAATAAAATAGAGGTTCCTAAAATCATCGTATAGTCTCTATTAAAAGCTGCTTGAACGTAAAAACGACCTACTCCATTTATTTGGAATATGGTTTCAACTACAAATGAACCCGCAAGTAGTCCGGCAATCGCAGGTCCTAAAAAACTTATAACCGGTAAGATTCCACCTCTTAAAGCATGAACAATGATAATCCTAATCTCTGAAAGGCCCTTTGCTCTTGCAGTTCTAATATAATCTTGGCCGAGAACTTCTAACATCCCTCCTCGAGTAAGTCTGGCAAAAATTGCAGCATAAGCTGTACCAAGCGTAATTGTGGGCAGAATCTTATCGCCAGGATTATCGCCCCATCCATAAACAGGTAAAACTTCATACCAAATTCCAAAAATTAGAACCAGTACAGGTCCTAAAATTATTGAAGGAATGCAAATACCCAGTAACGAAATAGACATCGGCACTATATCTAAAATTTTCCCTGGATTCAGAGATGCTACTAAACCAGAAATCACTCCTAAAAAGATTGCAAAAAGAATTGAGTAAATTGCCAATTCTATTGTTGTTGGTAATCCTGACATAATAAGTTCGGTGACTGTTCTACCTGGATATTTAAAAGAAGGTCCAAAATCTCCTTGAATGGCATTAAATAAATAATTGTAGATTTGAATGTAAATTGGTTTATCTAAATTGTATGCTTCGTTTAATTTTTCAATTATTTCAGGGGATGCCACCCTTTCTGCATCAAAAGGTCCACCCGGTGCAGCATGTATCATTAAGAAAGTAACAATGACTACAACTAGCAAAACAGGGATGTAAGTGAATAATCTTTTTAAGATTAATTGAATCAAAATATTATTCCAAACTTAGAAATTGATATGGGTTTGTGTCTAAAATATTGTTCTGCCAATTTTTAACCCTTTCACTTAAAAGATAGGTCCTAGTGTAAGTATATAAAGGTATGACTGGCAGTTCATCTATTAGTATTTTTTCTGCTTCTTCATATAGTTCATATCTCTGTTTGGTTGAAATTTTTGAGGCGGCATTATTTAAAATCTCATCATAGACAGAATTACTCCAACCAGTTTTATTGTTTCCTCTATTTGTAACCATCATATCTAGAAATGTAAAAGGATCAGGATAGTCTCCAATCCAACCGGCTCTAGAAATATCAAATTCTCCTTGAGTTTCTCTTGCCAAATAAACTTTCCAATCAACATTGGTCAGAACCACATTCAATCCTAAATGTTTTTTCCACATTTCTTGAATTGCCTGAGCAATTTTTTGGTGACCTTCAGAGGTATTGTAGAGGACCTCAAGAGGTGAGTTATTTACGTCATATCCAGACTCTTTAAGAAGTAGTTTTGCCTTGGCTGGATTAAATTCCAATTTAGTATTTGGGTTATAGTTATTTTCATCTGGAGGAGTGAATGAATAAGATACCTTTTGATTACCTTTTAAAATACTCTTCACAATCAAGTCACGATCTATGGATAAAGATAATGCCTTTCTGAAATTAACATCATTCAATGGGTATTTATTTGTATTGATTCTGTAGTAATAAGTTCCGAAATAATTATGTTCTATTAATTGATTAGGTCTTTCTTCTCGGTATCTTTTTATTTTTTCAGTTGGGACGGTATTTGCTAAATGAATTCCACCAGATCTAAATAGACGATCTTGAGTAAGTTCATTATCAATCGGAAGAAATTCTATTCCGTTAATTTTATTTGAGTTATTACCCCAATAAAGATCATTTCTTGAAACTTTAAGAGATTTATTTATTTCCCATGAATCCAATTTAAAGGGACCGTTACCAATAAAATTATTTACTCTGGTCCACTGATTATTTCTGCTAGTCATTCCACCAAATTTTTCGACAGTTTCAGGATGCACAGGCCAAGTTGAATAATGAGTCAAAATATTTAAGAAATAAGGGGTTGGATTTTCCAGAGTGACCACAAGTTTGTTCTCGAAAGCAGAAACTCCTACCTGATTAAAATCTTTTATTTGACCTTTATGAAAACTTTCGGCATTTTTTACAACATAAAGCATATCAGCATACTGGGCTCCCAATTCAGGAGAAAGAATTCTTTCCCATGAATAGACAAAATGCTCAGGTTTTACTATTTCGCCATTAGTCCATTTTGCATCTGGATTAAAAATAAAGGTGTAAATCAATCCATCCTTACTTATTTTCCATTCAGAAGCTACACCTGGAAGAACGCCATTGGTTTTAGGATTAAAGATTACTAATCCTTCTAGAAGCGCCAATAATATTTTATGCTCAGGTACGCCTGTGACAATGTGAGGGTCTATTCCTGAAGGTTCTGTTCCATTACCTAAAAGTAAAATTCCTTGTTGTGAAAAAATATCAACCTTTGAAGCAGTATCATCTTTCCCGGAACAACTTATGAGGAATATAAAAGCAATAAAAAAAATGCGCATCAATAGATCCTCTTTGAAATATTTAGATATACAAATCTTCCCAAAGGATCGTAATAAGATGGATATGTATTTGCATTACCAGGCACATAATTAATTGATTTTCCATTAAGAGGAGGATTCTTATCAAAAATATTATTTATTCCAAAAGAAAAATTAATATCATTTACCAAATCTATTGAGAAATTCATATCTAGGTAATAGTAGCTAGAAAAATCAATTGGGTTTTGAGTATTTGAATCATCAACTCCATCTATATAACGCATCGTTAAATTAGACGAGGTGTCAAACTGAGAAACTTTATAGATAAAATCCATAGAAAAAATATTTTGAATTTGTGGTGATGGTAATCCACAAGTATTTTCATATTTTCCTTTGCAATCTTCAATTGGTAGTGAAGGTCTAAGCTGAATGTCATTTTTGAGCAAGTATGAAAGAAAATTATTAAGTCTAATTTCTCCAAAATCAACATCAAATATTTTTGATATAGTTAAGTCCAAGCCCGAAATATTTTGGCTGGATACATTCAAAAGAGGGGAAGCTATTTTTCCAGAACCCTCATAAAAAGTTCCGGTAGTCGGATTTCTTTCAATCAAATTACAATAATAAGAAGCTCCAGTTTCAAGACAATTGTCTAGTATAAAAGATACCTCCGAAGAACCAATCTTATCTTTAAGAGAAATAGAATAAAAATCGATCTCTAAGTCAATCTTATCTGAATAAAGAAAACTCAAGCTATTTGTAATAGCTGTTTCAGGTCGTAAATTTAAATTTCCACCAATTAAGGAGTTTATCTGAGTTTCAGTGTTTGAAATATTTCCATATAAAGATTCAGTTACACCAGTCCTAGCGCATTCTGAAATAGATTTTGATGGGTTAGAGCCTGAACAAGGATCACTGTTTAAGAAAGCTTGATTTACTTTTGTTGGACTATAAAGATCGTTAATATCTGGCATTCGAATTGCTTTTTGTTGAGAAAACTTAAGTGTATATTTTTCTTCAAATAGCTGAACTAAACCAATGTCGTAGGTCAGTGAGTTTTCTTCTAAAGAATAATCTGAATATCTAATACTGAAATTTAAATTGGTATCAGTGACCAAGGGCAGATAAATTTCAGAAAATAATTCTTTGACTTTCAAACTTCCATACAAACTTGAATGTGGATATTGTTGCCCTGCTCCATCAGAAAAATCGTCTGCATTTTTCTTTAAATTTAATTCTCTGTACTCAAGACCTAAGGCCACGTCTAAAGATGGTAATACAGCATTTTTTGTTGTGAAAGATTTTGAGGTTACAAACCTATACTGATCTTCTGTCAATTCAGCATTAACTTTTAAGTTTGTTGATATGTAGTCTAAGGCTTCTTTGGTGACGCCCAAGGCAGCCGAACTCTTCAAATTCCCATCGCTATTTAAGAAAATATTCCATGGCTTGCAATCATTTCCAGAAACACAGAATGGGTTTGATGGCGTGCCTGAAACTTTTAGAGCATTTATCGCTCTCTGCTTTGAAATATCATTGAAATAAGTGAAGTCTGCAGTAGTTCTAGAACTTTGAAAGCTAAAATTATAAAACCACTCATTAGTGATTTCACCATCGACGTCAAACACAAACCTATCTGTTGAATGCTTAAAATTCTGCTGCCTTGGATTTCCTTCAATATTCCTTCTACTTATATACAAAGGGGCGGTATCCGATAATGTCAATCCATTATCAGAACATATCGCTGTAAATTGTTGATTCGATAAGAAAGGGTTGTTACATGGGAGATCAACAGATAATCTAAAAACACCAGAATAATCTAATTGGCCAACTGTTTTATGTGATGACTTGAAATAATCAACATTAAAAGTATGCTTTTCGAGATTTTCAAAAGTTAAAAGAATTCCAACATCATTTTTTTTATCAGGTCTAAGTAAATGGTTCTTCGATGCAAAATTATAAAATGTTGGGCCTGAAGCAAAGGTGTTATCTTTTACGTGAAATGTTTTTCCACCAACTTTATTTTCAACGAATTTTCCCTCTGGAGAAGTTGATGAAGCTCGACATTCAGCATTTCCACTTAATGCGCAAACACTTATGTCTCTTTGCGACCAAGTCACTTCATCTACTGACCTATAATTAAAATAAGAGGTTAAATGAACATCCTGAAAAATTTCATATCCCAAAGAAAATTGCAATGTATTCGCATGACCGTCTGAGACAGAATTAGGAGCTAGATCATAATTTTTTCTTCCATAATTTGGGTCTTCATTCTGGTGGTTGTAAAAAGAGTGTTGGTATGAAAGATCAATACCAGAAAATTTTCTATTTAATTGAAAATTAATTACGCCGCCTATAGCGTCTGATCCATAAATAGTTGATTTACCACCAGTAAGAACATCGACCTGTTTTATCAAAGAAAAAGGTATTTGGCTTAAGTCTTGTTCAGCCGTTCCATTCATAGGCGTTCCAGGAGAAAGTCTTTTACCGTTTATAAGAATTAAAGTCCTAGTTCCGCCTAACCCTCTTAAACTGACTGAAGCTGTTCCTGTAGCTTTATTTGAATGAAAGTTGGAATTACTTGGCTTGATTTGAGGGAGGTAACTGAGGAAATTTTCAATATGAAGAGTTCCGCGCTTTTCAATATCATTTAAATCAAATGTGCTTATTGGGTTTGCAACCAAAAGCGAAGTTTTTTTTATGACGCTACCGGTTACATAAACATCCTCAGAAACATCCGCAATTAAGGTACCAAAAAAAGTAAAGAATAAAAAAAATGTAAGTGAATGTCTCATAGAAAAAAGTGATTATATTTGATTTAAATAACGATAAAAAATTTTTTTTATTAATTGCAATGTTAAGATTATTCTTCAATGTCATTTCTCAAAGAGAAAAAAATTCTAATTGTTGGTGTTGCAAATAAATTCTCTATTGCAGCAGGTATAGCCAAGTCGATGTCCGATCAGGGGGCTGAATTATTTCTGTCTTATCAAAGTGAAAGACTCTTAAAAAAAGTTACTCAAGTAGGTGATCCATTAGGCTGTAAAAACTATTTTGAATGCGATGTCAGTGATGATAGCTCTATAGAGCTACTCATAAAAGAAATTGAAAATGAATGGGGATATTTAGATGGAATAGTTCATGCTGTTGGATTTGCGCCAGCAAATGAACTTGATGGCAACTTTGTAGACGTAGCTACTCGAGAGGGATTTAAAATTGCACATGATATAAGTGTTTTTAGTTTTACCGCCCTTGCACAAAAAGCCCAACATCTAATGAAAAACAGAAATGCCTCGTTATTAACTCTCTCTTATCTTGGAGCACAAAGGACTTTGCCAAACTACAATGTCATGGGGGTTGCAAAGGCAGCTTTAGAATCTACTACAAGATATCTTGCAAATAGCATGGGTGCTGACCAGATTAGAGTAAATGCAATTTCTGCTGGACCAGTAAAAACATTAGCTGCGTCTGGAGTAAAAAGCTTCAAGAAAATGCTCTCTTACAATGAATCCAGAGCCCCACTAAAAAGAAACATCACTTCTGAAGAGGTAGGTAATGCAGCTGCTTTCCTTTGTTCAGACCTAGCAAGTGGTATAACTGGTGAGATTCTTTATGTTGATGCAGGATTTAACATCACAGCTATGGGTGATTTATCTGAAGCTAATTGATAAAAGCATCTGACTCTAACTCTTTAAAAAAAGTATCCAAATAAGATCTTGCATTCAAAGATCTTAAAGAATTCTTAGCCGCCTCAATATCATCCTTCTTTGCAAGATTTTTAGAGTTTTTAATTTTTGTTAACCTAACTACATAGATATTTCCATTTTCTTGAGAAGATATAAAAACTGGATTTTCAAGATCTACTTTGAATAAGTCACTTAGTAAATTGTCCGGTAAAAGGCTACTGTCTCTTTTAATCAACGAGTAAGAGTTAAAATCTGATAATTCATTAGCAATTGCTTTGGCTTCATATTTTTCTAGCTCTTGGAGAATGGTGTCTTTTGCTTGATCGAGTTGAAGTATTTTTGTAATTTCTGACTGTGCATCAGATTGAGAAAGCAAAGTTTCTTGCTTTACTTCACTAATTTCAAATAAAAGAAAATTACCCGCTTCATCTTCATAAGGTCCAAAAAATTCAGGACTTACATCATCTTGATCAAAAATTTCATCTGAAACGTTAAAAGAAAGAAGTTCTTCTGGGATATTCTCGTTATCAAATTGTCCTGATTTTTGGATTTTGAGGCTTAAATCAGAAGAAAGAACATCCAAAGTAAGACCTAGATAATTATCTTCAATATTTAAGAGACTTTGATTAAGAATTTCTTGAGATTTATTAGACAAAATCATTTCTTTTATTTCAGCATCAGAAAATAAGAATTCATTCTTTTCTGTAACTTTCAAAATATGAAGAGATCCCGGCATTTCTATTATTTGAGAAATATCGTCAACTGATAAATTTTTTATTTCTGATTCAAATTCTTCAGGAAGAATTGTTCCATCGGTGTAACCTAAATCTCCGCCATTACTGTTACTACCAAAATCATCAGAATACTCTTCAACTAATGACTCAAAAGTTATAGATTCAGAAAGCTTCTTAAAAATAATCTTAGCTGTATTTAATTTTTCTTTCTTTTCTTCATCAGACGAAAAACTAAGTTGGATATGACTTACTCTTGTTTGAGAATTCTCGTTGCCCTCCTCTAATAGAATTCTTTCATCTAAAATTTCTTGAGTGGAAACCTCTAAAGAATCTTTATAAATATTTTCATTCAACAAGATGTAGTTAACTACAACTTTTTTCGGCTCTATAAATCTAAACTGATTTTGTTGATAGTAGTTTAAGATCTCTGATTCTGGGATTATTTCCTTTTCAGAGATTTCAATAAGATCCAATTTAAAAAAACTTACAGATCTTTGTTGATTTGTAGCCTGAATGAAATTCAATGCCGATGAATTCAAAGAAAATTCAGAACGAGAAATGAAGTCGCTTAAGATGTTTGCCAAATATTTTGATTTTACAAGCTCTCTATAATCGTTAACTGTCAAACCAAGTCTTGCCATGTATCCTGAAAAAAGTGCTGTGTCGAATTCATCATTTGTTTGAAAAGACAGGTCATTTGCAATCAAACTATTTACATAATCATCGGAAACGTTCATTTTTAAATCAAGAGCCTTTTGATAGATCAACTCTTTTGAAATTATTGAGTTTCTGGTTACTTCATTAATTATTTCCTCTGATACATCGCTTTCAGAAAATAAGCTGGAAATTCGACTAAACTCTAAATTATATTCTCCAAAAGAAATATTTTTACCATTAATCTTTAATGGTGAGTTTGAAGGAGCAGACGGATCAGTTAAAAATCCACCAAAAGTTGCAACCAAGCCGAAAATTAATACTGCCACAATGATGGATGAGCTAGTTGACGATAAACCTTTCCTTATGTTTTGAAGTGCAGACATTTCGTGATTATAAAATAAAAACGCGCCCTATAAATATAGGACGCGTTTTAAAAAATAAGTTTATAAACTATCTTTGAGACTTTTACCGGCCTTGAAACCTACGCCTTTAGAAGCGGCTATTTGAATAGTTTCGCCAGTAGCTGGATTTCTTCCCATTCTTGCTGCTCTTTCTCTTACGTTGAAGGTTCCAAATCCAACAAGTGCAACGGAATCTCCATTACTTAAAGCTCCTGCAATTGAATCTAGCACAGCATCTAAAGTTCTGCTGGCTTCTGCTTTTGAGGTATCAGTTGCGTCTGCAACTGCTTCTATTAGTTCGGCTTTATTCACTAGTCTCTCTCCTAAATAAAGTTGTTAAAATCTTTAGACACAAAGTCAATAACGTGATTTAGACATGTAGATATATATCTGTCAAGCGAGATTTAGAGCTTAAAACACCTTTTTTTAATGGGTTTCAAGCTTATCTTTTCTAGTTTTTCTTCTTCTTGTAGATTTAGAGGAATTCTCGCCTTTTTCTTCCCAAATTTTAGGTTTTTCCGTCAAAACGAGGTCAAAAACTTCATCAATCCATTTCACTGGTCTAATTTCTAACTTGGTTTTTATTTTGTCAGGAATTTCTCTCAAATCTCCGACATTACCTTCGGGTATTAATACTGTCTTAATGCCACCTCTTTTGGCAGCTAGCAACTTCTCCTTCAAGCCTCCGATTTTTAAAACCTCTCCACGCAAGGTAATTTCTCCTGTCATGGCTACGTCAGCCCTGACTGGAATTTCTGATAAGACCGAAGCTACAGCCGTGCACATACCAATACCCGCACTTGGACCATCTTTCGGAGTTGCTCCTTCGGGAACGTGTATATGAAGATCATTTAATTCATGAAAATCAGGGTTTATTCCTAAAGTTTCTGCTCTAGCTCTTATCACTGAAATTGCAGCTTGAATAGATTCCTGCATTACGTCTCCAAGTTTTCCAGTTTTTATAATTTTACCCTTTCCTTTAAATGCTGAAGCTTCAATGGTTAAGAGTTCTCCACCAACTTGCGTCCATGCCAATCCAGTTACCTGACCAATTCGATCTTTATCTTTGGCTTCACCATAATCAAACTTTTTTACGCCTAAAATATCTTCGAGTATTTTTGGAGTAACCTTGATTAATTTCTTTTCTTTTAGATCAGCAATCTTTTTAATAGTTTTTCTGCAAATTTTTGCAATTTCCCTTTCTAAAGATCTTACACCAGCTTCTCTGGTATAATATCGGATAACATCCAATATTGAGTTATCTGAAATATCAATTTCAGATTCATCTAATCCATTATTCTTGAGTTGTTTTTTAACAAGATAATCTTTAGCAATACTTAGTTTTTCATCTTCGGTATAACCAGGCAGTCTGATAATTTCCATTCTGTCCAACAAAGGTGCCGGAATATCTAAGGAGTTTGCAGTACAAACAAACATGACATCAGATAAGTCGTAATCAACTTCAAGATAATGGTCGTTAAAAGTATGATTTTGTTCAGGATCTAAAACTTCAAGTAATGCTGAAGAGGGATCTCCTCTGTAGTCCATTCCCATTTTATCTATTTCATCGAGTAGGAATAAAGGATTTTTAACACCTACTTTAGACATTTTTTGAAGAATTTTTCCAGGCATAGAACCGATATAAGTTCTTCTATGTCCTCTTATCTCTGCTTCATCTCTGACACCACCTAGGGAGACTCTTGTGAATTTTCTTCCCGTTGCTTTTGCAATAGACTCTCCTAAAGAGGTTTTTCCAACTCCAGGAGGCCCAACAAGACACAAAACAGGTCCTTTAAGTTTCGAAACTCTTTTTTGAACTGCAAGGTATTCCAGAATTCTTTCTTTGACTTCTTCAAGTCCATGGTGATCTTTTTCCAAAACCTTACTGGCATTTTCAATATTTTTTTGAATTTTAGACTTCTTTTTCCATGGAATACTTGTCATCCAATCTATATATCCTCTTACGACTGAAGCCTCGGCTGACATAGGAGGCATAAGCTTGAATTTATTCAATTCTGTATTAACTTTTTCCTTAGCATCGTCAGGCATTCCGGAGTCTTTTATTTTCTTCTCTAAAATCTCTACCTCATCATCGAGGTCATCGCCTTCACCCATTTCTTTTTTGAGAGCCTTCATTTGTTCGCTCAAGTAATACTCTTTTTGGCTCTTTTCCATTTGTTTTTTAACTCTATTACGAATCTTTTTTTCCATTTGCGTAAGATCAAGCTGAGTTTCTAGAAGATTAACTAAATTTTTGGCTCTTTCCTCTAAGTCAAGTTCCTCGAGTAATATCTGTCTATCTGCTATGGAGATAGATAAATGACCTACTAAGGTATCAATTAATTTTTCTAACCTTTCAACCGATCTAACTTGATTGGCAATTTCAGGTCTGATTTTTTGAGATGTTTTTGAAAGTTCTCTGAATTGAGACTGCAAAGTATTAACGTAGCTTTTCTTAAGGTCGTCTTCCATTTCAGAGTCTTCAAGAATGTCTACTTCGGCTTCTAAAATATCTTTCCCAGCAAGCAAGTTTTGCAGTCTTGCCCTTTTTATTCCCTCAACCAAAACTTTATAAGTTCCATCAGGAAGTTTTATAAGCTGCAATATTGTTGAAACAGTACCAATTTCATATAAATCCTTTTGACTAGGGTTTTCCGTATTTGCTTCCCTCTGAGCAACCAGCATAACGGATTTATCATCCGACATAGCCTTTTGCAAAGAGTTAATTGATGACTCTCTACCTACAAATAAAGGTGTTACTACACCAGGAAAAATTACTACATCTCTAAGGGGGACTAATGGAATATTCATAATAACCTCTAACTTTTATATAGGGTCTGAAGAAAAAAAAACAAGTTATTGTAATTTTTTTGAATCTAGATCAGTTTCGTAAACCAATAAAGGCTTTGAGTCACCTTTGATACAAGAAGCATCCAATACAACTTTCTCAAGATTTTCTACAGACGGAACTTCATACATAGTATCTAAAAGAGATTTCTCTAGAATTGATCTTAAGCCTCTAGCGCCAGTTTTCATTTCTATCGCAAGTTTAGCTATTTCTAATAATGCATCATCTCTGATATCCAGTTCTACTTCTTCCATTTCAAAAAGTTTTTTGAATTGTTTTGTTAAAGAATTTTTTGGCTCCGTGAGGATTGTTACTAGAGCGTCTTCATCAAGTTCATCTAAAGTAGCCATTACTGGCAACCTACCTACAAACTCAGGAATAAGGCCATATTTAATCAAATCTTCAGGTTGAGAATTTTTAATTACTTTAGAATCAAAACCTTGAGTTTTTTTCTTAACAGAAGCTTCAAATCCCATACCTCTCTCTTCAGATCTAGCTTTAATTATTTCCTCTAGTCCAGAAAAAGCTCCGCCACAAATAAATAAAATATTTGACGTATCGACTTGTAAAAATTCTTGTTGCGGATGTTTTCTTCCTCCTTGAGGTGGCACCGATGCAGTTGTTCCTTCTACAAGTTTAAGTAATGCTTGTTGAACTCCTTCGCCGGAAACATCTCGAGTTATTGACGGATTGTCTGATTTTCTTGCGATTTTGTCGATTTCATCAATGTAAACAATTCCAACCTGTGCTTTTTCAACATCGTAGTCACATTTTTGAAGAAGTTTTTGAATTATGTTTTCAACATCTTCACCAACATATCCTGCTTCAGTAAGTGTCGTTGCATCCGCAATAGTAAAAGGGACATCTAAGAGTCTTGCCAAAGTCTGTGCTAATAAAGTTTTACCACTACCCGTAGGTCCTAATAGAAGAATATTACTTTTTCCTAACTCTACATCTTCACTGGAAGACTGAGAACTCTTTAATTTTTTATAGTGGTTGTAAACTGCAACTGCTAGTGTTTTTTTTGCAGATTCTTGACCAATAACATAATCATCCAGAATTGCTTTGATTTCCTCTGGTACAGGTAATTTTTCTTCAGAAGATTCTTGGTTTGCTTCAGCTAAATCTTCTTTGATTATGTCATTACATAGAGATACGCATTCATCACAAATATAAACAGAAGGTCCAGCAATAAGTTTTTTAACCTCTGATTGATTCTTTCCGCAGAAAGAACAAAATAATTTTTTATCTGTTTCTTGATTTTCAGACATACCTATTTATCTCTTTTATCAATAACTTTATCTATTAAACCATATTTTACAGCTTCATCGCCGCTCATAAAATTATCTCTTTCAGTATCTTGACTAACTTTGTCAATATCTTTTCCACTATGTTGAGACAGAATTTCATTCAATTTAGTTCTTATTTTTAGTATTTCTTGAGCATGAATTTCTATATCAGTTGCCTGCCCTTGAAATCCTCCCAAAGGCTGGTGAATCATAATTCTAGAATTGGGTAGAGCAAATCTTTTACCTTTTGTACCACCTGTAAGTAAGATTGCCCCCATACTAGAAGCTTGGCCAATACATAGAGTGCTAATATCTGGCTTGATATAAGACATTGTGTCGTAAATGGACATACCCGAAGTTACTGAGCCGCCAGGTGAATTTATATAAATATTAATATCTTTTTCAGGATTTTCAGCTTCCAGAAAAAGTAACTGTGCTACAACCAAGTTTGCCATGTGGTCTTCAATAGGGCCGGTAATGAAGATGACTCTTTCCTTAAGAAGTCTTGAATAAATGTCAAAAGCCCTCTCTCCTCTTGGTGTTTGTTCCACAACCATTGGAACAAGTTGATTTTTAATATTAGTCATAATCTTAATTTAACCCATAGAAACAACTTCTTCAAAACTTAACGTCTCTTCTTCAACTTTAGACATCTCTTCTAAGTATTCTGCTACTTTATCCTCTAAAACAAGAGACTCAATATTTTTTAGCTGTTCTTCATTACCATATATCCAATTGACATATTGCTCAGGATCTTTGAATGATTTTGATTTATCTTCAATTTCTTTCTTTAAAGTGTCGTTATCGACAGAGATATTATTTTCTTCAATTAATTTATTTATCAAAACTCCCAATCTGACTCTTTTGAGAGCATTTTCTTTAAAATTATCTATAGGGAATTGATCTTCTTCTAATTTACTGATATCCAATCCCATTTGCTGAGCTGTATTATTTCTCAAATTATTTGCCTCAGAAATTATCATGCTTTGAGGAATATCAATTTGATTTGAACTTTCAAAAGCATCGAATATTCTTTGTTTGGTTTTTGTTTTTAGATTTGTTTTTAGATCAGTCTGGAGTTGTTCTTCTATTTTTTTCTCAAATTCTGCTTTTGTTTTAACATCCATATTTATCGATTTAAAAAATTCCTCATCAAGATTAGGAAGCTTTACCTCTGAAACTTCTTTCATTTTTATCTTAAACATTACTTTTTGTCCTTTTAGATTTTCTGCTTGATAGTCATCTGGAAAAGTTACTTCGATTTCTTTAGATTCTGTGGCTTTCATTCCAATAATTTGTTCTTCAAATCCTGGAATCATGGTTTTTGATCCAAGTTCGAGAGAATAATCTTGGGCTTCGCCACCTTCAAATTTTTCACCATTTAAAAAACCTTCAAAATCAATTTTGACAAAATTGCCTTCCTTACTTTTTTCATCCATTGGCTCTGCTTTTCCATACCTCTTTAAAACCAAATCAGTAGCTTTTTTAATATCTTGATCTGTAACTTTTGATACTGGCTTTTTGAAAGATAGCGATCCCATTTTGGCTAGAGAAAACTCTGGATAAATTTCATATGAGACTTCAAATTTAATATCTTTTTTTATATCAAAAGATTCTGGAGCAAAACTAGGCTGGCCAACTACAGGTATGTTTTCTTCAGAAATCTTTTTGTAAAAGATATCTCCCATTTTATCCATGATTAGTCGTTGTTTGATTTGGTCTCCATAGTATTTTTCAATTACGTCCAAAGGTGCTTTACCTTTTCTGAATCCCTTCAAATCAGAGGAAGATTGCTGAGTCAAGAGTCTTTTTTTGAAATCGCTCTCAAGGTCCTTAGATGAAATATTTAACTTAATTTTTTTCTCAAGATTATTTTTTTTACTGAACATAATATCCTTCTTTTAATTGGGGTGGGCGATGGGGCTCGAACCCACGACAACCGGTACCACAAACCAGTGCTCTACCAACTGAGCTACGCCCACCATTAGTGGCCTCCCGGGCAGGATTCGAACCTGCGACCCTCTGCTTAGAAGGCAGATGCTCTATCCAGCTGAGCTACCGGGAGTGAATTTTTGCTATTGTATAAAAATACTTACGATTAGTCTTTACTTACCAAAGTTGACTAATGAACCAAAGAGAAATCTTAAAATTTTATTTGGGATGAATTTAGATATAAATATCATCGTTTTGTTAAAACCTCCTCTGACAACATAAATTTCTTTTCCTTTTAAACAAGCATTTACGCCCTGCTCTGCAACTTGTTTTGCAGACATCAAAAACAAGGAGGGAACGTCTGAATATTGCATATTAAATCCTGCTCTTTCGTTAAAGCCTGTTTCTGTAAAACCGGGGCAAAGAGCACAAACATGCACATTGTATTTTTTGTAAGTACTATTTAGCGTGATAGTGAATTCATTAACAAAATTCTTTATATTCCCATAAATTCCAATAGCTCCACTTCCGCTTGGAATTATTCCAGCAATTGAAGATACCTGAAGAATCTTTCCGGATTTTCTTTCTTTCATATCTTTGATAAAAAGACGCGTTAGTTTAACCAAAGAGTTCAACAAGACATTTAGAAAATCATCTAGTTTATCTAGATCATAAGAATCAAAGTCTTCAGTAAATCCATACCCAGCATTATTTACTAAAAAATCAATTTTATAGTTATTGTTTTGACAGAAATCATAAATTTCCTGAGGACTTTCAGATTTAGCCAAATCTTTTACCAAAACTATTACTTTTGAGTTTGAATTAGACTCCACTTCTTCTTTAAGTTTTAATAATTTATCTTCTCTCCTGGCTGAGATAATAATTTGCATATCAAATCTAGAAAGATATTTGACTATTTCAAACCCAATACCTGAAGAGGAACCGGTGACTAAGGCTGTTTTATTTTGTAAGTAAGTCATTATTTTTGGTCGGGGTGGAGGGATTTGAACCCCCGACATCCTGCTCCCAAAGCAGGCGCGCTACCAGACTGCGCTACACCCCGTTAATTTTTAAATAAGGGGTGGTATCATAACAAATAACCATGGCTATAGTACTTGACGGAAAAAAATTATCCCTAAAATCAGAAAAAGATTTTTCCAAACGTGTCGAAAAAATTAAAGCTAAAAATCATTCCACGCCTATTTTAGCAACAATTTTAGTAGGAAGTGATCCTGCTTCCGCAACCTATGTCAAAATGAAAGGTAATGCTTGTAAAAGAGTTGGAATGGACTCCATGAAAATTGAACTTGATGAAGCTACAACTACTTCGGAATTGATCGAAAAAATTGAAGAACTAAATTCTAATGAAGATGTTCATGGAATATTGTTGCAGCATCCTGTTCCAGAGCATATTGATGAAAGATCTTGTTTTGATGCGATCGATATAAAAAAAGATGTTGATGGAGTAACTAGTTTAGGATTTGGAAGAATGAGTATGCAAGAAAAAGCTTATGGTTCTTGTACCCCATATGGAATCATGCGTCTCTTGAAAGAATATGAAATTCCTCTAGAAGGAAAGTCTGCGGTTGTTGTTGGAAGAAGTCCTATATTGGGAAAGCCTATGGCGATGATGTTATTAAATAAAAATGCAACAGTAACGATTTGTCATTCTAGAACAAAAAATTTACCTGAAATTATATCTTCAGCAGACATCATAGTCGGTGCGGTCGGTATTCCAAAGTTCATTAAAAGTGACTGGATAAAAGATAATGCTGTTGTTATTGATGCAGGATATCATCCTGAGAAATGTGGTGATATTGATCTTGAGGGAGTCATTTCAAGATCATTTGCTTACACTCCTGTTCCCGGCGGTGTTGGACCAATGACAATTAATACATTGATTATGCAAACTTTAGAAAGCTGTGAAGCTAAAATAGGTATTGATTAATTTTTCCAATACTCGTCTTTAAGAAGTCTTTTATAAAGTTTCCCGGTAGGGTGTCTAGGTAGTTCTTCTCTGAAATCTATGGATTTAGGACACTTCACATGAGATATATTTTCACGACAATACGCCATAAGTTCAGCCTCTAAATCTTCTCCTGCAAGATTCATATTTTCTGGTTGAACTACGGCTTTGACCTCTTCACCCATTTCTTCATTGGGTACACCAAAAACAGCAACATCAGCAACTTTAGGATGCATGATTAATGCGTCTTCTGTCTCTTTTGGATAAATGTTCACTCCACCAGAAATGATCATGAAAGCCTTTCTATCTGTTAAATATAGAAAACCATCTTCATCTAAATAACCAATATCTCCCAAGGTTGTATAGCCTTGTTTTGAAGTAGCACCTTTAGTTTTTTCTTTGTCATTGTGATATGAAAATCCATTCGCAGTAGGTCCTTCAAAGTAAATTGTGCCCTCTTCTCCTACAGGTACTTCATTTTGATCATCATCTAAAATATGTATTGGACCAAGTAAGGACTGACCAACTGTTCCTTTATGGGCAAGCCATTGTTCTGAATTGCATGCAACGAAACCATTGAATTCGGTTCCTGCATAGTATTCATTAATAATTGGGCCCCACCAATCTATCATTTTTTCTTTCACCTCTACTGGACAAGGTGCCGCAGCATGGATTGCTATTCGATGAGATGACAAATCATATTTATTTAAAATCTCTGGATCACTTTTTAAAAATCTGATGAACATTGTTGGAACCCATTGACTATGAGTGATCTTATACTTTTCTATAGCAGCTAATGCAGACTCAGGATCAAATTTTTCTAAGATAATGCTGGTTGCTCCCAAAGCAAGAAATCCTGTATTGAACCCCATTGGTGCCGAGTGATAGAGAGGAGCTGGAGATAGGTAAACAGAATCTTCATCAGCAGAATATAATCCTTGAACAACGCGAGTTAGGCCTAGGTCATCTTCATCAGCTTTATAAGGTAAAGGACTTAAACTTATTTCTCGACTAACGCCTTTTGGCTTTCCAGTTGTTCCTGAAGAATACAACATTGCAGCTCCTTGACACTCATCCTCTATGGGTGTGTCTGACATATTTTTTATTTCATCCTCATAAGACTTAAAATCATCTGTTGTACCATCAAGCATGAATTTGTGAACTCCTTCTAATGAATTGGCTAAAGACTTAGCAGATTCTTCAAGGAATTTACTAGTTATAAATACTTTTGCGCCACAATCTTTAACAATATATTCAACTTCACTTGCCTGGAGTCTCCAGCTTATAGCTGTATATTTCAATCCACTTCGATAAGCAGCAAAGGCGATTGGAAAAAATAACTTATGGTTTTCCATCATAAAAGCCATACTATCTCCAGGTTTAAGACCTAAAGATCTAAATAATTGAGCCCCTTGATTTGATAATTCGTTTAATTCTTGGTGAGTGATTACGTCGCCACTTCCCGCCATGATTATGGCCGGCTTATCTTTTAATTTAGGTCCGTTTATTCCTGGATGCATGTCCTCTCCTCTAAATAATGTAAAATTAAACTCATAAGTTAATTTAAATAAATTTTACATGCAAGATTTTAAAAGATTTCCAGTTATTTGCAGTGTTGGAGGTATAAACTCAGCTGGAAGATCTTCTTTTGATTTTTCTTACAAACGACTAGTTATAGACAATCTTGATGCAAATTCTAAAAAAACGTTACTGAAAGACTTGAATTCACTTACGAATTCTGAAATTTCATCAGAAAAAGATATTTTTGAGAAAACTTTAGTAAGAAAAGTCAATTCAGCTCTTTTTGATCCAGATTTGCTTATGAAAGATGTCATGAATGTGAATGCCGCTGGACAACTGCCTGAAGGAATAAACCTTTCAAAAATGTATAACTCGAGACAACATCCCAAAGGAATTCAAATGACTATTTTTGGGGTTACCGATTGCTTGAGAAATATGGGCAAGGACTGGGATACTGAAATTAAACCATTATTGGATCCAAAAAAAATAGGTGTTTTTTCTGGTCCTGCAATAGGGCAGCTAGACTACGAAGGAATGGGAGGCCTTTTACAGTCAAGAAAGATTGGTAAAAGAGCCAGTTCAAAACACCTCTCAATGTCTTTGATTGGTATGTCGGCAGATTTTATAAATGCTTATGTAATTGGATCTCTGGGAAAGACAGGAACTGTAGCTGGAGCCTGTGCAACTTTTCTCTACAACTTAGATTTGGCTTTGAAAGGAATTAAAAATGATGAATTAGACTTTTCAATAGTTGGATCTGCAGAAGCGCCTATTAATCCAGAGATAACAGATGGCTTTTTAGCTACTACAGGAATTGCTGATGATAAAAAAATTCTAGAAATGCAGATTCGAAATAACGACGATAACACTGAAGAAGTAGATCATAAAAATGCCTGTCGGCCCTTTGGAGATAATGCGGGAATGATTTTAGGAGAAGCAGCTCAATTTGTAGCTGTTACAACTTTAGAATTTGCATTAGAAAATGGTCTAAAGATACTTGGTGGTTTTACAGACGTAGCAATAAATGCGGATGGATTCAAAAAATCTATTAGCTCTCCAGGAATTGGTAACTACATTACAATGGCTCAATCTCTTTCTAATACTTTAAAAATAGGCTGCTCCATTCAAGAGAGTATTGTTATCGCTCATGGCACAGGGACCTTTCAAAATCGAAGTACCGAATCTGATGTACTTAGTAGAGTCGCTGAGGGATTTAAACTAAAAAATTGGAAGGTCACTGCTCTGAAAGGGATGTTGGGTCATACCATGGGTCCCGCTGCTGGAGACGAATTAATAACAGCTTTGGGAATTTGGAATCATGGTTTGATTCCAGGAATAAATACAACTAAGAAATTAGCCAATGATGTTTTATCAGATAATTTAGATTTTTGTCTGAATACTCGAGAAGTGGATAAAGAACAAATAGATGCTATCTATTTAAATGCTAAGGGCTTTGGAGGCAATAATGGTTCTTGTGGTGTGGTAAGTCCAAGCTTCATAAAGTCAAAAATAAATAAAAGAGATTTTAAAAATTATGAGGAAAAACTTTCTGATACTGAAGCGAAAAGAAAGGTTTATTTGGAAGAAAGTAATAATGGAAATTACGATTTAATTTATCGCTTCAAAGAAGAAATTCTTGACCCTTCAGGGGATATGAAAATAACTAAAGATAAAATTTCTATATCTGATTACAAAGATATAGATTTATAAACTACCTATCTAAAAGCTTGTCCTTAGGAAATAGTCTTCCAATTAGAGGTATAAGTGGTAACAAGTAAATATATTTTTTTGGGAAATATCTTTGAATTCTGTCATACCAATGAGCATCTCCTCCAACTAATATTCTTTTATTTTTTTTCTTGATGTTTTTTAAAATAATTTTTGCTGCTGTATTGGCATTAATTGGAGCTTGATTTTTAAAAATCTCTCCTACCTCTTCTTTGGTTTTTGCTTTTGGACCAAACAAATTAGGTCTTTCATCTTCTCTTTCAAGATCTATTTCTAACTTATCGTTTTTCACGCCATAGTTTGCGATATTGGTACCAATATGACCTGGATGAACTGAATAAACCTCTACTGGTGAATTTTCCATTTTCATTTCAAGGGCTAAAGTTTCTGTAAAAGCTCTTACACCATATTTACCGACATGATAAATGGATTGCGTAGGAACAGATAAAAGCCCAAAAATAGATGAAGTATTAATTATGGCTGCTTCGGGTCTTTTTTTAAGATGAGGTAAAAAAGCCCTAGTACCATTTATTACTCCATGGAGAAGAATCCCTAAACCCCAGTCCCAATCCTCGTCAGTCGAATCCTCTATAGTTTGTGATAAAGCAACTCCAGCATTATTGAAAACCATATCCACAGCGCCATGTTCATCTATGACTTTCTGCGGCAAAGCGAAAACTGCCTCTTTATCACTGACATCTATTACATGTTTGGAAACACCTACATTGTAATTTTTTAAAAGTTCAGCAGTCTCATTGAGCGTATCTTCATTCCATTCTGCTAAAGCTATGTTTGCTCCTGATTTTGCAAGTTCTATGGCCAATTCCCTACCCATACCAGAACCTGCTCCGGTGATAACTGCAACCTTACCTTCAAAATTTTTCATAATACTCTCCGATAAATAAATATAATTTATGACAGTAAGACTGTCCAATTTTTAATAAATGTTTTAGTTATCTATAACTTTTTTAGATCCCAAGAATTCTAATATTGGATCTAAAGTCAATCCTTGAATGGTAGTCTCATCACCTTTGGTAGATGAAAATAAATTTTTTCCTAGGGATTCAAATCGATAGGCTCCACAAGCCATGAAAGGCTCATCTTTATCAATGTAATCTTTAATTTCTGAATCTGTTAAAGATTTCATAGTAAGAGCTGCTTGAGCGTAATGCGACCAAATTTCTTTCCCATCTTTACAGATGCTGATACCACAGTTTTGGTAATGAGTATTTCCAGATAATTTAGATAACGTTTTGAAACAGTTTTCCTTAGTTAATGGTTTGCTAAAAATTTCGTCTTCATAACAACATATTTGATCCGAACCGATTACATAAGCGTTCTTCTTTTTATTGCTTACATCTAAAGCTTTTGCTTTTGCTAAAGCAAGGCAATATTCTTTAAAATTATTACTTGATAAAGATTGTTTAAGCTCTTCTTCCTCCACTTCTGAAGGCACAACTTTAAAAGAAATTCCGGAGTCTTCTAGAATCTTTTTTCTTATAGAAGAATTTGATGCAAGGATGACTTTTTGTTCAGGTAATGATTCTGAACTCAAGATTGGTTGGAGTTAGAATGTATAAGATTCATAAATTCTGTTCGAGTAATAGCGTTCTCTTTAAAAACACCCAACATTCTGCTTGTTACTGTACTTGTTTCGGTTTTATGAATTCCTCTTGTAGTCATGCATTGATGAGCAGCATCAATTACCACAGCAACTCCTTTTGGCTTTAAAACGTTATTTATAGTATCTGCGACTTGAGCAGTCATGGTTTCTTGAGTTTGTAACCTCTTCCCAAAAATATCAATTATTCTGGCTAATTTACTTATACCTACTACCCTTTGGTCAGGTATATAACCAACGTGAGCAACGCCTAATATTGGAACCATATGATGTTCACAATGAGACTCAACTCGAATGCCCTTCACTATAACCATTTCATCATAGCCCTCGACTTGTTCAAAAGTTTTGGATAGGACTTCTTCGGGATCTTCATCGTAGCCGGCAAAGAATTCACCGTATGCTTTAATGACTCGCTTAGGAGTCTCTACTAATCCTTCTCTGGAAGGATCGTCTCCAGCAAAAGCTAAAAGAGTTTTCACAGCTTCCATTGCCTCTTCAGGTGATGGTCTGGAAATTGGTATAGCCTTTTTGGCAAAATTTTTCTTACTCATTATAAATCCTTTAAAACAGTTATATTTTACAGACTTTTTTATAACTTTTAATCATTATCTTCTTCAGGTAAGGGATTAAAAGGGAAAGGTCTTTCTTGGCTACTATATGTTACAAAATCAACTATTTGAACAATGTAATTCCTTAATTTAATCGAAAAAGCTGATAAATGCGAATTTGGTTCCTTAGTAAACAAGGTAAATAAGAATTGTGTCCCTGCGATAATCCATAAGACTAAATCTAAGAATCCTAATAAGAATAGGTAGAAAACAATCAAACCAGCTGTGATCCAAGTAGATGGATGCTTAACCTTTTCAGGTATGGCATCCTTAAAATTCTTCTTTTCTTCTAGTTCGACTTCGGCAATTTCCGAAGAATCATCATTTTTTTCAGTCATAAGCGGTGTCAATATTACCACTTTCGTGGATAAACTTTAAAAAACATTTTTTTGGGTCTTTTTTTAAGTAAACAATCTTATATAAAGCATCAATTATAGGCATATTTAAAGATAGCTTCTTCTTTTCTAAATAAAGAACTTTTAATGTTCTATGCCCTTCTACAGACTGCTTTACCATCGATAAAGCCTTACTAGGACTATTTCCTCTACCTAAAAACTTTCCAAATGAATAATTTCTACTTTTTTCTGAGCTACTTGTAGCTATTAAATCTCCGACTCCTGATAGACCAAGAAGAGTTAAAGGATTAGCATTAATTTTCTTAAAAAGTTCAGACATCTCTGATAAAGATCTTGTTAGCAACATAGCCTTAGTATTTGATTCAAAACCTAACCCATCAGATAAGCCAGAGCATATTGCATACAAATTTTTTAAAGCTCCAGCCATTTCTATTCCTTTAGTATCGCTTGATAAAAATATTTTAAAAAAATCACTATTAAAAAAATCAGATACTTGTTTTAAAGATTTTTTATCACTTCCTGCGATTACAGATGCTGATATATTTTTTCTCATAATTTCATCAGCAATATTCGGACCTGAGAGAACCATGATATTTTTTTTTGAATGGTTTGTTTCGTCTAAGAAAACTTCGCTCATGGTCATAAATGACTCATTTTCTATGCCTTTTGTTGCTATCAAAATTTTTTGATTATTTAAGTATTTAGATATTTTTGAAGAAATTTTCCTAAAATCTTTAGAAGGAATTGCAATAATAATTAAGTTAGCACTTAAAACAGCTTCTTTGATATCTTGTTGAATTTTTAATTTTGAAGAAAGTGTATATTTAGGGAGATATTTTTTATTAATAAGAGTATTTTTCTTTTTAACAAAGATCTTAGGATCTCTTGCCCAGATAGAAACATTTAAATCTTTAGCAGCTAACAGATTAGCAAGCGTAGTTCCCCAAGAACCTCCACCTAGCACTGAAATTTTATTCATGAAACAGTTACAAAATAAATTCTTTGGATTTTTCACCAAATCTTTCCCACCAACTTTCTCCCAATTTTTTAATTGAGTCTAAATTTCTTTTAGAGGTGTTATCAAATGATGATTTAATGCCAGTAAGTGAAGAATCTACTCTTAAATAATTATCATTGAATAGGGATTGTGCAATAACATGTTCTATATTAGATTCCATTAAGATCTGAATTATTCCGGCATTTAGCCAAGAAATTGAACCCCATTTTCTTGCTTTCCTACCATCTAATCTTCTTTCATTATAACCTGTGCCAATACTTAGAATTTTTATTTCTTCATTAGGCCATAAAGCTTTTGACTCTGCATGAGCTATAAGAACAGGATTATTAGTTGATACTGCACCATCAAGATACCATTGGCCTTCTATTGATTCAGCTGGAAAGTAAGTTGGTGCTGCTGAGGTTGCAGCAGCTACTCTTCTGGCTGGCAAGTAACCTTCTTTCCAAGATTTGAACATTTTTACCCGTCTTCTTTCCAAATCGAATGCAGTTATAATTAATGGTGTTTTTGCAGAACTCAGTGTTTCAGCTTTGAAATATTCTTCGAAAGTTTTTCTCTTTATTTTGCCTGCATATTTCGATCCCAAAAATCTATACCTCAATGGAGAAAAAATTTTTTTAAGATTTTCTTTTGAATAAATTTTTACCAGATCGTCACCTTCAAGACCTAAAATTGAAATTGCCAGGGCTATTATGCCTCCTGTAGATGTACCTACAATTAGATCGAAGCTATCTGAGAGTTTTTTATTGGTTGACTTATCCAGTTCACTTAAGAATGTTGCTGAAGCTAAACCCCTTACTCCACCACCATCAATGGATAAAACATATTTAGTCATTGTTATTTTTAGATAAATTCAGCATATTATGGACAAAACTATACTAAGTATTTCAAATGAATTCATTTAATGCCAAAAAAATCGGTTTTTGGATTGGACTTGCGATTTTTGTTTGTATTTATTTCATGCCTGTCCCAGATGGATTATCAAACGAAGGTAAGCTAACTGCAGCTATTTTTTTACTGATGGGAATTTGGTGGGCTACTGAAGCAATGCCACTTTATGCAACGGCTCTATTGCCTTTAATTTTCTTTCCTTTGTTAGGAATAGATCCAATTGGAGTTATCAGTAGAGAATATATGAATAAAGTTCAGTTCCTTTTTGCTGGTGGGTTCATGATTGGAATTGCTATGCAAAAGTGGAATTTGCACAAAAGAATTGCGCTTAATATCCTAAAGTATAGTGGCATGCAGGCAAAAAATATCGTGGCTGCTTTTATGCTAACAAGTGCAATTTTGAGTATGTGGGTAATGAATACCTCAACAGCAATAATGCTCTTGCCAATTGGAGTGTCAGTCATAGCTGTAATAAATGAGACAGTGAAAGATTTGCTTCCAAGTGAGAGTAAAAATTTTCAATTTGCTCTACTCCTTGGAATTGCATATTCAGCTTCTCTGGGAGGAATATCTACTCCAATTGGAACTTCTCCAAATGGCTATCTTATTCAATATGCAAATGATAATTTTAATCAAGATATAGGTTTCATAAGTTGGCTTGCAATAGGACTGCCTGTGACACTAATTATGGTCCCTCTTGTTTGGTTTATTTTAACCTCTTTAATTTTTCCAATAAATTTTAAGGCTTCTCCGGAAACAAATTCAAAACTAAGAACAATGCTTGAAGATTTAGGAAAGATTACTTCAGAGCAAAAAATGGTTGCAATAATTTTCTCAATAACTGCCTTTTGTTGGGTATTTAGAAAATTATTAGACGATTTACCAGGATTAGATTTTTTAGAAGATGCAGTTATTGCAATGATAGGAGGCATCTCATTATTTTTTGTTAGTTCTAAAAATAGAGAAGATTATTTGCTTAATTGGGATGACTTACAACAAAAATTTCCATGGGGGCTTATCTTTTTATTTGGTGGAGGTATGGCTTTAGCCTATGAAGTAAATTCCACCGGCCTTGCCTCATGGTTAGCTAATTTGATACCTGCAGATATCAATCCCATTATAGTAGTTGCTTTGATTATATTGTTGGTCTTATTCCTTACAGAGTTAACAAGCAATCTAACAACGACAATTACTTTTATGCCCGTAATTGCTAGCGTAGGTTTCAATTTAGATATAAACCCTTTGCTGCTTACATTACCGCTAACAATTGTTGCTAGCTGTGCTTTCATGTTGCCAGTTGCAACTCCTCCCAACTCTATAGTCTTTGCTTCAAACTTAGTTCCCATTCAGCAAATGGTAAGAGCAGGAATTTTTATTAATTTAATTTCATTTCTATATATCCTTCTTTTATCGGTCTTTTATTACCCTCTCGTCTTGTAGTAAAATAGATACAAGTGTTGCACTTAGGTTCAATATCAGGGGTTCCTAGTAAAGTGCGTTTTATTCTTACCCTGTGAAGGAGGTGGTCCAAATTAGTATTAACGAATTAGCAGGAATTTCAGGGGGTGCCTCTTGACAACGGGTTAACCCGATTCCGACCTTTTGCCGGTTCGCCCGCTTAAGGTAAGAATTAAGTTGAAATACTTATTCTTAAGCCCCGTCAGAAATGACGGGGTTTTTTTATTCACTCAAATCGTGACCAGTTGCAGAGATTGTTCCGCCATCGCAAGTAATGGTTTCTCCTACAGTGTAAGAACCAGCCTTTGATGAAAGATATAAAGCTAAACCGCCGACATCTTCGGCTCTACCCATTCTATGGACTGGATTTCTGGAAATAATGCCATCATAGTTATGAGCTACTGCTGAACCCAACATATCGCTAGGAAAAGGTCCTGGTGCAATGGCATTCACTAAAATGTTTTCTCTAACAAGTCTTGCGGCAAGCACTCTTGTCATATGATGAACAGAGGCTTTAGATGCACTGTAAGGGTATGTTTCAAAAACAGGAGTTCCAATACCATCAATTGAACCTATGTTGATAACCCGAGAAGGATCGTCTCTTGTAGCTTTTTTCTTCAACAGTGGAAGAAACTTTTGCGTAGAGAAGAATACACTTTTGACATTCAGATCCATCACCTTATCCCAGCCTTTTTCTGAGAAAACATCTATAGGTTCTGCCCATGCTGCTCCAGCATTATTTACCAAAATATCAATCCCAGATTCTAACGCCTCTACTTCTTTTACAAACTTCTCTATTCCTTCTAAAGAAGATAAGTCAGATGGAAGAGATGTACATTGAGTATTATATTTTTCTGAGAGTTCTATTGCCTTTGCATCACAAACATCAGCCTTTCTAGACGTAATATATACAGTAGCGCCATTTGCTAGATACGCTGATGCAATCATTTCACCTATCCCTCGAGATCCTCCAGTGACAACAGCAACCTTGTCTTTTACTGAAAACAAATCTTCAATTTTCATCATTATCTCCTAATCTTCAATTTTTAAAATTTTTGGTTCTTGAAATTTATCACCTTTACTTCCCATCATGTAAGTACATACGATTATTAAATCTCCAGTATCTGCTTTATGGGCAGCAGCGCCATTTAGAGAAATCTTTTTGCTTCCGGCATCCTCAGAAAAGGCATAGGTAACAAATCTATTTCCATTTGAAATATTATAGATATGAACTTGTTCATATTCTTTAATATCAAGAGCATCCATCCAGTCCTTATCAATTCCGCAAGATCCATCGTAGTCAATGTTTGTAGAAGTAACTTTTACTCTATGTAACTTAGATTTAAGAACAGTAATGTACATATTTTAATGGCGGACCGGACGGGGCTCGAACCCGCGACCTCCGCCGTGACAGGGCGGCGTTCTAACCAGAACTGAACTACCGGTCCAATTTAGGAAAACAATTATACATAGTATGAAACGAAAGTAACTTACAAAAACAATATAAAAACCTAATCTAAGTGATTGCTTCGCTATGATTAACTTTAAAAGTTATGGGTTTTAAATTCTTATAATTTTTAGATTTAACCGAGGAAACAAAATTGAATTTGACGTCTACATATTCCGCAAAAATATTAAGCTCTACATAACCCTTGTTCCTTCCATTAGTCCAAATAAGATCTTTATTTGAATCAATAAATGATTTATCCAATGCTTCTGTAAAATCTCCAAAAGTATCAACAAAATTTGGAGATGTGATAGAAGGAGCTCCTATTTCAACGCCAACAAATTTATTATTTTTATCGAATAGATTTGAAAGCCAAGAATTGTGTGAATCACCCGCAAGAATGAGGCTGGATTGAGAATTGCTTATAGTTTTATAAAACTTTTCCCTTTCCTTTGGATATCCATCCCACTGATCTGTATTGTAAGGAATCTCAGTACCAGCTAAAGAAAGATATTTATGAAGAAATTTTGGAAAGTTTTCTTTGTCGACAGCCTTAAAAATTGTTGGTAAATATTTTGGCCCGATTAGAATTTGTTGTCCAAAAATAGACCATTTAAAAGAACTATCTACTTTATTTCTTATCCAGTTGAACTGTTCTTTACCAAGAAGTTTTCTTGGTTTATTAATATCTCTTAAATAAGAAATTTTATTAAAAGAATTACCGTCAAAGTATTTTTCTATATCTAATTGTTTATCTCTTTTGTATGATCTGGTATCCAACATCATCAAATTTATAAGATTTCCTACCCTGAAATTTCTCCAAATTTTATCTTTTCTGCCTTTCTCACGGATTGGCATCCATTCGTAATAAGCTTGAAGAGCACTCTTTTTTCTATTAGCAAATGTACCTTCATCTTTAGAATGGTTTTGAGCTCCTTTTTGCCAACTATCATTAGTAAATTCATGATCATCCCAAACAGAAATCATAGGTTTTTTTTGATGTAATAATTTTAGATCGGGATCAGACCTATATGTCGCATACCTTTTTCGATAATCATCCAATGAAACCATTTCGTGTTTCGGATTTACAACTCTGCCCATTTGTTCTGCATCCTTTGACGCATAACCACCATGACCATATTCATAGAGATAATCTCCAAGATGCAAAACCAAGTCTATTTTTTCATTTTTTGCTATTTCTTTGTAAGCATTAAAATATCCTGCAGGATAATTTGAGCAGCTACAAAAAGCGATATTAAAATTATTTGGATTTTCGCTAGGTAATGTTGATGTCATTCCAATATCAGAGGTTTTGCCATCTGCTAAAAATCTATAATAAATTTTTTCACCATTAAACTTTTTTGGAATTTTTGCATCAACTTTAACTGAATAATCTTTTTTAGAATTTGTCCTGACATGACCATAGGTAATAAGATTTGAAAAATCCTTGGAACTTGAAACTTCCCACCTAACTCTAATTTCTGGATTACCCATTGGTAAGATTTTTGTCCATAAAATTACATTAGTATTTGTAGGATCCCCACTCGCCACTCCATACTTAAAAGAAATAACCGATTCTTTATTAAATGACGGAAAAATACGTATAGGCAGAAAAAGTAAAAGTAGGGCTAAACTCTTTAGGAATTTTCTTCTGTATTTGTTCACAAGGTTAATTTAACACTCAAAATAAATATGCCAATTAAAAAATGATGTTTTTGATGGTGGGCGACACAGGACTTGAACCTGTAACTTCCACCTTGTAAGGGTGGCACTCTACCAATTGAGTTAGTCGCCCAAAAGAGAAAGCATTATACCCAAATTAAATATAATCAAATGGACATTGTGAAAAAATTAGTGCATATTTTTTTCTTTATAAAGAAGTAATGAAGCAACTAGAATCTCAACCCTTCCAATCAAAACTAAATTTAAATTCTGAAGAATTTGAGAACAACAAGTCATCCATGCTAGAGATGATTTCTGAATTGAATGAACTATTAGATGAAGCTGAAGCAGGCGGTGGTCCAGATCATCATAAAAGATTAGCAGCAAGGGGAAAACTTCCAGTTCGAGAAAGAGTTTTCCACTTCTTGGATCCAGATAGTCCTTTTTTAGAAATTAGCGGTTTAGCGGCCTACAAATCTGAATACCCTATAGGTGGCGGTGCTTTTGCTGGTATTGGAGTATCTTCAGGAATCGAGTGTGTAATCTTTGCAAATGATCCTACTGTTCTTGCAGGAGCAATGCATTTTTACTCTGTAAAAAAATGGATGAGATGTATGCAAATTGCACGAGATTGTCGAATTCCTTTCATTCAATTTGTTGAATCTGCTGGAGGTGATTTACGTCCAAGAGCCGGAGCTGCTGTTGGCGGAATGGGTCATTTTGCTGAATCAGGTAGACAATTTTATGAAATAACTGAGCTTTCAAAACTAAATATTCCAACTGTAACTGTTGCTTTTGGAACTGCTACCGCTGGAGGAGCTTATCAACCTGGGATGTCGGACTATAATATTTTTGTTAAAAACCAAGCAGATGTTGCCCTTGCAGGACCACCTTTAGTTCAAATGGCAACTGGTGAAATTTCTTCCAGAGAAGACATTGGGGGTGCAAAAATGCATGCCGAAAAGTCTGGTTTAGCTGAATATTTAGCTGAGGATGATTTAGATGGAATAAGAATTGCTCGAGAAGTAATGTCTCATTTAAATTGGGATAAAGAAGGGAATAATCCTCGATTTGAAATAGCTCCTCCTAAATATAGTCAAGAAGACTTGTTGGGAATTATCGAGCCAAGTTTAAAGACTCCTTTTGATATCAGAGAGATAATCGGTCGTATCTCCGATGGATCAAAGTTCGAAGAATTCAAACCACTTTTTGGACCGACAATAATTTGTGGTTTTATTTCCATTCACGGATACCCAGTTGGTGTGCTTGGAAATAACGGTATGCTTTTTCCCGATGCTTCTCAAAAAGCAGCCCACTTCATACAACTATGCAACAAAAGAAATTTACCTTTAGTTTTTCTTCAAAATATCACTGGATTTATGGTCGGAAAAGATTATGAACAAGATGGTTCCATTAAAAAAGGAGCTCAAATGTTAAATGCTGTTTCAAACTCAAACGTTCCGCATCTTACAGTGATAGTAGGTAATTCATATGGGGCTGGAACTTATGCAATGTCCGGAAGAGAATTTGGGAATTCTTTCACGTTTCTTTGGCCAACTGCAAAAATTGCAGTAATGGGTGGAGAAGTGATCGCAGGAGTGATGTCTATCGTGAGAAGAGGTCAAGCTGCAAGAAAAGGTCTTAGATTTGATGAAAAAGCTGACGCAGAAATTGTTAAAAATCAACAAATCTCTCATGACAAGGGTTCCAAAGCTTTGAGAGCTACAAGCGTTATTAGTGATGATGGAATTATAGATCCCCGAGATACGAGAAATGTATTGGGAATGTGTTTATCGATTGTTAATAATAAAGAAGTTAAAGGGTCTGAAGGATTTGGGGTATTTAGGTTATGACAATTAAAAAATTGTTGATTTCAAACAGGGGAGAAATCGCAAGTAGAATCATAAAAAGTGCTCACGATATGGGAATAACCTGTGTAGCTATCTATACAGAGGCTGATAAAAATACTCCTTATGTTAGAGAGGCAGATCAGTCTTTTAAACTTTCAGATTCATATTTAAATGCTAAAGAAATTTTAGAAATCGCTAAAAAAAATAATGTAGATGCAATTCACCCTGGTTATGGATTTTTATCTGAAAATGCTAATTTTGCGAATAATGTAAAAAAAGCAGGAATCAAGTGGGTAGGTCCTTCTGCAAATGCCATAAAAAAAATGGGAGATAAAATTACTGCAAAAACTTTAGCAGAAAAAGCCGGTGTACCCACCCTACCTTCAGGTTCTTCAGCTAAAGATGCAAACAAAATTGGTTATCCTATCCTTGTTAAAGCTGCCGCAGGAGGTGGTGGTAAGGGTATGCGTATTGTCAAAAGTTCAAAGGATTTGAAAGAATCTATTGCTTCTGCAGAGAGAGAAGCTGAGGGTGGCTTTGGCGATAAGAGAGTTTTTTTAGAAAGATACATTGAAAAGTCTAGACACATAGAAGTACAAATCCTTGGTGATTCCTTTGGTAATTTGGTTCATTTGGGAGAAAGAGAATGTTCAATTCAAAGGAGACATCAAAAGGTAGTTGAAGAGTCGCCCTCGCCCATGGTTGATGATTCCATGAGAGAAAAAATGGGAGATGCTGCCATAAAGTTAGCTTCCAAATTGAAGTATGAATCAGCTGGCACTGTTGAATTTCTCGTTGATGAGAAGACAAAAGAATTTTGGTTTCTCGAGGTTAATACTAGGCTTCAAGTTGAACATCCTGTTACTGAAGAAGTTACCGGAATTGATCTTGTAAAAGAACAGCTCAGAATAGCCGAAGGTGAGTCTTTAGGTTATGACCAATCCGATATAGATTGGTTTGGAAGTTCTATAGAGGTGAGACTGTATGCCGAAGATCCAAATAATGATTTCTTACCAGTAACTGGAAAGATGATTTCTTTTTTACCGACAGATGATCCTCTCGTTAGATGGGATGTAGGAATTGAATCAGGGTCAATCATTACTCCTGATTTTGATCCAATGTTAGCTAAAGTTATTTCTTATGGAGAAACTAGAACAGAAGCTGCAAAAAAATTAGCTCTTGCTTTAGAAAATAGTCACTTTGGTGGAATGCAAACAAACCGAGAATTCTTAATAGCTATTTTAAGATCTGAGAAATTTTTAAAAGGTGCTACCACTACTGATTTCATCGAGAAAGAAAAACTAAGTGGAGAAGTAGACCTTTCCGAAGAAGAAATAAAAAATTATGCAAAAGCAGCAAGTTTATGGATTCAAGGATTGAATAGAGAAAACGCTTCTGTTTTAACGAATATGGATTCAGGGTGGAACAATGCAAGATTACCTTTTCAGGAAGTTAAACTTTCTTTAAAGGATACAAATTTTGTTATTAACTATAAAAAATCAAGAGATGGTAAGTTTAAATTTTCTGATTCAGAATTGGCAACCGTCTATGATTGGCAAGATAATTTTATAGATGTAGAAATATCGGGATCTAGACTCAGATCAAAGGTATCTTTTGAAGATAATCTTTTATTGATTCATACCTACAAGGGTGATTTGCTTTTTAATGTTTTACCCAAATTTGAAGTTAAAGATTCAGGAACAATTGAAGGCGGTCTAAATGCACCAATGCCAGGAAAGGTAGTAGAAGTCCAAATTAAAAAAGGTTCTTCCGTTAAAAAAGGAGATACTTTGATTATCTTAGAGGCGATGAAAATGGAACATAAGGTAAGTGCTCCGTCATCTGGAAAGATTAAAAATATTTTAGTTTCTAAAGGTGAACAAGTAGAAAACGGTCAAACCTTAGTTGTCTTGGATTAATCCCATTTGGGCTCTCTTTTCTCTAGAAAAGCAGCAATTCCCTCTTTTGCATCAGGACCAGCAAAAGTTTCAGCACTTTTCTTTCCTAAGTAAGGCAATGCTTCATCAAAATTCATATTGTCTTGATTTACATATGCTTCAAGACCAAATTGCATTGTGCCAGGAGCAAGACTGGCTAAATCCTTTGCTAATTTAGCAACAGTTTCATCTAAAGCTTCTAGAGGTACAGATTCATTAATCAATCCCCACTCTTGAGCTTTATTCGCATCTATTGCCTGACCACGCATACAGAAATCTAATCCAACTCTCTTAGGCATAACTCTAAATAATCCAGCCATAACCATATGAGGCCAAACCCCACGAAGAATTTCAGGAGCCGAAAATTTTGCAGATTCAACAGCGATTGCGTGAGTGCAATTTGTAACCATTAGAAGAGCACCAGCATGAACCGATCCTTGAATCTTACAAATAACAGGTTTATACAAATGCCTAATTGAGAGACTTATATCGTCTGATCCCTCCAGCCTAGGAACGTTTGATTCTTCCTGTTTTCTATTTAAGTCTGCTCCTGCACAAAAAACATCTCCTTCCGCTGCAATAATTACAACTCTTATAGCTCTTTCTTGTTTGGCATACGCAAGTGCATAATTTATTTCATTCATCATTACATTGTTAAGTGCATTTTTCTTTTCAGGCCTGTTCAAAGTAATAGTTAAAATGTGGTTAGAAACATCTATTTTAGTTGCTTGAAAGGTTAGATTTTCTATTGAAAGTTTTTTACTTGTCATTTCGTCTTATTTTAAAATAATTTTAGGCACATTAATTTTTTTAGCTCTTAAATATTCCCCTAGAGATTTTGCCTGCCCGTCCATTCTTGTTGATGAAGAAACTCCATCTTGCAAAATTCCGTGAATATAAAAATTCAAAGATAAAATATTAGGCAATTCAAATCTATCAATTTCAAAAGATTTTAAATCTGGGAGCAATTCTTTCAATTTATCAACTGTTAAATAATCAAATAAAAATCCATAAGCTTCCGGATTTTTACTCCATACACCAAGATTAGCGCAACCCCCTTTATCTCCAGATCTGGTGCCAAAGATATCTCCAAAAAATATTTCCGTATCAGGATTTTCAGTTATTTGTTTTACTTCAGCTGGTTCCTTTTGGTAATAAACTTCTTCAAAGTCCAGTTGGCTAGTTGGAATAACTTCCATGGTCTTGCCATCAAAATGCACTTTTTCCTTTATAAATTTACTATCAACCAATGCTGGCCAATACTCAATATAAGGTCCGCTAGGGACAACTCCACTTCTTCCTGTCCAGCCAGGAAAGTTTGCTAAGGCTAATTCAATTATTTTAGCGCTGAATAATCGCCCAACTAAATCTGGATTTTGAGACATCACATCAATTCTTAGAAAGGCTTGTGCCTGTTCATTGCTTTCTGGATTTTCTTTATCAGTTCTGTGTAACTGTATATCTACCTTATCAAACTGCTCTTTACCGCCAACCGAATCAAAAATAGTTTCAGTAATTAATTTAGCTTTTTCTTCAATATCTAAACCTGTAAGAAGTAACTCAGTCCCATTTCTGAAACCTCCCGCAAGATTAATACAAACTTTATGATCTTTAGGTGGACTACTTCCTCTACAACCAGAAACAAATACTCTATCTTCGGCCTCTTGTTCAATTTTTAGAGTATCAAAATGAGAAATAACATCTGGATTTACATAAGCAGGAGAACCTATCTCATAGAGAAGCTGTGCTGTGACGGTACCAACCGAAACCAATCCTCCGGTATTTGGGTGTTTGGTAATTATAAAGCTACCATCATGGTTTATTTCAGCTATTGGATAACCAATATCTTTAAAAGTAGGAACTTCTTTAAAAAAAGAATAATTACCGCCAGTGGCTTGAGCACCGCATTCGATTATATGGCCAGCTGCAAGGGCTCCGGCAAGCTGATCATAATCATTTCTTGACCAATTAAATTTCCATGCTGCAGGACCTATAACTACAGCAGCATCCGTGACTCTCGGGCAAATGACCACATCAGCGCCGTTATCTAAAGCCTCTTTAATACCCCAAGCTCCTAAGTAAGCGTTTGCAGTAAGTGGTTTTTTCTCATAAGAAAAAAGATCGTTATTCTTATCAATATTTTTTAGTTTTTCACCAGACGAACTTAATTCATCTAGTCTAGGCATCAAATCGTCTCCATCAATGTAAGCGACCTTCAAATCAAGATTCAATTCTTTGATTATATTTTCAACTTCAGCTGCCATTGAAGCAGGATTCAAACCTCCTGCGTTAGAAACAATTTTAATTTTTTGATCATTGCAGAGTTTTGCTACATCTCTAAACTGTTTCAGAAAGGTTCCTACATATCCTAGATTTTCTCCCCTTTTCATTTTCTGGTTATACAAAATAGTCATCGTCAATTCAGCAAGATAATCTCCTGTTAAAACATCTATTGGTCCACCTTCAACCATTTTTTTTGCTATGGATAGATTGTCTCCATAAAATCCACTGCAATTTGCTATCTTTATCACTTCTGACATTTAATTCTTTATAGTTTTTTGATCGGAAATTCCTGCTAAATAAATCCCGATTAAAAGAATAATAGCACCGAAAATCTGCTGGATTAAGAACATTTCTTGAAATAGTAAAAAGGCCAGAAAAGCTGCTGTGAGCGGCTGGATTAAGAGTATTAATGACGAAAATTGTACTCTTATTAAAGAAAGTCCATAAATAATTAAGCCTTGTCCTGCAATTTGAATAAATAAGCCTTGGAACAAAATATTTGACCACCCCAAGGCTGTTTCAGGAAAGGCATGACCAATCTCTAAAAGACTTCCCAAATAAAGCGGAATGCATCCAAATAATGCAGAAAAAAACATTAAATGAAAAGTTTCATAAGTTTCCGAAAACTTTTTAACTGAAATTAAATATCCTGAATAAAAGACCGCAGCGACTAAAGATAATAAATCTCCGGAAAAGGTTTGATATTCATTTTGTTCAAATAAAATTAAAAACACTCCTCCAAGACAACAAAAACCAGCAAAATAAAAAAATAAATCTAATTTATCTTTAAATAAAAAATAAGAAATTATGGCCACATAAATGGGAGCTGTATTAACAAAAAGAGCGGCATTAGCAACTGATGTTTGATCTATTGACCAATGCCATAAAGTAATGTCACTTCCAAAAAATAGTCCTGGTATTGCAAGAATCAGAATATCTTTGTACTTGAGATTGATAAATTTATTTTTTACAATCCCATAAACAAACAGAATGAACGTCGCGCAGAGAAATCTATAAAATCCTGTCAAAGAAGGAGTGATTTCACTTGTTCTCACTAAAATTGGAGCAACGCCAATAAGTATGGCTCCAATAGATGTTGATAATATTCCTATTGTTCTTGAATTTAGATTTGTCATTTTTATGGGAAGTATAGATATACTGTAACAATGTTAAGTAAAGAACAAAAAAATTCTCCTGAAATTTTTTCTGTCTCTCAACTCAATAAAAACGCTAAGTTTACTCTTGAAAAAAAATTCAATGATGTTTGGGTAAAAGGAGAAATTTCTGAATTTACCAATTATCGTCAATCTGGACATTGGTACTTCACCTTAAAGGATGAGAATTCATCCATTAGTTGTGTGATGTTTAAATTTAAAAACTCATATCTTAAAAATATTCCTGAAATCGGTGACGAGATAGTCCTAAAAGGAAAATTATCCTTATTTGAGGCGCAAGGTAGATATCAATTTATAGCAGAAAGCTTAGAGTATTCAGGTGAAGGAGATTTGTTAAAGGCTTTTGAAAATTTAAAAAATAAACTTTTAAAAGAAGGTCTCTTCGATGAATCTTTTAAAAAAGAAATTCCTGAATTACCGATGAATATCGGTGTAGTAACTTCGCCATCAGGCGCCGTAATTCAAGATATTAGAAATATATTGGAAAGAAGAGCGCCCTTATCAAAACTTATTTTAGCCCCTTCTTTGGTGCAGGGAGACAAAGCAGAGAACGAAATAATAAATGCATTAAACATGCTTCGAGAATTTAATAAAACAGAAAAATTAGATCTAATAATAGTTGCTAGAGGCGGTGGCTCCCTAGAAGATCTTTGGTGCTTCAATAGCGAAAATATTGCAAGAGAGATTTATGCTCTTGAAATTCCTGTAATAAGCGCGGTTGGTCACGAAACGGATTTTACAATTTGCGATTTAGTTTCTGACTTAAGGGCTCCAACTCCTTCAGCAGCAGCTGAAATAGCAAGCCAAGCTCACTCACAAATTATTGATAAAATTGAGATTCTAGAAAAATCAATCTCAATATCAATAAAAAATTATCTCGAAACTAAAAATGAAAATTTTAGTGATGCATTCAATGTTCTAAAAAAAATTAATTTTAATCTAGATCAAAAGATTTTTAAAATTGATGAAAGCTTCAATAAAATTGTTTTTTTACAAAAGGATAGGTTTTCATCTAAAAGGTTAAACCTCATTAAAAAAAGAACTTCTTTAAGAGATAGAAATCCACTCATAAAGCTTTCAAATCAAAAAGCAGATTTAAAGAGTAAAAAATTAATTTTTAAAAATGTATTTAATAAAGTTCTTTTCAGCAAAAAAAATTCTTTTGATACTTCTTCATCAAAATTACAAGCTTTTAGTCCTCTGTCAGTTTTATCGAGGGGCTATACCGTTTCCACCAAAGATGGTGAGCTCTTGGATAACACGAAGTTAACTGAGGGAGATGAAATTCTCACTAGAACTGAACGAAATCTCATTCTTTCAGAAATAACTAAAATAGATGAAATTAAATAATTTTTTAATATTTTTTTGTCTGACTTTTTTATTTAGTTGTACAAACTTCAAATTAGCTGAGGTATCTCCTTGTTCATTTCCAAATGAAACACTTGAAAAAGGAGGCCTTCTAAATAGATTTATTAGCAAAGAAAATCTAGACAATTCTTATAAAAAATATATTTGTAACGACATTGCTGGTCATCGACTTGTATACCCCATTTCTTATTCTTCAAAAATGAAATTCACAATTATGGGAGAGACCATAATTCTTTCTGAAAAAGAATTCAGAGAATCTAGAATTACAATTAAAGATAATAAGTTCAACCAAATCTCTAATGAAAATCTAACAAGAATTAAGACCGAAAGAGAAATTTATGGAAGAAAGATATCTGTAAAATCAATAAAAAAATATCAGGATACTAAGTTCAATTTCCCTGCTAAAGGGATAATTTCCAGTGAGTATGGAGTGAAACGTTTTATAAATGGTTCCCCTAGAAATCCCCACTTAGGACTAGATATAGCGGCGGAAACTGGAACGTCAGTAGTCGCTCCAGAAAATGGCAAAGTTATTTTTGTTGGTGAATTTTTTTATAGAGGCAACCTAATAATCATTGACCATGGTAATGGTATTATCTCTACCTATTCCCATTTAAACGAAACTTTTGTTTCTGAAGGAGATAATGTTCTTAAAAATTCTAAAATTGGAACAGTTGGTTCTTCTGGAAGAGTCACTGGGCCTCATCTCCACTTTGAAATTATTTTATTAGGAACAAAAGTAAATCCAATGCTGTTTCTTTAAAGAGATAACAATTTAATAATTTCTTCTTCTGTTTGCGGTCCAACTAACGTAAGTTCCAATTCTCCTTTTCTATTAACAATAAATGTAACAGGAAGGTTCTCTGGTATGACCCAATCAAAAATAATAGAAGGGTCTGTTAATAAAGAGTCTACTTGTACATTAAATTTTTCTAACTGTTGTTTTAATTCCTCTCCTTCCAACATATCAAAGTTAATTAAAAAAACTTTTAAATCATCAGAGAAATTAGACTGAAGATTATTTAATTCAGGAATTTCTTTTATACAAGGAGGACACCAATCTGCCCAATAGTTAAAAACTATCCATTTACCTTTTAAATCATCAAGAAAAACTCCTTTTCCTTCAAAAACATTGAGATCCGGTTTTGAGCAAGAGAGCAGAAGAAAAATTATCAAAAAATTATTAAAAATAGACTTCATAATCTTTATATAATACTTCTTTAAATGAGCTTCTTAAGAAAATTTTTCAACTTCGTTGACCTAACAAGAAAAGTTATTTTGAATCTATTTTTCATTTTGGCTTTGTTGTTCATTGCAATCACTTTTTTGGTTAGCGACGTCAAGGAAGACCTTAGCGCTGTAATAACTTTTGCCCCAAAAAAAATAAACGAAACAACGAATTCAAATCTTTCTTTTTTTGAGAGGGAAACCTATGAATTGAATTTGTTTGAAATAATTTCGGCTATTGAAACGGCGGGCACAGAAGAAGAAGTAAAGATACTATTTATGGATTTAACCTATTTAGACATTTCATTCACTGGTATCTTAGAAATTGGTCAAGCCATAGATAGTTTCAAAAGCCAGGGCAAAAAAGTAATTGCTTATTCTGATTTTTACGACAAGAAAAACTATCTTTTGGCTTCTTATGCTGATTCTATTTTATTGAATCAGAATGGTTTAGTTCTTTTAGATGGCTTTTCTTCACAGAAACCTTTTATTAAACAATTATTGGAAAAACTTAATATTGGCGTATCAACTTTTGTTTCTGGAAAATATAAATCAGCATTGGACACTTTTACTCGAGATAATTTATCTGAAGAAGATAGACTCCAAACATCTTCTTATCTTTCTGAAGTCTGGGATTCTTGGAAAGAAATAGTTACAAAAAATAGAAGTAAAATTTCAGATTTAAAAATAGATAATTACATAAATAATCTCGGAAAATTAACGGAAAAATTTGATGGTGACACTGCAAAGCTAGCCAAAAGCGAGGGTTTGATTGACACTTTAATTGTAAGAACGAACTTAAATGACTATCTATCTTCGCTCGTTGAGGAAAAAATAATATCTTTTAAAGATAACCTAGCGCTCTTGAACAATGAAAATTCTTCAGATAATAAATTTGCTGTCTTAGTAGCCTCTGGAGAAATAATAGATGGTGAATATGCAGAAGGAGCGATCTCCAGTGAAAACTTTTCAAAAACTCTCGATAAAATTGATAAAGATAAGTCAATTAAAGGTTTATTTCTTAGAGTAAATTCTCCAGGAGGAAGTGGTTTTGCCTCAGAAATAATCAGACAAAGATTAGAACTTCTCAATAAAAAAATTCCAATAGTAATCTCAATGGGAGATATTGCTGCATCGGGAGGTTATTGGATTTCTATGAATCAAAATACAATAATTGCAAACCCATTTACTCTTACTGGGTCCATTGGTGTCTGGGCAGCCTTGCCTAATTTTAAAGATTCCTTTGAAAATGTCGGAATACTCTATGATAAGGTTTCTACCAACGAATTAAATTTTTCGTTATTGGAACCTCCTAATGATAACTTGTCTTCATTTATGCAAAGTTATGTTGATGGTTCTTACAATAAATTTATCAAGCTTGTGTCAAAGAACCGACAGTTAACTATCGATAATACTGAAAAGATTGCCCAAGGAAGAATATGGTCTGGCAAATCAGCTCTTCAAAATAGTCTTGTCGACTCTCTTGGGGTATTTCAAGATGGTATTAAAATTCTTGAAGAGAAATCAGGAATTTCAGATTTCAAAATAAAATATATATCTACTTCTCCAGGAATTGTTGATGATTTATTTGCATCTTTTAATTCTTTTTTGAATTCAACTTATAGCCTTTTTGGCTTTATAGAATCAATAGATATTCAAAGACTTGTCAGTAAGAAAAAAATTGAAACGAAGTTAATTTGTTTAGTTTGTCCTGAATTAAGATAGTTTTTAAATAATTTTCTTTATTAAATTTATTGAAATAGATTTTTTTTCTTGATGGGAGATTTCATCAAGTTTTTCTGCTAAATTTAATAAACTATTTAAATCTCGAGAATGATGCGTAAATATGTATTTCATTTCTTTGTCATTGATTTCTAAGCCCCTTTGCTGAAGTTCAAAGTTAATTAAGTTCATTTTTTCTTCATCAGCAGGATTTAAAATCTCAACAGGTAAAACGGTATTCAATCTTGATTCAAGATCTGCCAATTTAATATCTAAATTTTTAATGAAATCATTACTTGAAAATAAGATTTTGGAATTTTGGTTTAAACAATAATTAAAGCCATTAAATAGAAAAATCTCTGATTCTTGATTTAAAGTATCACTTGATAAGTTTTTTATAAACACCATTGGATATTTAAATACATCCGGATTGAAAATCTTTTCATTTAGATCGATTATTTTGGGTTGTATTTTGTAGGAATTTAAAGAAGCATGAAATAAATAATTTCTTATTAAATCTTCTTTGATGTTTAGTAATAAAAAATTTTCTTCATTACTAAAAAATAACTCAATTTCAGAAATCATTTTTTTTAAAAATGAAAAGTTTTTCAACTGATCCAATGATCTCTCTTTGGGCAAGAAAATATCTAAAACTTTTTGATTCATTAAAAGAATATTTGGGAAATTACTTTTCTACCTGGATAGTTTAAGTATTCAATTACGCTATAAAGAGAAGTTATTAAGAGCGCTACCATCAGAAAATTCAAGAAAACTATGGGAACAAGACCAAATGAGACCTCAATGATTACAAATCCGAGGTAAGTCATCAAAACGAAACTATTAAATTTTCCTGAAAAATAAGGCTTTATTTCGTAATTATCAATTAGAAGGGAAGACAAAATGACTCCAACAATAATAAAGAGATCTCTACTCAGAAGAAACATTGTTAAATAAATATTTATTTCTCCAACTAAAGAAAGAGATATAAGTGTAGCAATGACAAGGACTTTGTCTGAAATAGGATCAAATATTTTCCCAAATCTACTTTCCCAAGAGTACTTTCTTGCAAGATATCCATCTAAAAAATCAGATATTCCTGCCAGAAAAAAGAAAAAAAGGGTAAGTTGATAATTTTCTTCTAAAATACTTATTACGATCGGGTAAACTAAAAAAAAACGAAAAACGGTTAAGAAATTAGGTATTGAGGACGCAATCATTATTCGCCTAAAGCTAGGAAAAGTTTATCTTTTTCTTTGTTTATAAGGATTAAATTTTCAATTTCATCAAAGTAATTCAATAGATTTCTTTCCTCTGACAAAAGATTAAAACTATAAGTAGCTGAATTATTTCTTAATGACATTAAACTCAGATTATTAATAAATAAAATATTTTTTAATATATTTTCAAATGATTTGTGATCTGAAAACTTTTTTAATCCTCTAATTTCTAAATAGTAAGGAAGATTGGATTGTGAGCTTGCTTTGAGTCTTTGGTTACTAAATAAGTTATCAATTAAGATGTTTATGCCGACTGCTGGCTTATATTTAGATTCAACATCTAATTTAGAAAATTTCTTTTCAATATCTTCTGGAAGAAAACACCATTCACTTGAACTTGAAATTTCACAAAAAAACCATCCGTCGGAAGGATAACGATCATTAAAAATTGTTAAATTCTCTAAATTAGAATTATTTTCAAAGCTAAATAAACTAATATCTCGGGAGTCTAATATAGGGTAGACAATTGTTATGCCCCTCTCGTTTGCAACCCTATCAAATTCTTTTTTCACAAACTTACATTTCTGATCTAAAGATTTAGCAGCCTGAAGAGATGAGTAATCTGGCTTACAAAGAACCCAAGCGGCAACTTTTGGATTTTTTAAAAAAGAAATTCCAAGATTTAGTTCCAGTAGTTTTTCCTGAAGTGCTTTCAAATCAATCATTACCTCAAGAGCTTCCTCATCATTAAATTCGATAAATTTGTACTCTCTTACAAAATTATTAGGATTTAATTGTTTAAAATTTTGTTGATTAAGATTGAAGTCCCTTTGACTGCCTAATACTTTTAATATTGATTGGTTTAAAGCTTTTTGAAGTAGTTCAGAAACTTCCTCATCATCACCTTGAACAATTGTAGAGTAATCCTCGCTGTATAAATTTAAAACAGAAAAAATAAGAGAAATAAAAAAAATAACTTTAATAATTTTTAGCATTAAAAATGATTATAATATGTTTTTTTAATAGAACTTAAATTCAAAATCCTTTGTCTAGATCAAACAAAACTTCCTATGCTGATTCTGGAGTAAGCATAAAAAGGGGCGATCAATTAGTAGATATCATAAAACCTTTAGCTAAGACTACCTTTAGAAAAGAAATAATTGGCTCTATAGGAGGTTTTGCTGCTGCTTCTGTTCTGCCAAAAAAATACAAAAATCCTGTCTTGATAAGTTGTACTGATGGAGTGGGCACAAAAATTGAAATTGCTGATGCGATGAAAGTTTATGATTCAATAGGTATAGATTTAGTAGCAATGTGCGTAAACGATTTAATTACTTTACAAGCAGAGCCACTTTTTTTTCTAGATTACCTTGTTACAGATAAAATAAATCTTAATGTTTCAAAAGAAATAATTAAAGGAATAACAAAAGGTTGTAGGGATTCTCAGTGCTCTTTAATCGGTGGAGAGACAGCAGAACATCCTAACGCTTTCCCTAAAGGTAAGTTTGATTTGGCGGGCTTTTGTGTTGGAGTTTTAGAGAAAAGCTCAAAGAAGCTTAAAAACCAAGTAAAAAAAGGTGATGTTTTGATAGGTTTAAAATCTAATGGATTGCATTCAAATGGCTTTTCTTTGGTTAGAAAACTCATTGAAAAAAAGCAGATTAGATTAAATCAAAAATTCAAAGGATCTGCTCTGGGAAAAGCTCTATTAAAGCCCACGAAAATCTATGTAAAAGAAATTTTATTCCTTAAAGATAAAATTCATTTAAATGCCCTAAGTCATATTACTGGAGGAGGACTTACGGGAAATTTAGAAAGAATAATTCCAAGTAATCTTTCCGCAAATATTTCTATCGGATCAAAGTATCCATTTCATAATGATCTTTTTAGTTTAATTGAGTCAAAATCAAATCTATCTAAAATGGAAATGTTATCAACATTTAACTGTGGCATTGGCATGATACTTTCGATAAGCAAAAGCGATTTAACACAATGCAAGAATCATTTAAAAAAGTTAAAAATCCCATATTTTGAATTAGGTTTTATAGGTCCACGAAAATCAAATAAAGGAATCATTTTTTGAATGAGCAAAAAATTAGCCCTAGCAATTCTTTTATCAGGAAATGGTACAAATTTTCAAGCAATAGTTGATAGTATTCAAAATGGTCGTTTAAAAGCTGTTATAAAAATTGTTATTTCAAATAACAAGGATGCTTATGGTTTAGAAAGAGCAAAAAAACACAATATAAAAAATTTGTGTTTAGATCATAAAGATTTTGAGGATCGTAAATCGTATGATCAGAAACTTAAAGAAGTAATAAAGCAAGAAAGTGTAGATTTTATAATTCTTGCAGGTTTTATGAGAATATTAGGGTCAGATTTTGTTAAGAATTTCCCTAACAAAATAATAAATATTCACCCTTCTCTTTTACCAAAATATCCAGGTCTAAATACTCACAAAAAAGTTCTTGAAAACAAAGATAAAGAACATGGGGTTACGGTTCACCTTGTAGATGAGGGACTAGATAGTGGTCCAATAATTGGCTATGCAAAAGTTAAAGTGGATGCAAAGGAAAAAGAAAACGACCTTATAAATAAAATTCATAAAATAGAACATTTTATTTATCCAGAAATATTAACTGAACTTCAGGAAGGTAAAATATCCATCATCGATAACAAAATAAAAATAGATGATGTCTATCATAAAGATGGTAAAGAATATTTTATTTAAAGTGCTGTTTTGTTTTTTTTGTAATCAAATATTCTTATTTGATCTAAATCCTTATGAAAATTATTATTCATCAAAACCAACTGGATCGGTAAAAGAAACATTAGAGAAAATATCTGAAAATAGTTGGAAGATTTCATCCATTGGTAAACATCCCCTCTTCACCATAAAACAAGAATCTATTTTTAGTATAGACAATGGAAATGTTGTCTTGGAATCTGGATTTAGGAAGCTAGATGTTTTAGGAGGACTGAGAAAGGATCATCAGACCTATAAAGTTGAAAAAGAAGGGGATCGAAAAATTATTACTTATTCTTTCGGTAAAAAGAAAGGTTCAATTGAAATTGAAGAAAATTTTTACGATAACCTAACTCTACAGATTCAAATTAAAATGAATTATCTTAAAAAGGACGAGTTTAAAATAAATTATTTCGACAAGGGAAAAATCAAAATAAAGTCTTTTTTGAACAAAAGAGAAGAAATTATTTATAAATCAAAACTTGTTGAAGTATTTGAGTTCACTGAGCAAAGAGATGATAAAAGATACTTTAAATTTTTGATTCGGAACGATTCTGACAAAGAAACAATAAAGGTTTTCCAAGGCGGAAGAGGATTTAATGTTGATTGGGAATTAGATTGAGTTAAGCTTTAGGAAGAGTTACTCCTTTTTGGCCTTGATATTTACCTCCTCTGTCTTTATAACTTACCTCACAAATTTCATCTGATTGAAAAAATAACATTTGAGCTACGCCCTCATTTGCATAAATTTTTGCTGGGAGACTGGTAGTATTGGAAAATTCTAAGGTTACGTGCCCTTCCCATTCTGGTTCAAGAGGAGTTACATTTACAATGATCCCACATCTTGCGTAGGTTGATTTACCGAGACAAATTGTAAGAACGTCTCTTGGAATTTTGAAATACTCAATCGTTCTTGCTAAAGCAAATGAATTTGGAGGAATTACGCACTCATCTTGAGTAACATCAATAAAGCTAGAACTATCAAATTTTTTTGGATCAACTGTTGCTGAATGGATATTTGTGAATACTTTAAATTCATTTGCACACCTTACGTCATATCCATAGCTGGAAAGCCCATAGGAAATTAATTTTTCATTATTTTCTTCATTGATTTTTACTTGGGTAGGTTGGAAAGGAGAAATCATGTCATTTTCTATAGACATTTTTTTTATCCAATAATCTGATTTAATAGCCATGGTTTTATTTTAATTCAGTTCTAAAGGAAATTGCTCTTCTAAGAGTATTATTATCAACATAGTTTAAATCTCCTCCTGCCGGAACTCCTTGTGCGATTCTTGTAACAATTACATCTTTCTTTTTTAATTTTTCCAGTAAAAAATATGCAGTAGCCTCGCCTTCTAATGTTGAATTTAATGCAAGTATGACCTCTTTTGAATTTAATTCCTCTATGAGATCTAATAATTTCTCTATCCTTAGTTCTTCAGCGCCAATATTATCGATTGGGGAAAGTAGACCGTTAAGAACAAAATATCTGCCATCAAATTCAGATGTTTCTTCAATTGAATAAAGATCTGAAGTTGATTCTACAACACATATAGAATTGTTATTTCTTTTCGCTGAGTTACAAATTTCACAGAGCTCTTGATCATTTAAAACATAGCATTTTTGACATAATTGAATATTTAAAATTGCATCTTCTATAGATTTGGCAAGCAATAAACCAATCTCTTTATTGGAACTCAATAATGAAAGAGCCATTCTTCTGGCTGATTTTGGACCAATTCCAGGAAGAGATTTTAATGAATCAATTAATTCAGAAATTTTAGGACTAAGTTTCATTTTTTTTATTAAATTTTACAGATTCAACTTTAAGTCCTCCCATGATTTCATTGAAGTTTTTATCTTTTTCCATGGTTTTTTTTATATTTTTTCTAATTCCTTTATCTTTATTTTTTTTCTCGTATTCCGGTGTAAGTTTTGAATCAACATCATCATCGTAGATGAAAACCAGTTCCATTTTTAGATAATCTTCAAAGCTTTTTTCAATATCTTTTTTTTGGTCTTCATTAAGTAAGGAAAGAACGTTATTTGGAAAAGATAGTTTTAAATTATTTTCTTGTTGAATAACACTTGCTTGCTTGAGTAGATTTTTCGATATGCCATTTAGATTTAAATCAGAGAATATTCCTGGCCAGTGTATTTCAGAGTTATCTTGTTTTTTAATTTTTAAAGAATTTTTTTTTTGATTTTCAGGAGAAAAGGCAATCATTTTTAATAAAGTCATTTTCAGTATTGAAAAAGAATCATAGCCCAAACTAAAATGCTTTAAATTGGAAAGTCCTAACTGATAAAGAAACTGCAGTTTAGCAGGGTCGGTTTTTAAAAAATCATTGATATTATTTTTGGATCCTTTTTTTTCAAACTGACTAATTGCAATGTCTTGAATTAAATCCATTAAAGACTTTAATAAAAATTCATGATCTTCATATTCTCCATAATTTTTAAGAATTGATAGAACCTCTGTTACATCCTCATCTAAAATTGATTTCAAGAGATTATCAATAATTTCAGGTTCTGGAATTCCCAAAACATCTCTCACTTCTTTCTCTTTAAGGTTTCTATTGCAAAAGGATATTACTTTTTCAGATATAGATAGAGCATCTCTAAGACTTCCTTGTGCAGCTTCGGCAATAAGCCTCAAAGAATTTTCATCGTATTTTATTTTTTCTTTTGAAAAAATTTCTCCCAATTGATTTGAAATAACATTTACAGAGACAGAACTTAAATTTATTTGGAGGCATCTAGAAATTATTGTGGGCAAAATCTTTTTATATTCTGTGGTTGCAAACATAAATATTACATGGGGAGGCGGTTCTTCTAAGTTTTTTAGCAAAGCATTAAAACTTTCAGGAGTCAGCATATGAACTTCGTCAATCAAATAGATTTTATACTTTGATGATGAAGGTAAATAAGAAATAGTTTCTAAAAGATTTTTAGTATCTTCAATACCTCTTCTTGATGCCGCGTCAATCTCAATAAAGTCGATTGCAGCTCCTTCATTTATTGATGTACATGATTCACAAGCATTACAAGGTTCTGTGTTATCAATTAATTCAGAACAATTAAGTGCTTTGGCTAAGATTCTAGCAATAGATGTTTTTCCGATACCTCGGGTACCTGTAAATAGATATGCGTGGTGAATGTTTTTTGAAGAAACGGAATTTTTTAAAGCTGCAACAGCATGATCCTGACCAACAACTTCTGAAAAATTGGATGGTCTCCATTTTCTTGCTAATACTAAATAACTCATTATTTAAATAATTGGTTTATTTGATCAAATTCAAAACCTCTTTGTAAGAGGAATTTTTTTGCACGAGAAATATCTTCTTCAGCAAAATCGTTATCAACTATAAATTTTTTTCTAAACTCTTTTTTAATAATCTCCATCCAGTTTATTTCATCAGAATACACTATCTTGCTTATGAGGTTTTCACTTATTCCTTTGGATTTAAGCTCGTAAGAAATTTTTTCAGGACCAAAACCTTTTACACTCCTTGAGCGAGTATAGGATTCAGCAAATCTCTCATCTGACTGCAGATTTTCTTCTTTTAACTTTGTTAACTCTTCAAAAAGCTTTTCTTCTGAATCTACCCTATCCTTTAATTTATTGATTAATTCTTTAAAGGAATGTTCTCTCCTGGATAGAAGATCTAGTATCTTAAATCTAATCTTATCTTCTGTGATGAATGTTTTTTTAAATCCCAAGCGCCTTATAAACCAATTTTTCTACCTTATTATTTATCCTTGGACTTCCCAAAACCTGTGACATGTTCACAAAAACCAAATCATTTTCAGGATCTACCCAAAACAAAGTTCTAGCAGCACCTCCCCAAAAATAAGAATTATCTCCTCTTTTCATTCTCATTTTTTTTGAATTTAGAGCAACTCCAACAGTAACTCCAAAACCAAAAGCATCGAACTTGTATGGTTTAGCTTTTTTTTCTACTTGATTTGAAGTCATTATTTCGACAGTTTCTGGATTTAAAATCCTCTTTCCATTAAAAGATCCTTTGTTCAAAAGCATTGTTGCAAATTTGAGATAATCATTAGCAGTAGATACCAATCCAGATCCGCCATCTTCTATGGAGGCACCTTGAAAAAAGAAACTATCTTCTTTGGGATCAAGAAGTATTAATTTATTTTTTTGGCTTACTATTTTATCTGGAACATCTACGCCATATTCTTTAAAACCTTTTTTGTGAGCATATAAATCAATCATCCTAGCTTGCTTAGAACTAGGAACCTCAAAAAATGTATCCTTCATTCCTAGAGGGTCAAAAATATTTTTCTTAAGAAAATCACCAAAAGATTGATCGGACGCCCTTTCAATAATGCATCCAAGAATGTCCATACCTATAGAATAAGTCCATTTTTCTCCTGGTTGATGAACCAGGGGTAATGTAGCGACCTTCTCAGAAAAAGTACAAATATCTGGGTAACTTTTTTTGGCAGGTCTTTCTAACGAAACGTTATCCAAAAAGTAATATGGGTAAATTTTTTCTTGGTCATAAATTTCTTTTATCTTTCCTTTGTCAATGAATGAGTACGTTAAACCAGAAGAATGAGTTGCTAAATCCAACAAAGTTATAGATCTATCTAGATTTTCTAATTGTTTGGTTTTTTTATTTAAAACTTTTGTATTTTTAAACTCAGGGATATATTTCTCTACAGGATCTGAAAGAGATACTTTTCCTTGTTCAACTAAAACCATCAATGCAGCGCCAGTTATGGGCTTTGTCATGGAGTAAATTCTAAAAAGAGAATCTTCGTTCAAAGGAATTTGTTCTTCAATATCAGAAAAACCTCTTGTGTCAGAAAAAATAATTTCTCCATTTTGATAAATTAAAGTTACAAATCCAGGATAGTTGCCTTTATTTATCTCTTTATTTAAATATTTAGTGTATCCGGAGAAGTCATAATCTGCGGAAAAACTAAAAATTGAAAAGGATAAAAGACTTAAATAAAAATATTTTTTCAAAGTTGAACCTCAGTTAATCGATGGTGTAAGTATTAAATAATAAACTATTTGCAGAGTAATTTTCATATTCTTCACAAGCATTATCCAGTCCATTTTTCTTTAAAAGATTAAGATCATTCATAACAAAATTTGTTTCTAAGTAAATCAAAAAATTAAAATCTATCATGTTGAAATCAGGAGTAAGAACTAATTGATTATAAGGTTTATCCATAAAAATAGAATTTCTCCTTATCTCAGATATTAAGAAATCCAAATCAAATCCATCTTTTAGTTTGCAAAATCCTACATATGTCTGATCGCCATCTAAAAAATCATAATTATTCGTAATTTTAGTTTCATAAAATGTCTGTTTTTGAGTATCACAGATAATTATTTCATCTTTGCTACTCAACCAATTTTTGTGAATTTCAGAGCTTTCTGCGAACTCATAAAACGCTTTCTTTTCCAATTCATTTTCAAAAATATCTAGCCAAGAAAAATCATATTTTTTTTGTTTAAAAGATGGATTCAAGTATTTAGTTTCTTTGTAAAGTCCATGTTGATCCTCGAGATTTTTTAAGAATCCTAAATAAGATATTAATTCATTATTTAGATCTTGAGCTTTAAAACCGTCCTTATAACTACACCAAGAAAATTCATAAATTTTTTTATCTTGCTTTGAAATATTTTCATTTTGTTTAGAACAGCCAGAAAGGATTAATAAAAACAAACAAAAAACTACTATCGGCTTCATGAAATATTTAGAGAAAAATCTATAGATTCAATATTTTTTGTAAGATCTCCTAGTGAAATATAATGGATAGGAAGATCTTTATATTTTTTAATGTCTTCTGGCTTCTTTATTCCTGAAACTTCAATCAAACATTTATTGTCAATAAGAGAAATTGCTTTTTTTATTTCGCTAAGATTTAAATTATCGAGTAATAAAATATCCGGTTTGCTTTTCAATGCTGCTTTAATTTGAGAAAGCTTTTCGATCTCAATCTCTAAAAAATCACCCTTTTTTAGAAATTTAATATTTTTTATTTTTTTAATACCACCAAAAGCTTTTAGATGATTATCTTTAAGCATAATTGCATCAAAAAGGCCAAATCTATGATTTTTTGCTCCTCCAACAAAAGTTGAATACTTTTGTTCGTATCTAAGCCCGGGAAGAGTCTTTCTGGTATCTAATAATTCAATATTGCTGTTTTTAAGGAGCTTTGAATATTTATTTGTTTTAGTAGATATTCCAGACATCATTTGTAAAAAATTTAAAGCTGTTCTCTCTCCTGAAAGAATTGATTGTGAGCTAGCATTTATTTCGGCAATTATATTATCTTTTTTAAAAGCCTCTCCTTCAGTTACGCTCCATTTTATTTTTGCTTTATTATCAATTTGCTTGAAGGATTCTTCGAACCATAGACTACCACTTAAGATTCCATTTTCCCTAGATATTAGAGACGCTTTTAAAATATTCTTTAGATTGATGTTTCTTGCTTTTAAAGAAAGATCTTTTTTATATCCATCTTCAAGTAAAGCTCTCTTTACGCTATTACTGACTATGCCTTTTTTTAATTTCAATTTATTTAAAGTTGACCATGCGATTAAGAGAAATCTGGGCTTTTTTTAAAATTTCATTATCTACATTGATTTCATCTCCTTTGTCGGAAACTGCATCTAATAAATTTTCAAGAGAGTTCATGCCCATCCAAGGACACCTTGAACAACTATTGCATGTAGCGCCGTCTCCTGCGGTTGGAGCTTCAAAAAATTCTTTATCTGGATTATTTTTCATTAGTTGATAAAAAATTCCTTTGTCAGTTGCGACTATAAATTTCTTCGAAGACGAATTGTTAGCATAGTCTATTATTTGTGAAGTTGAGCCAACACAGTCTGCTAAATCTATCACGTCATGAGGTGATTCTGGATGAACCAGAACCTCAGCATCATGGTGTAGTTTCATAAGAGATTTGAGACCTTCATATTTGAATTCTTCATGAACAACGCAAGCTCCATCCCATAAAACCATATCGGCTTTGGTTTTTTGTTGAATATATCTTCCTAAATGTTTATCTGGACCCCAAATAATTTTTTTTCCTTCAGAATCGAGATAATCGATGACATCTAAAGCAATGCTAGAAGTAACAACCCAATCTGAAATAGCTTTAACTTCAGCTGAGGTATTTGCATAAACGACTATTTCTCTATCAGGAAAGTCTTCACAAAATTTCTTAAACTCATTAGCAGGACATCCTAAGTCTAAAGAGCAAGTTGCCTCTAAGGTAGGCATATAAACCTTTTTTTCTGGACTTAAGATTTTAGCGGTCTCTCCCATAAACTTTACACCTGAGACTACCAGAGTATTTGATTTGGATTCTTTTCCGAACTTAGCCATTTGCAAGGAATCAGAAACACACCCGTTGAGTTCTTCGGTAATTTTTTGAATTTTTGTATCTGTGTAGTAGTGAGAAATAAGAGATATATTATTCTCTAAAACTTTATCTTTAATTTTTTTTACTAATTCAAGCTCTTCTGGAGTAATTTTATCTTCGGCATAAAGCTTTCTTTTATGCGAAGCCAATAAATTCTCTGGAATTAGTTCAATAGAAGAAGTTTTCATAAGTTTTAAAAATATATTGTGAATTCTAATGAATATAAGCAATATATTGAAATAATAATGATTACTGAACTAGAAAATAGTTTCTTATATTTTTGTCAAACTGATGAAGAAGAAAACTATTTCAAAAATGCTCTAATTTACTTATGTAAAAATGATAAAGAAGGTTCCTTTGGAATTATTATAAATAAGAAGGTAAAAATTAATTTAAAAGATTTTGCCTTACAACCCGACAAAGAGCTAGAAGCAATTCTAAATGATGATAAAGTATTTTTAGGAGGTCCTGTTACCCCTTTTTCACCATTTGTACTTCATAGTTTAGAAAAAAAATATGATGAAACTCATGCAATTACTTCTGAGATTGGAGTGTCATCAAAACCAGATATAATCCAATCAATTCTTAATAAAAATTTTCCTGATAAATTTATAGTTTCGTTTGGATATACAGGCTGGAGTTCTGGTCAACTTGAAAAAGAAATCCAACAAGGTTCTTGGGTAATAATTCCTGCTAATGAGCAAATAATCTTTTCAACTAAGAGTGATAAAAAGATTGAAGAGGCAAGTAAACTTGCAGGCTTTAATCTTAATTTAGTAAGTAGTAATTATGGCAAGGCTTAGAAATTATCCAATCCTGTTATTTCTATCGTTAATTCTTTTGAGCTCTGAAGCTTTATTAGAAAACAAGTTTGTCGCCTCAAATTCATCTTTCGAAGTAATCCCTGAAAGAGATGTTATTGCTAATGAAAGTGAAATCTTCTTAGTTGTAAGATTCAATTTAGATAAAGATTGGCATACCTATTGGATCAATCCTGGAGATTCAGGAGATCCTGCATCTTTTAATTGGGACCTTCCTGAAGGATTTAATATTTCTGAGCCAGTTTGGCCTACTCCTGAACTGATACCTTATCCTCCACTAACTACTTTTGGTTATACAAATGAGTTAAAGCTTCTTTTCAAACTGTCTCTCCCCAAGCAATTTGATCCAATCAATGAATTTTCTGTGAAATCAAAATGGTTGGTATGTGCAGATGTTTGTATACCTCAAGAAGGAAAAGTGAACTTTGTACTTTCCAAAGGAAGCGGTAATGATTTTTCAATTAAAAACATTTTAATTAGCGAAGTTAAATCGACTATTCCGAAAAGGTTAAAGCAAAAAATAAACTCTAAAATTGAAAGTGGAACACTTATCCTAAATCTTAGTGATATTGGTTCTGATATAAAAAAAGCTTATTTCTTTCCCTTTGAGGAAAATATAATTGATTACTCATCCAATCAAAACTTAGAAAAAAACTTTGATGAAATTAATCTAAATATAAAACTTCTTGAAAAGAATAAGGCTGAAAGCTTGTCAGGTGGTATTTTAAAAACAAATATAGGTGATTATGAAATTGAATTAGCTTCTGATTTTATCTCTACTCAATCAACCTTAAATCCAGAATTCATCTCTCTTTCAGCTGCAATTTTATTTTCTTTAATTGGTGGCCTTTTACTGAATTTAATGCCGTGCGTTTTTCCTGTAATCTCTCTGAAAATTCTAAATTTTATCAATCACTCTGAAAATAAAGCCCAAACCTCATTACATGGTTTCGCTTTTTCGTCTGGATCAATCTTAATGTTCGTTTTAATTGGTCTTTCCGTAGTTCTTCTAAAAGGATTAGGCATGGACATTGGATGGGGATATCAACTCCAGTCGCCTCTCGTTGTAAGTTTATTGATTTTCCTCTTTATTTTCTTAGCTGGATTCTTTTTGTTGGATGTTAATTTCTTAAATTCTTTACTTAGTATAGGTTCCTCTGGAATTAGTACTCCTAGCTATATGAATTCTTTTGGTACAGGCTTTCTAGCAGTGATTGTTGCCACCCCTTGTACTGCTCCATTTATGGGCTCTGCACTGGGTTTTGCAATCCTCCAGCCAGGCTTTTCATCTTTTTTAATTTTTCTTTCTTTGGGAATTGGATTTTCTTTGCCATATATTCTTTTATCAATTTTTCCGAGTATGCTGTCCTTACTCCCAAGACCTGGAATTTGGATGGAAACTTTTAAGCAGTTTATGGCCTTTCCTATGATTCTTACTGCTTTGTGGCTGGTATGGGTCTTAAGTAGTCAGATTGATTCTTTTCAGCTTATCTTAGTACTTTTAGGGATTTCTTTAATTGTATTTTTTTATTGGTTAAACCAACTCAAAATATATTCTAAGATAGGATTGCAATTTAGAAATGTTATTTACCTTGCAGTCTTAGTTTCCTTATTCTTTACTTTGCCAATACAAAAAGCTTCTCTTCAGCAAGATAGCAATGTTTTTAGTGATGAGGAGTTAGCTAAAAACTTAGCAAAAGGTCCGGTTTTTTTAAATTTCACAGCTGATTGGTGCATTACTTGTAAAGTAAATGAAAGAGTTGCTCTAAAGACTGAAGAAACTCTAAAATTTTTTGAGAAAAAAAATATCTTTTACTTAGAGGCAGATTGGACAAATAAAAATGAATTAATTGCAAAAAAACTTGCTAGCTTTGGAAGATCTAGCATCCCGCTTTATATTTATTATCCAGATGAGGAAAGCGTACCAATTATTTTGCCGGAAATCTTAACCGAATCGTTAATTCAAGATTACTTGAATTAATTTAGGCAACTATGTATTCCTGCCAATCGGTTTCTATTTTTTTTGTCCCTATAGATTCTTGGCCTTTGATTAGATCTCTCAAAGAAGGAGTTTTTACTTCTGGAGAAGGGTCAATTATTTTATCTGCCTTTGATAAATTACAAGATTTACAACAGGTAGTTACATTTAACCAATTGGTTTCTCCGCCCTTACTTTTTGGAATTATATGATCAATAGTTAAATCTTTTTTTTCGAAAACATTTTTGCAGTATTGGCAAGTAAACATGTCTCTCAAAAATACATTAGATCTAGAAAACTTAACTTTTTTTGAAAACTTGTAATACTTTCTTAACATGACAATACTCGGCACTTTGAAAGATTGCGATGGCGATCTTACTTCCCAATCATCATGCTCTTTGATAACAATAACGTTTCTAGTAAATACTAATTTGACAGCAGTTTTCCAATCTACTGCCGATAAAGGAAAATAACTCAGAGGCTTTCCATTTCCATTAAGTATCAAACAATCGCTAGACATGAATTAATGATACAAGAATTTTAAAAAATTATTAATTCCATAAAATAAATAATTTAATGCTAGAATGGCCGCGATGGAGTTCCTTGGAAGCCACATTCTCTCCATAGATCAGTTTGAAAGAACTGACATAGAAAAAATATTTACAACCTCTGACGCTCTAGTTCCTTACGCAAAAAGAGAAAGAATTACTCGTGTGCTTCAAGGAGCGATTCTTTCAAACATGTTTTTCGAACCTAGTACAAGGACCAGAATAAGCTTTGGAAGTGCATTTAATATTTTAGGCGGAGAAGTAAGAGAGACTACAGGAATAGAAGCAACTTCATTGGCTAAAGGCGAATCCCTTTATGATACCTCAAGAGTTTTAAGTGGCTACAGCGACATAATTGTCATGCGACATCATGAAGCGGGATCGGTTAACGAATTTGCAGAAGCTTCAAGGGTTCCTGTCATAAATGGAGGCGATGGTGATAATGAACATCCTAGTCAGGCTTTATTGGACCTTTACACTATAAAAAAAGAGTTGGAATCAAAGAATAAATCAATTGATGGTTTGAGAATTGCTCTGATAGGTGATCTAAAATACGGAAGAGCTGTACATTCTTTATGCAAGGTTCTCTGCCTATATCAAGATGTAACCATAAACTTAATTTCTCCTAAAAAGTTAAAACTTCCATCCTCTATTAAAGAAACTTTTAAAGAATCTTCTGTAAGTTTTTTTGAAACAGATGACATCACAAAAGGTATTTCTGACGTGGATATTATTTATATGACTCGAATTCAAGAGGAAAGATTTTCTAGTAAATCTGAGTCTGGAAAGTACAAAGGACTCATGTCTTTAAACCAAGACATTTATACTAAAAACTGTGAACCCAATACCATAATCATGCATCCTCTTCCCCGCGATTCTCGTCCAGACGCAAACGAATTAGATCCTGATCTCAATCAAAATCCTAATCTGGCTATTTACAGACAAACCGATAACGGTCTTTTAATTAGAATGGCACTCTTTTCTTTAGTCTTAGGAGTTCAAAACAAAATAGAAGAATCTACTGCCGATGTAGCTTGGTTCTCTAATAAGTAAGCTTTAATTAACCGCTAGAATATCTTGTAAGTTGGTCGTATATCGAGGAGATTGTAATTCTCTTTTCATTGACCATTCTTTTTTAATTCCTTGTGCAAGAAAACTCACAGGTCCTAAATTACTTTGGTTAATTTGATCGACTAAGCTCATCATCTTAAAGTCTCTAGTATTTCTGTCTTTTTGTTTGAACAAGTCTAGTTGATATACAGTTTCATCAAAAAAATCACTCAACATAATGCCAGCTTTATTGTAGTTAAAGTCTTTTCGATATAAGTCCTTTAGTAAAAGTTTTGCAGACTTAATCAAGTCTCTTGTGTCATTAGTTGGATATAAAAGAGAAATTGATCTAATTTCTCTATGCTGGACATCTTGTTTTCTAAAAGGATTGGTTCTAATGAAGATAGAAATGTTCTTACAAGCCTTCCCCTCTTTTCTTAATTTTTCAGCTGCTCGGGCTGCGTAATCACTAACCGCTTCCTCTAAAAAATCTAGTTCTGTGACGCGTTTGCCAAAAGTCCGACTAACTACTATTTGTTTTTTTGGTGCGGGTGCATCATCCAAGGGAATACAAGTCTCTCCTCTTAGCTCTCTAATGGTATTAACCAACATAATACTAAATTGTTTTCGTACCTGTCCTATGTCCATTTGGCTTAGATTAAATGCGGTTGAAACTCTTTGGGAAAGAAGGCGCTTATTTAATCTCCGTCCTACTCCCCATATTTCATTTACCGGCATTAGCTTCATGAGTTTTGTTCTTTTGTGCAATGCAGTGACGTCTAGCACTCCTTGAGTAGTTGGATAACGCTTAGCGCCATAACTTGCAACCTTGGCCAAGGTCTTTGTGGGGCCTATACCGACACGAACTGGCATCCCGGTATACTGCATAATTTTTTTTTGACAGACTCTACCGAACTCTTCTAAGTCCATGCAATTAGATATACCGGTTAAATCAAGAAATGCTTCATCAATACTATAAATTTCTACTTTAGGAGCAAGCTCTTCTAAAATACTCATAATTCGAGACGAAATATCGCCATACAGTTCATAATTAGATGAGAATGCAATCCCACCTTTTTGCTTGAATGTCTTTTCGATTTTAAACCAAGGATCGCACATCTTGATTCCAAGATTTTTTGCTTCCTTAGTTAAAGCAACGACGCAGCCATCATTATTTGATAAAACTACTACTGGTTTTGTTCTAAGATCTGGCCTAAAAACTCTTTCGCACGACGCGTAAAAACTATTACAGTCTACTAAAGCAAACATCTTAAAACTGATTTATTGCCGCAGTAACAACTCCCATTATGTCTAGTTCTTCTCCGTTCTTTAAAAAAATTGGCGGGTATTTAATATTCTCTGATAGTAAACCCACCTTAGGTGTTAATTGAAGACGCTTACAAGCATAAGCACCATCGATGGAAGCGATAACGATGTCACCATGTTTAGGCTCTAGACTCCTATCAACTATAAGTATTGCGCCATTATTGATTCCTGCATTTAACATGGAATCTCCATTTGCTCTCACGAGATAAGTAGCAGCTGGAGCTTTTATTAAGAGTTGATGTAAATCAATTGATTTTTCTATGTAGTCATCTGCAGGACTTGGCCAACCTACTTGAACGTACTCAGAAAACAAAGGCGTTTCTGAGTTTCTGTCAGAGTCCGCAATCTGCCCTAAATGTTTTAAATTCATAAATATTAAGGTTGAATAATTAATACTGTATATATATACAGTATATTTACATTAGGAGAAAATGCAACTGGAATTTTATTAGATAATTTTAGCTACCTTGACTGCGAAAGCCGAGCCACCGCCTACTATTTTGGTCCAGATATTAATAAAAATACCTGGGGTTAAATTTTTCTTTTCAGCTGATTCAAGTTTGTGATCAATTTCATCGTCCTGACACGACTGAAGAAGATCTATTAGCTCTTGGTTAGGATTTGGCTGAGCTCGAAGATATTTGAGTTGTTCTTCGTAGTGCTCTTCTACAAAAGCTTCAACAGCTTCTATAGTAGCAAAGACAATTTTTGGACCGAATAGCGTAGGAAGAAAACCGAGTAAAAAGCCAGCAACTTTCCACAACCAAACTAATTTGCTTCTGTCTTTTTTTGGAAGCACTCCTTCAATCTTTTGAAGATGAGATTCTTCAGTTGCTAAATGCCTTTTGGAAAAATTAACTAATTCAGGATCCTTAGCAATTTTAAGAATTCCTTTATAAATATAAACAGCTCCTACTTCACCAGCATGATCTGATCTCAGAAAGCCTTTTAATAGATTATCCATTAGAAGAAAATACCTACAAACTTAGTTATAAAAAAATATCTTTTAAGCAACTTTAGTTTTTTTATATTCCCTGTAGTTATTAACTATTCCAATGTAGTTGATATAAACCCAGATTGGCATAAACGCCAATAGCCACCAAAGTTCAGTAACAATTAATAAATAAACTCCTGGAATAAAACCAACAGTACCAATAATAAAGCCATAAAAACGAGTTTTAGCATTAAGACTGGTAAGTAAGTAAACACAGATGAATGCAAAAATTTGATCAAAAATTTGTGCAGAATTGAAAATATTAAATTCAAGCATTTTTACCTCAGAAATTTGGTAGACACGCCCGGATTCGAACCGGGGACCCCTACCATGTCAAGGTAGTACTCTAACCAACTGAGCTACGTGTCTAAATTTGGGATGAATTCTAACACAGTGGCATTGATACAATACCTTGGTTTGCCATTTGGGCCATCATTGAATACGTGTCCTAAATGAATGCCTGATGATTTAGATCTTATCTCAACACGAACCATGCCATAACTGTAATCCATATGTTCAGTTACAGAATCTTCTACAGGTTGGGTAAATGAAAGCCATCCCGTTTTTGAGTTAAAACGGTACTTGGTACTAAAAAGTGGGGCTCCGCTTAATTTATCAATGAAAACTCCATCTGGTGTATTTTTAAATAACTCATATTCTTTGCAATATGTGGGATCTGTACCTTGATTAAAGGCAACATCATAAGCTTCTGTTTTACCTAGCTTAAACTTTCCCAGAGATTTATAGAATTTTTCATTCGATAAATAGCCTTGATGAGACCAAACTTCTTTACCATTCTCTAAAAAATAAATTGTTGGAGTTGCCCAAGTGGGTGTTTTTAACTCAAGCTTATCTAGTTCATCTGATTTTCTATAAGATATTTCTAAGGAGCCTCTATAATCATTTAAAACATTTTGTCTTAATTTATAACAATAAGGACAGCCTTCTGCCTCAAGAATAAGTATTTTTTTTCCAATTACTAAATTCTTATTGTCTGTAAATTTTTCTGGTTTTTTTGAGAAAACAACTCCAGTTGAATAATCTGGACAATATCCATTTGGATTCTTTTTTAGATAATCTTGATGATAATTTTCTGCTAAATAGAAATTCGTGAAATTTTTTATGTCAGTTTTGATCAATCCAAATCCTTCTTTAGTTAAAAGATTTTGATACTCATTTTTTATTTCATTAGAAATAGAAATTTCTTCATCTGACGAAGTTAAAATTAATGAACGATACTGAACACCGATGTCGTTCCCTTGGCGATTTTCTTGAGTGGGATCATGCATTTCAAAAAAAGTCTTTAAAAGATTTTCTAAGCTTGTTTTGTTACTGTTGTAGGACACTTTTACAACTTCAGCATAATTATTTGGATTAAATCTATTTTCTCTTTTGATGATTTCCTTATAAATGGGTTTTATATTTTTACCATCTGCATATCCAGATTGAACATCTATAACCCCATATGTTTCTTGGAACTTCTTTTCAACGCTCCAAAAACAACCTGCGCCTAAGATGATAGTTTTTAAATGACTAGTAGAATTATCTAAATCTGTTGAAAAACTCCATGAAAAGTGGAAGAAGAAAAGAAAAAAAATAAATTTTAAGTTTTTATACATTTTGTACATATCTAATATGTTGAATAATTTGTTCCGCTTCTTTTTCAACAGAAAAATTTTCTGAAATATATTTTGCAGCATTTTCGCCCATGATTTTCGTTTTAGAACTATTTTCTATTAATGTATTTAATCTTTCTGAAGTTTGAAAAACATCATTTGTTTTTACTACATATCCATCGATCCCATCTCTGACCAACTCGTCCCAGACGCCTTCTGAGCTGGTTAGTACAGCTGCGCCAGATGCCATACCTTCTAGTGGAGTGAGACCATATCCCTCATTTCTACTTAATGCCGCAACAACTGACATGCCTTTAAATAGTTTAGGTAAATCTTCAAAAGGCTTCTTACCGAGAAATAATATTCTTTTTTCTAAGTTCGCATCAGTTATTTTTCTTAACATGTTATTTTTATAAGTCTGATCTTCTAACTGAATCTCTCCACAAATTATTACTGTAGCTTTTGGATGTTTCGGTAAAACCTTTAAAGCTGCATCAACCAAAATATCTATACCTTTTGAATATCTAACTCTCCCAAAAATTCCAATTCCTATAGACCCTGGAAATCCCAAGGCTTGCCAAGCTTTATCTTTATCTTCAGGTAGAGAGAATCTATTGAGATCTATGCCATGAGAAATTATTTTATCAGGCTCCTTATCAAGATAGCTTCCTGCCTTCCTAGACGTTGAAACGACGCTGTCCATTTTGGACATCAGCCATTTGGTAAATTTAGTATGATTTCTTTGAGCAGATGAAGAAAAAATAATTTTAATTTTTGAACGAAATATATACTTTGCAATCAGGCCTTGAATCATTTCATTATTTTTTCTCGTGTAGAAAACTCTTAACTTGCCACTAGGTAATTTTGTTCTAGTAAGCAAGAGAAATTGTAAATAATTTAAAGTCGTAAAATGCTCTGGAATAAATCTTGATCCCAATATAGCTAGATTCATTTCTTTTTCTTGATAATCCAATAATTGAATCGTAATGGAAGTTCCTCCAGAAAAATTTCTTCCAGAGTTTCCAATTATCAGCTCTATGTTCTCGAGATTAATCACTTAAAAATACTATTAATAATTTTTTTTAATTTTATCTTACAATTCATTTTTTAAGATAATTTATAGGATATGAGATTAATAATTAGCCTTCTTTCAATACTAATAATTTTTATTTTATATTTTTATATATACGAAAAAAATTTTTATAAAAAAAATGATCAAGAAATTCTAGAAATCAAGCAGGATAAAACAGAATTGCAAAATAAATTAACTGATTTAACTTCTTTAAGTAATAGAATATCAAAAAAAAACATTTACCTAGATTTAGGGCAATTTAATACAAGTGAGATTGAAATTTCTGCGATCAACGGCCCTGCTTTTAAAAAAGTAAATAACTTTGAAGAATCATTTCAGGATATTATTCCGGGTGATATTTTAAATATAAATCTTTTTGGAAATATTTTTCAGGAAGAAATTAAATCAGTAGAAAAATCTTCAAAAAACAAAATTGTAAAAACTTATTCGCAAGCAGAAGAAAATGAATCCTTCGTTGTAATTGGCGAGGAACTTGCGTTTGGTAAATTTCATATAAATGAAAAAGTTTTCCTTTTAAAAAGGGATTCTAAAATGACCTACTTAGTAAATACTGCCGAAGCAGGTCTGGTGATACCTCAATTTAGCGAAGAAGACTATTCAACAAGACAAGAATAACAGTCTAATCTGGAATACCGTCTAAATTAGAATCTACAGAAGAAGTTGGATCTAGTTTAAAGGCGTCGGAAGTATCCAATACGCCATCATTATCATCATCATTATCCGATTTGTTATCAATGCCATCTCCATCTGAATCAGCACTTTCCAGTTTCCATATTCTTCCTAAATGATCTTGATACTGAACAACGCCCATTGTTGGACTCATCCAAAAAATGCTATGCATTAGATAAGGGGTATTACTGTAGGGACTATTATTATTATCCCAAATTGTAAAAACATATTTAACCGTATCGAAGCTGCCATACGGAACGCTTATATTTTCACTTTTTATGAAATGGTTGAAATGAAAAACATCATTATAAGCTGGAGGGTCTCCATAGTGTGCGTTGCTGCAATCTCTTGCTAGATAATTACCTACACTTTGAAACGAATCAAAGAAAACACATAAATTGTTATTGTTATAAAGAGTGTATTCATCTTGATTGGAAAACTTATAACCTGCCTCGTAATCAGTTCGGTTTATAAAGTATTTGTTATCCTTTTCATAAAAATGATAAGCCATCTTAGGGTTCCCGTTAGATGAATTTTCCCATTTAAAACTTTTATAAATCTCGCCATTTATATCAACATCGGAAAACTCAGTAACTTGGAAAATTCGTGTAGAGCCTGCATTTGAAAAAGTAGAAATGCCTCCTGAAATTTTTGGAAAGAAGTTTTTAATGTTGATTTTATTCGAGGTATTTGAATTGTCTAAAGAGCTCGCTGGTAAAATACTAGAAAATCTTGTTCCTAAGTTGTTATACCACCTGGTATTGTCGCTAACATTAACTACTCCGCAAGCTAGGCCGTTTTTACATGTCACGTTTGGATTTGAAAAATAATCGGGTGAGATATCGTTATAACTCATGACAGTTCCCCAGTCGAAACTATCTGTGAAGTCGCCATCAGTATTTCCATCAACCCTATGACCATAGGCATAAGATTGTCCAGTTTCCCCTGGCCAGTGCCCTGAACCTAAATTGTGTCCTAATTCATGAGCAAAGACTTTGTCAGGAAAGCATGGATTGCATCCCGGTTCTGACCAATTGGGATCAACAGACCAAGCTGATAAATATCCATGGGCTGCATCCCAATCGGTTAAATTATCTATTGTTAAATCAATTGAAGCTGTTCCCCCAGTCTGTCCCTTTGAAGAATCCCATCTTGAAACAAGAATAAAATAATCAGCTCCATACATGATTTGATCTTTTTTAATTTTTTCTCTACCAAGAAGAGAAGAAAAAATTGTATTTCCTGATTGGTTACTTACATCAACATCATAGGGCAAAAGTTTTAGCAAACTGAACTGAACCTCTGACTCGCTCCTCTTTAAGGCATTATTTGCAGATTCAATCAGATATAAAACTCTAGTTTCAACTCCATTTTCTGAGCTGTATTCAGATAACATATCAGGGGCGTAATAGACCAAAAGATCAACTTCGTATAAAACATTAGAAATATTTATGACTAAATCTTTGCTATCGGATAAAGCTCCATCACTCACTGAGACTGTCACTTCAAAAGAAGACTTGGTTTCATAATCTGGAGGATTTATAAATGATAACTCTCCTGAACTAGAAATACTAAAATAGGCAGAATCAGTTCCTGACAAACTGTAGCTAAGAGGATCACCATCAGCATCACTGGCTACTATATCTACAACATTAATTTGATTTTCTGGAATTGTTATCTCAGTTGATGATATTGAAATGATTGGAGCATCAGGTAATGGTCGAACCGAGATATTTACAGATGTGGTAGAGCTTAAAGAACCTTGTTCAAGAGTATATGAAAAGGAATCGTTGCCATTGAAATTTGCATTTGGCTGATAAACCAAAATATTCAAATTATCCTTACTTATTGTTCCATTGGCAGGCTGTGTAAATAAAATGTTATAACTTGATTGACTATCAAAATCGTCGTTTTCCAAAACGTTTATATTGAAAGTCTGATCTTCAAAAGAAGAAACCAAGTCAGAATTAGCTTTTATAGAAAAAGCTAAATTTGATTCTGTTTGTCCAGATATCTCTGAAATATAAGTGATTAGATCAAGACTATATCTGGAATAAATATTTTCTTGATCATTATTGGATGCAACTAAAACAAGATCATTAAAAAAAGTATTGGTAGCAAAATAAAATAAACCATGTGTAGCTGCTAAGTTAGGCTTAACTTGTATCAAAGGTATGAAAGCTTTATACATATTTTTTACTTTCGTCTTAATTTCATTTTCCAAAGAAAGAGAAAATTTAAGATTTACATCATCAACCAAAGCATCTATGAAGGCTGGGGATTCTATACTTACTTCATTTTGAGAACTTTGATAAATTGCAACCATTCGATCTAAGATTACTTGGAAAATTTCACTGCTATTAATGTTAGAAGTACTTAAATTATTGACTAATCTTGTAAAAGATAGTGAAAGAGAGGTCAGTTGATTAGCTCTTTCATAAGCTTCAGCATACACAAATCCATCCTTCAAACTATCTACATGATCAACAGTATTTACGTTTAAGTTTTGATCTAAGCCCAGAAGGTCATTTATGGTTGTTGTTATTGGGTTGGATAGTTTATTTAGAGATTCTGAAAGAAAAAAATCTGCGGTCGTTAATGGCGAAATAATAAAATTCTGAGCAGTATTAGAAGATGCAAGTTCATCTATCTTGTGATTAATTAAAATCAAACCTTCTAAACTATTGTTTGTATCTAGATCAATGCCGCCAGAGGACTGAACTCTGTAGTCAGTGAGGCTTGTTGTTAAGCTAAATCTACCTTGTATGTTAGAAGATGTCTTTATTTCTCCAATATTTGAAAAATCGTTTGTAGTTTCGATCCAAACATCAGCATTTCTGATGTATCCATCAACTACCAGACCATTAATTGATTTCGGTTGACTCACGAAAGAACCTTCACTTGGAGGCGTGGCAGAGTTATTACCTCCCCCACAAGAGGATAGAACTAAAGTAAAAAGAAGTATTTTTAAAAAACTTGAATCTAGCATAGCGCTAGCTTTTTGTTAGGACTTCTTATTTGAAAACTGAAGATTGCCGTCTTCCATTTTTCCAAATTTAACGTCAAACCAATCTTTTAGATAATCTTGGTAATTCACCCAAGGTTTTTTATTTCCTTGCTTGGCAAACTTATGGATAGATCTTTGGATATATCCGGAAGACCAGTCTTCGAGCCAGTCTTTAGATTCTTCAACATCGGCTGGGATTTCGGGACAACATTTTTTGAAATTATTCTTTTCCATATGTTTAATTAAACGACAAACATATTCACTAGTAATGTCAGCCTTTAATGTCCAGGAAGCATTTATATAGCCAAAAGAATTTACAAAATTGGGTATACCGCTATACATCATACTTTTGTATGTCATGGTATCTGATACATCAATTTTTGAATTATCAACTTTAACTTCTATTCCACCAAAGTTTTCAAGAACAATTCCAGTTGCAGTAATAATGACATCGGTTTTTAAAACTTCACCAGACTTTAGCTCAATACCTTCCTTAGTAAACTTTTCAATGTGATCAGTAACAATGGATACATCATCTTGTCTAATAGCTTCAAATAAATCACTATTTGGAACCAAACACATGCGTTGTTCCCAAGGATTATAGGACGGAGTAAAGTGCTTTTGTATATTGTAGTTGGGGAGCTCTTCTTTGACCCTATCCAATAAAAATTCCTTGACCTTTTCAGGGCGATTTCTGGCTCTTTTGTAAAGCCATTGTTGGAAAAGGACATTCCTAAGTCTTATGATGCTGTAGACAAAACGTCTCGGTAAAAACTTGTTCAGAAAAAGAGCCATCGCATCCTCATCTGGAGCAGAAGCATAATATGTAGGTGACCTTTGAAGCATTGTCACATGCTTTGCTTTTTTTGACATTGCTGGAACAATCGTTGCTGCGGTAGCGCCACTTCCAATCACGACAATATTTTTCCCCTCGTAATCAAAATCTTCTGGCCACTCCTGAGGGTGAATGATGTCGCCTTGAAATTCATCTCTTCCTTTAAATTCTGGCAAGTATCCGCCCTTGTAGCTGTAATAACCTGCACACATATAAAGAAAAGAAGATTTAAAAAGCTTAGATTCTCCAGTATTTTTGTCCTCAACTTTTAAGGTCCAAAGATTTTCAGAAGAGGACCATTCGGCTTGATGCACGTAATGTCTGTATCTTATTTTATCTGTGAGTTCATACTCTTGAATGGTTTCTTCTAGATATTCCATTATGGAAGAGCCATCTGCTATGGATTTTTTGTGAAGCCAAGGCTTAAAACTAAAGCCCAAAGTATGCATGTCTGAATCTGATCTTATGCCTGGGTATTTGAATAAATCCCAAGTTCCGCCAAAGTTTTCTCTACCCTCTAAAATTAGGTACTTTTTATTAGGACACTTCATACTAAGATGAGCGCCAGCACCAATACCAGAGATGCCGGAACCAACAATCAGAACATCTAAAATTTCTTCGTTCATGTTTATATTATAAATCCTTAATTTTTCTTTTGAAATTATTCTTCTATTTCAAATCCCGCAGTAATCCAGTCTGTAATTCCTCCTTTTAAGGAAAAAACGTTTTTGAATCCCATATCGTTGAGAGATTTGGAACCCAACACCGACCTGAAACCACTTGCACAATACAAAATAATTTCATCTTCACTATCAGCAACTTCGAAGATGCCTTTTTCAAGAACGCCTCTGCCAATGTGATATGCAGTGGGAATTTTACCAGAAACCCACTCTCGGTCTTCTCTAATATCGATTAGTTTTATTTGTTTATTACTTTCGATTTTTTCTTTAAGTTGATAAATATCAACTTCCGGAACGTTTTTCAAAGCTTCTTGAACTAAATCTTGAAAATTCTTCATCTAAACCAACAAACCTTTGCAGCTTCTAAGCCCTCAACTTCTGTTACACAACCATCTTCATGAGCGATAATGATTGCGCTTAAAATAATACCTACGGAGATGATAGAAGAAATTGCAATCAGTCTTCCAAATTTTTTCACTAAGTAAGTCGTTAAGTAAGAAAAGATTAAAATAGTTCCGACTAAAAATAGAGAAATTATTAAAATTCTTAACATTAGCTTGAGTATTTTTTTTTGAGAACTCTTACAAGAAAATAAATTGGAGAAATTATTAAAAAGCAAATCAACAGTTCTGCCCAAAAATTTAACTTTGTGACACTTCGAATGAAACTTGCCAAGTACATACTGCCAAATCCTAAAAACCCATAAATCACAAATAAAGTAATGTCGATCTTTGAGATTATGCTTTTAATGAATTTCATTTTTTGAAATTTTCAATACAGATTCTTTCAGGCTTATTTTACTTTAAATTCTTCGTGATAGACTTATTAGTATTATGAGTTATAAAGACCTTAAAACGAAAATTGAAAATCATATTGGTTATGTCACTATTAATAGGCCGCCAAATAATCATTTTGATGCAGAACTGATAGGTCAAATAGCTGACTTCCTTGAGGAAATGGATAAAGAAAAGGAATGCAGAAGTATTATTTTATCTTCAGAAGGCAAGCATTTTTGTGCTGGAGCAGACTTTGCGAGATCTTCTTATAAGGAGGAGTCAGACCCTTACGAAAGATTGTATCAAGAAGCAGTGAAGCTTTTTAAAACCAAAAAACCTGTCATAGCGGCCATTCAAGGTGCTGCCGTTGGAGGTGGGTTGGGTGTAGCTCTGTCTGCTGACTTTAGAATAGCTTGTGAAGAATCTAGGTTTAGTGCAAATTTTTCAAAATTAGCATTTCATCAAGGATTTGGTACCACAGTAACTCTGCCACGAGTGGTTGGCAATCAGAAAGCAAAATGGATGTTACTCACTAGCGCCAGAGTAAAAGGTAAAGAAGCCTTTGAGATTGGACTTGCTGATTTTCTTGTTCCTCAAAGTGAGTTAATGTCTAAAGCGGAAGAACTTGCAATGGAAATTAATGCTGCCGGTCCTTTAGGAGTTCAAGCCATTAGAGAGACTATCAAAGGTGACTCCGTTCAAAAAATAGAAGAAATAGTCAAATTGGAACTCTCTGAACAAAATAGACTTAGGGAAACAGCAGATTTTCAAGAAGGAATAAAAGCCTCTCTGGAGAGACGAGACCCAAAGTTTACTGGTAATTAAGTTTTAATCTTAAACCTTAAGTCAAAATCCAATTCGCCAAGAGTATCGTTTTCTTCTTTCATTTGAAGCACTTTATTGAAAGACTCATCTGGCATAGGGCATGACTTTCTTTTCTTCATATCTATGTGAATAAGAAGAATTTCTTCTATAGCGCTTAATTCTTTATCGTTATTAAGAAGAATCCCAACATGATGGATTAATTTTCTATTCACATTAACAATTCTGTAATGAGTTGAAATCTTATCTCCTAATAGGTTTTCTTTTACGTATCTGAGATTTTGCTCAAGAGTGAAAGTACTGAAACCGGAATTTATGTAATCGAACCCCATTCCTAATTGATTGAACATTTCATAGGAGCCTTCTTCAAAGATTTTTGTATAGAAAGTAACATTCATATGTCCATTTAGATCACACATTTCTTCAGTAACCTTTTTTGTAATGCCTGGATATGGAAATTTATTTTTCATAGCTATTTAAATAATGAATAGTTATTAATTGGATAAAAAAGTTTTAAATAAAGTAAATTAAAAGAATGAGTGATGATACTTTATTAATAATTCTTGGCAATCAACTTTTCGATAAAAAATATCTTTCTGAAGGAAAAACTAAAAATATTTTTATGGCTGAAGACTTCGGACTTTGCACAGAAGAAAAATATCACAAACAAAAAATATTCTTCTTTTTAAGTGCGATGCGTTCTTTTAAGAACGAATTAACTGATCTTGGTTATAAAGTTTTTTACAACAAACTTAGTGAAAATAATAAAAATAAGGATTTCATTACCCTTTTAAGTGAGTTTTTAAATAAAAATAAATTTAAAACTATTAAATTTTTTGAAATAGAAGATAAATTCTTCGAAAAAAAAATATTTGATTTTTTAAAACAAAAAGAATTTGATTTTGAAATCATCCAATCTCCAATGTTTCTCTGTTCAAGAGATAAATTTAACAAGTTTGCTCAAAACAAAAAAAATCTCAGAATGGTAAGTTTTTATCAACTGATGCGAAAAGATTTAGATATCTTAATTTCAGATGGTAAACCACTAGGAGGAAAATGGTCTTACGATGAAGAAAACAGAAAAAAAATTCCTAGAGATTTAGAACTTCCAAATATAGAAGTGTTTTCAAAAAATACTCATGGAGATGATGTAAAAAAAGATGTTCAAAAGTATTTTGATAATCATCCTGGAGAATTAAATTCTTGGTTGCCAGACAATAGAAAAGACGCCAAACGAAGTTTAAAAAAATTTTTAGAACAAAGATTTAAGTTTTTTGGAACTTATGAAGATGCCATGCAAGAACAACAAAACTTTTTGTTTCATAGCATGTTATCGCCTCTTTTGAATGTTGGACTTTTAACACCCAAGGAAGTTATAGATTCAGCTCTAAATCATGCTGAATCTAATGATATTCCCTTGAATTCTCTAGAAGGCTTCATCAGACAAATTATTGGATGGCGAGAATTTATAAGAGGTGTCTATCAGGAAAAAAGTGAGATTGAGCTTAAAAGTAACTATTGGGACCATAAAAATAAAATTAACTCAAATTGGTACGAAGGCACTACAGGGCTAGACCCATTGGATGATGTAATAAGAATGGTGAATGAGTATGGTTATACCCATCACATCCCCCGATTGATGATACTTTCAAATATTTTTACTCTTTGCGAGATTGACCCTAAAGATATCTACAGATGGTTTATGGAAATGTTTGTCGACTCTTCTGAATGGGTAATGGTGCCTAATGTCTTTGGCATGGGTACTTTTGCCGATGGAGGGATAATGTCCACTAAGCCTTATACATGTGGTTCAAATTATGTCTTAAAAATGAGCAATTATAAAAAAGGACCTTGGTGTGAGGTTTTAGATGGTCTTTATTGGAGATTTACAGAAAAACATCGTGATTTCTATGAATCAAACCCTAGATTATCAATTTTGACTCGTTCCTTGGATAAGATGAATCCAGAACGAAAGGAAAGAATTTTTGGTCTTGCTGATGAATTTATTAAAAAAAATTCGCTATGAAACACAAAGAGGAAAAAATTTGTAAGGTATGTAAAAAACCTTTTTCATGGCGAAAAAAATGGGAAAGGGATTGGGAAAATGTTTTGTACTGTAGTGAACGTTGTAAAAGAAACAAGTCTAAGACATTGTGACTGTAACTTTTCCCACTAATTTTCTATCTCTTAAATATTCCAGGCCGTCTTTTGAATTTTTTAAAGGAAATTCCTTACAAATATGAGGTTTGAGTTTTCCTGATTCGGCTAATTCCATGATGATTTCATTATTTTCTCTTCCTTTTTCAGGATCTCTTCTGCCAAATTCTCCCGCCCTTACGCCAATGACTGAAAATCCTTTAATGAGAGGATAGTTAACTGGAACGGTTGGAATCCTGCCACTTGTAAAACCAATTATTAATAACCTGCCTCCCCAATTTATACATCGAATAGATTCATCGAATACATCGCCGCCGACTGGGTCGTAAATTACATCGGCCCCCTTTCCATCCGTCAGCTCTTTTACCTCCTCTCGAAAAGAAACAGAACCTTCTAATCCAGTGTTAATGATTTCATCTGCGCCCCAAGTTTTTACAATTTTTAATTTTTCATCCGAAGTACCGCTTGCAATGACTTTTGCGCCATAAAGTTTACCCATTTGCACCGCAGCCATTCCTACGCCACCTGAAGCACCATGAACAAGAAGTGTCTCACCCTGTTTTAATTCGCCTCTTCTAATTAAACCAACATAAGCAGTCAAATAAGCTGTTTTAAAAGAGGCTGCTTCAGAGAAATTTAATGACTTGGGTTTCAAAGAGACCAAGCCCTCTGGAAGAATGATTGATTCGGCAATTGCACCATGTCCCCAACCACCAAACATAACTTCATCGCCTTCTTTGAATGAAGAAACTCCAGATCCAACCTTTTCAACAATTCCTGCTCCCTCCATACCAAGAGCAAATGGAAGATTAGGTCTATTTTGATATTTACCCTGAGTCATGAGTAAATCAGGGAAATTAAGTGAAGCGGCCTTAATTTTAATTTGAACCGAATTATCCTGAAAGGAATCTAATTTGAGTTCTCCTAAATTTGTCTTAGACAAATCTTCGGAGAGCTCAGAGCAGACTAATCCATACGTTGTATGATCAGCCATTAAAGATTAGCTTGGTCTGCCGATATATTCTTCTGCTTTTGCTTCTTCAGCTTGATGTTTGCCAAGTTCCAATCTTGCAACCGTTCTTCTGTGAACTTCATCAGGCCCATCAGCTAAACGAAGAGTTCTCATCCCAGCGTAAAGCCTTGCGAGAGGAGTATCTTGAGAAACTCCTGCGCCACCATGAATCTGAATCGCTTTATCAATAACGCGAAGTGCCATATTGGGAACAGCAACTTTGATTTGTGCAATTTCACTTTTAGCAATTTTGTTGCCAACTGTATCCATCATATAGGCAGCTTTTAAGGTAAGAAGTCTACACATATCAATTTCTATTCTGCAATCAGCGATGACGTCATAATTTCCGCCCAGTTCGGAAAGTGTTTTTCCAAACGCAGTTCTATTTAGAGATCTTTTACATAATAAGTCTAAAGCTCTTTCGGCAGCTCCAATTGTTCTCATACAGTGATGAATTCTTCCTGGGCCTAAACGACCTTGGGCTATTTCAAAACCCCTACCTTCACCTAAAAGAAGATTCTCTTTAGGTACTTCAACATCTGTAAATTTCATATGAGCATGTCCGTGAGGAGCATCGTCGTTTCCGAAAACAGTCATCATTCTTAAAACTTCCACTCCGGGAGTATCCATTGGGACAAGAATTTGAGATTGTCTTTGGTGTTTAGGGTTATCTGGATTTGTAACTCCCATGAATATAATGATTTTGCAACGAGGATCGCCAGCGCCAGAAGTCCACCATTTCTCACCATTGATGACATATCTATCCCCTTTATCCTCGATTCTGCTACCTATGTTTGTTGCATCCGATGAAGCAACATTCGGTTCGGTCATTCCAAAAGCTGATCTGATTTCACCATCAAGCAAAGGTTTTAACCATTGTTCTTGTTGCTCAGGATTTCCATACTTATCAATTACTTCCATGTTTCCAGTGTCTGGAGCTGAACAATTGAATACTTCCGATGCGATCCCACATCTACCCATTTGCTCTGACAAAGGAGCATATTCTAAGTTTGTCAGTCCTGGTCCCCACTGAGAGTCAGGCAAAAATAAGTTCCACAAGCCTTCAGCTTTTGCTTTTGCTTTAAGCTCATCTAACACTGGAGGAACTTGCCAAGGGTTTCCCTGATTTCTAAATTCTGTCATTTGGTCCGAGTACACTTTTTCGCCTTCATAGACGTGGTCGTCCATGAACTTTGTTACGCGTTCTAATAAATCTTTTACTTTATCCGTGTGTTGAAATTCCATATATATCCTCTTGATGTAAGACAAAAAATATTAACAAGTTTTTAAAAAATTTGACACCCTATATGTCAAAATAATACATGTCATATGATTAAATCCATCGACCACATATTAGTTGCAGTAGAAGATTTGGATAAGGCTGTAGAAAACTATTCACTTGTATTTGGCTTTGGTCCTACTTGGCAAGGAAGTCATCCATCTCTGGGAACGAAAAACGCCCTATTTCCCCTAGACAATCTGTATTTTGAATTGATTGCTGTAGATGATAACGGGCCCCTTGCAGAAACTGTTAACGAACATTTAGAAAAAAATGGAGAAAGTGTTTTTGGCTTAGCCTTGGAGACAGATGATATTGAAATGGCAAAAAAAGAACTTTCGGAAAGTTTTAATACAGATTTAGAAATATCAGATGGAAAAGGTGTAAATAATATTTCAAATGAGGAAAGACATTGGAGAAACATTTTTATCCCTAGGAAGTTTTCAAGAGGAATATTTACTCTTTTGATTCAACACACAAAAGGCAACCTTCCGAAAAACGAAATATCTGACGAATCTTCTATTTCAAGAATGGATCATGTAGTTATTAATTCAAACGATCCTGATGGTTTGGTCGATCTTTATAAGGAGAAATATGGAATTAGGCTCGCTTTAGACCAATTTGTAGAAAAATGGGGAGGTCGAATGCTCTTTTTTAGGACCAACCACACCACTATTGAGGCTATTGGAATTAAAAAAGATGGATCGCCAGAAGATTCCCTTTGGGGCCTAGCCTGGACAACAAAAAATATAAAAAAAACGCACAAGAGATTGCTTGATGCGGGTATAAATATTACTGATATTAAAGATGGTAGAAAACCTAATACTCTTGTTGCAACAATCAAATCTCACTGTTCGAATGTTCCAACTTTACTGATTGAGCATCTATAGTTGCTTATTTTTTGGTGCGGATAGAGGGAGTCGAACCCCCACACCTTTCGGCACTAGAACCTAAATCTAGCGTGTCTACCAGTTCCACCATATCCGCGTGAAAAATAAGTATATTGATTAGTTTTCTATTGGCAAGGAATTACTTTCTGAGTTCTCCTGATTGGAAATAGATTTTGAAAGTTCATCTTTTAATTTGAGGATAGATTGATTGGTTTGCCTTCTAAAAGAATCCATAGAGTTCACCGCCTCCTCCAAATCTTTTATACGTAGCTCATAATCAGGAGAGCTCAAAGAGGAAGTATCAATTTTAGCGACTCTGGTTTTTATATCGGAAATAGATTTTGAAAATTCTTTTGAAATCAATCTTATTTCTTGAGATTGAGTGAAAATTTCTTTAATCGAGCTATCAATTGAATTGAGTTGATCTTCAAGAGTAGCAATTCTTTGTTTATTTCTTTTATTACTCAAATCCCATAACTTCCTTATCTCTCTATTAACTTCCTTAAGATCATCTGAAAGAGTTTCAACAGTAACTTCTGATGACTGAACGGATTGTTGAACTTGTTGTTCCAAATCAATCAATCTGGAATTCATGTTTATGAGATTTTCTTGCTGAGATGAAGTTCTGAATAACATAAAGGAAATCAATATGATGAAAACCAAAAGAAAGACTCCATATGATATTACTGAGCTTGGCGGTACCTGACTGGAAGGAAATATTCTTCTAGTTGAGATTGGATTTTTTTTCATTTACTTGAGATTGGTTATTTTGTTTATTTTAATTCATGGTTAGAATAGAAAGCTATTATTTAAAGGAGAACAAATGAATTTTAATTTTTCTGAAGATCAATTGTTGATGAAAGAAGAGGTGAAAAAACTTCTTGATAAAGAGAATTCTGTAAAAAGAAATAGAAATGTTTTAGAGGGAGAAGAAAAGTTTGATAAAGAACTTTGGAATCAGCTAGTTCAAATGGGCTTAACGGCTACTACCATTCCTGAAGAATACGGTGGAATAGGTATGGGCTTTTTAGAATTGTGTGTCATTGCTGAAGAACTTGGTAGAGGAATAGCTCCAGTTCCCTTCTCTTCAAGTGTTTATCTTGCTACTACAGCAATTCTAAATTCCTCAAATGAAGATATTAAAAAGGAATTTCTCCCAAAATTAGCTAGCGGCGAAATTATAGGTACTTTCGCGCATTCAGAAAAAACAACATTTCCTAGCGAGTCTGGAATAAGTGTTGCTGCTAAATCTGGAAAAATCACTGGAAAAAAAGTTGCTGTGCCTGATGGAGATATAGCAAATTTTGCTCTGGTATCTGCAACTTCAGGTAAAAATAAAATTGGCCTTTATCTAGTTGATTTGTCTGCTGATGGGGTGGAAATTGATTCTTTAGAAACTTTTGATCCTTCTAGATCTCATGCTGATATATCTTTTAAAAATACACCTGCTCAAGAACTAAGCGCAGATGCTTGGGAAGACATAGAAAAACTTCTAGATCAATCTGCGGTTTTATTTGCTTTTGAACAAGTAGGTGGTGCTGAAGCTGCAATGAATCAAGCTAAAGATTATGCTATGGGTAGATATGCTTTCGGAAGAGCTATTGCTTCTTTTCAAGCTATCAAACACAAAGTAGCTGATATGTATATTTCACTGCAATTGGCTCGTTCTAACTGTTACTACGGTGCCTGGGCTCTGAGTAATGATGCCCCTGAGCTTCCCACTGCCGCAGCTACTGCTCGAGTAAGTGCAACAAAAGCATTTTATGAATGCTCAAAAGAAAACATTCAAACTCATGGGGGAATGGGTGCTACTTGGGAATTTGATTGTCATCTTTTCTATAGAAGAGCAAGATTGCTTTCCAGTAACATAGGCAGTCAAGGAATATGGAAAGATAAATTAATTACATCACTAGAAAAAAGTAATTCACCAACTTAAAATTAAATAAATCGGAGGATAAACATGGATTTTAACGATACTAAAGACGAAGCAAATTTTAGAGATGAGGTAAATTCTTGGTTATCTGCTAATGCAGATAAAAAAGAGCATGCCAAAGACATTTACCGTCCTGCAGAAATGAGTGGAGAGGGCGAATCTGGAGAATCAAGCGCGCTTAAAGATGCCAAAGCTTGGCAAGCAAAGAAATACGATGCTGGCTGGGCATGTCTTCATTGGCCTAAAGATTATGGTGGACGTGATGCGACACCAATGGAAAGAGTAATTTGGGGACAAGAAGAATCCAAATTTAAAGTACCAGGTGGTTTTTTTGAGATTGGTCAAGGTATGGCAGGTCCAGTATTAATGCTATATGCAACAGAAGAACAGAAAAAAAGATATCTCCCTCCAATGGCAAAAGGTGAAGAAATTTGGTGTCAATTGTTTAGTGAGCCTGGAGCTGGTTCTGATTTAGCAGGTATTAAAACTAAAGCTGAACTGGATGGTGATACCTGGACTATTAATGGTCAAAAAGTATGGACTTCAGGAGCCCACTACAGTGATTATGGAATCATTGTCACTAGAAGTGATTTCTCAGCTCCTAAACATAAAGGCCTTACCTACTTCTTTCTGGATATGAAGTCTCCTGGAGTTGAAGTTAGACCAATCAAACAAATCACAGGTGGAGCAAACTTTAATGAAGTTTACTTTACCGATGTAAAAATTCCTGATTCACAACGTCTTGGTGAAATTGGAGACGGTTGGAAGGTTTCTTTAACCACTCTTATGAATGAGAGACTTGCTGTAGGTGATGCATCTGGAGTAGATTTCCAAGAAATTTTTGAACTTGCTAAAGATCAAGATTTCAATGGTGATACTGCCATTTCAAATGGTGCTGTCAGAGAAAAACTTGCTGATTGGTATTGTGAGCAATCCGGTCTGAAGTACACAAAAATGAGAAACATCTCGGCTTTATCTCAAGGAAGCACTCCTGGTCCTGAAGCTTCTATAACTAAGATAGTTAGTGCAAATAAACTTCAAGATATTGCAAACTATGGCATGGATCTAATGGATAATGCCTCAATTGCAAGAGATGAAGAAACTGCAATTTTTCAAGGAAGCTTACTTGGAGCGCCTCTTATAAGAATTGCAGGTGGAACTGACGAAGTACTTAAGAATATTATTGCTGAGCAAGTCCTTGGAATGCCGCAAGATATTAGGGTAGATAAAAACGTTCCGTTTAACGAAATACCTACTGGTTCAAAGAACTAGTTAAAAAGGAAGTAAAAAGGGCTTTTTAATTTCCTTTTACAACTATCATATTGGTTTCGGTATCTATTAGACATTTTTTGAACGTCTGAGGATACCGAAAGCAACCATGGCTTAGATTTATAGCTTCCTTTTTTATACCCTCCTCGCCCTTCATGATAAGCAAGATATAGTAGCCTTGCATTATCTTTGGGAATTCCCAAAAGCTTATTGCTTTTTTTGTTATACCAGCCTATAAAATCAACGGAATCTTTAAAACTCGTTCTTGATGCTAATGGTTTTTTAGCTTGTTTTTTATAAATATCCCAAGTCCCATCTATGGCTTGAGCATAACCATAAGCAGAACTTTTTCTTTTCCAAGGAATGAACCCCAAGAGCTTGGTTCTCTCTGGTTTAGCTCCTTGCTGGAAGTCAGATTCTTGTTTTATAAATGCTAAAGTAACGTATGCTGGACTGCCCCATCTTTTTTCTGTCTTCACAGCTGCTTTATACCAACTTCTTTTTTCGTAAAAAATTTCACATATGTTTGAAGTTTTTTTTGGCGGCGAAACCACACAAGAGGACAAGACAATCAAACAAAAAAACCAAAGAATTAATTTATTAATCATTTTGCAGAAAAGAAGATAATCCATCTTCATCAATTATATGAATATTTAATTCAGAGGCTTTTTTGATTTTTGATCCTGGATCACTCCCTGAAATAAGATAGTCGGTATTTTTTGAAACCGCTGAGGAAACTTTTGCCCCCATTTTCTCTAAAGTTTCTTTGAGTTCATTTCTGGAATAACTACTCAATGTCCCTGTGATAACGATCTTTTTATTTAGTAAATGACTTTCCTGGTTATTTGATATTTCATTTGAGAGGTTAAAGTTCAATTTTTGAAAATTTTCTAAGATCTTCAAGTATTTCTTATTTTCAAAAAAAGAAACTAAGTTTGAAGCAGCTACTTCTCCGATATCCTCAACTTGAATAAATTTTTCATAACTGGTTTTGATAATGTTTTCTAGAGTCCCTAATTCTTTGGCAATATTTTTTGAAGTTTGCAATCCAATTTCTTTTATTCCTAGAGAATAAATAAACCTATAGAGCTCGGTTTCCTTACTTTTTGAAATGGAATCGATAAGGTTTTTAGCTGATTTTTCTGCGAATCCCTCAAGGGAAAGTAATTGATTCATATCTAAAGAATAAAGATCGGTTATAGAACTAATAAATTTATTTCCAATTAAAGCATCTATAGTTTTTGAACCAAGACCTTCAATATCCATAGCATTTCTTGAAACAAAATGCTTTAGAGATTCTTTGAACTGATCGTAGCCATAACAGCCCTTAGAAAATTCGGATTCTAATGAAATCTCTAGGCAAGGAATATTTTCTTCAAAGTAAGAAACCTCTCTTTTACAAACGGAACAAGATGAAGGTAATTTAACTTTAATTTCAGACCCACTTCTTTTTTCTTTAATTACGGAAACTATTTTAGGAATGACGTCTCCTGCTCTTTTTATAAAAACATAATCCTGCTCTCTGACATCTAGCCTTTCTACTTCATCCATATTGTGCAAAGTCGCGTTGGAAATAGTAACTCCTCCAACTTTTACTGGTTGTAAGTTAGCAACTGGAGTTAAAGCCCCTGTTCTACCCATTTGAAAAGATATTGAAATTATTTTAGTTTCTGCTTGTTCTGCTTCAAATTTTCTTGCTATGGCCCACCTAGGTGCTCTAGATGAAAATCCCAGTTCTTGTTGAAGAGCAATTTCATTGATTTTTATCACAACCCCATCAATTTCATAGGCTAGTTGTTCTCTTTGCTTTGCTATCTTTGAAAAAGCTTTTTTTGTTTCTTCAAGAGTAGAAGCCACAAAAATTTCAGGGCAAGTTGGCAGACCCCATTCTTGAAAGGCTCTGATAACTGAAGATTGACTATCAAAAAGAGTATTCCCATCAAGGTAGCCTAAACTATGACAAAAGACTTTTAAGGGTCTTGCACTTGCAACTTTTGGATTGAGTTGGCGCATACTGCCTGCAGCAAAATTTCTGGGATTAGCAAAAACCTTTTGGCCTTCTTCTTTAAATTTATCATTCAAATTGGAAAAATCTTTTTTTTCTACATATATTTCGCCTCTAATTTCAATTTCTTCAGGATAAGCAAAGTTCTTACTCTTTTTAAGTTGCAACGGAATTTCTTTCATAGTTTTTATATTATGAGTAACTTCCTCTCCAGTATTTCCATCTCCCCTAGTTCCAGCTCGTGTGAGAATGCCATTTTGATAGACCAAACAGATTGCTATTCCATCGATTTTTGGCTCGCATGAATAACTGAATGCTTCTTTTCTTTTTAGTTTGTTTAAAAATCTCTTTTCAAAATCTTCTATATCCTGATCATCGAAGGCATTGTCCAATGAAAGCATAGGAATTCGATGATTAAATGGCCTAAGTCCAGATACTGGCTCTGAACCTACTCTTTCGCTAGGTGAATTAATTGCCTTTATGTTTGGAAATTCACTTTCTAAAACAAGTAATTTCTTAAAAAGCTGATCGTATTCTTGGTCGGAGATTTCTGGAGAATCCTGATTATGATAAAGATCGTTATGTTTATTTAGTTCAGCAACTAAAGCTAAATATTCCTTTTTAACTTTTTGGCTTATAGCCATAAGGACTAAGCAAAATTTCTCAAATCAAAGTCTTCTGCTTGATGAGAGTAATGGTCTATCATTTGTTGAGTAAGAGGATTTCTTTCTGAATCAAAGAGATTTAGGTCTAATTTAGAAGCTAAAAGCTCAGCAAAAGTAACCATTTGGTTGAAGTTACTAATTGTATTCGTACCCGATACAGGGCTTAGAATTAGTGTTAAAGCCGTTGTTTCATCATCTTCTTTTGAAGTATCAAATCTCCCTGGGTTTAACCCATTGACCAAAGAAAAAAAATGATCATCTGAAAAAATTCTAAACCATCCCCCCTCATTAGAATAATTAGAGCTATATTCCTCTAAGAGAGAGATCAAATTCTTATAGGTTATTGTCTTATCTTCTCCTTCTAAATTGATCACAAAGAGATTATCGGGGGCTTCAGGAGTTAATTGATCTTGAGGTTCTTCTATAGCTTCATTATCGTCAAATGATGAAATTTCGTCTCTTAGGCTATTTGGATCATTTTCTAAAGGCTCAAAAAGCTCACGAGAATTTACTTTTTTGTTTATCTTTAAATTTGTTCTACTGCCAAAAAAAATTTTTCTTAGCATAAGCAATATTGTTACGGCAATTATTATTCCAAAGATTAAAACTATGATTTCGTTTAACATCATTAACTTGCAGCCATTTTTAGAGCTTCATCGACATCCACAGAAACCAATCTTGATACACCTGGCTCCTGCATAGTAACACCCATAAGGTGTTTACTTTTTTCCATTGAAATTTTATTGTGCGTTACGAAAATAAATTGAACCTTTTCAGACATTTCTTCAACCATATTGATAAATCTTGAAGTATTAAAGTCATCCAATGGAGCATCTATCTCATCAAGAATACAAAAAGGCGCTGGATTTAGAGAAAAAAAGCTAAATACCAATGCTATAGACGATAAAGCTTTTTCTCCACCCGATAATTGGGAAACATTTACGTTCTTTTTTCCTGGAGGCATAGCCTTGAAAAGCACTCCAGATTCTAATAAATCTCTTTCAGTTAATTCTAATTTTGCGAAACCACCGCCAAAAAGTTTTGGAAAAAGCTCACCTAATTTAATATTTAGCATATCCAATGTGTCTTTAAATTTTGTTCTTGATTCCAAATCAATTTTCTTAATCGCCCCTTGCAAGGTTTCCAGCGCACTATTCAATTCAGACATTTGAGTATCAATTTCAGAGTTTCTTTCTTCTTCTAATTTATATTCTTCAGATGCAGCTAAATTTATCGGGCCGATTCTTTCTATTGAAGTTTCAATTTTTGAAATTTCTTCTACCAGTGACTCTTCGGTCATATTTTCAGTAATTTCATCCAGCAGTACTTGAATTTCATAATTGTCGTTTTTAAGTTGTTCTTCAAAAATTGCTGACTCAGAAATAAATCCTTGTCTTTCTAATTTATATTTTTGAATATCTTTATTAAAGTCTTCAAGACTTAGATCAGTTTCGTGAATTCTTCGCTCGTTGGCTCTTATGCTTTCGTTTAAGTCATTAAAATCTTGTCTTAGTTTTGACAGGTTTCCCTCTACGTCTATCCTAGAGTCTAATAAGGGCTTAATATCTGCTTCAATTTTCTGTATTGGGCCTTCAATCTCATATAGCTTTTCTTCAAGAGAGTTTTTTGCAGTAATAGTATTAAGCTTGGAACTTTCGATTGCAGATAATTTACTCTTAATTTCAGCTATTTTTACTTTGAAAGACGTAATTTCTGAGCTCAAAGAAAGAAGTTCAGTTTTTTGAGCCTTAAACTTTTCTTCTTGATATTGAGATTGATGTTTAATTGATTCCTTTAGTTTTTCTAACTTGTTTTTAATTTCTAAAGTAAAAGAATGAATTTCTTGGATATCGCTCTCTGTTTTTGTTGAGAAATCCCTTGTAGTCTCTTCCAAAGAAACCGTTAGATTTGACACGTCAAGAAAGATTTTTTCTACAAGGAAATCTGGGGACATTGCTCCCTCAAGTTTAGAAAAACTTTCGTCTAAGGCTTGAAGTTCTGGTTCTTTTTTTGAAAGTTCTAATTCAGCTTCAGACAACTCTTTTGATAAATTATCTTTATCGGAAGAAAAACTATTTAACGTCTCTTCCATTTGGTCTTTTTCTAAAAGAAGGTCTTTTCTCTTTTCTTTCAACAAAGATAATTCTTGTTCAGAACTAGTAAGGTCCGCGCCGCTTGAATAGTAATCCTGTTGAACTTTGTCTATTTTTTGCTGAATTTCAGATTGAGTTACTTTAGATTTATCTATTTCGGAGTTAAGTGAGATTTTAAGAGTTCTTTCTTTTTCAAGGCTTGATTCAAGTTCTTTGATTGATAAATCTATATTTGAAATTTTTTCTTTTCTTGTTTGCCATGATATTGCTTTCAAAAGGCCTTTTTTTGACTTTTCTTCAGCTTTTAATGCTTCGTATCTTTCAGCTGACTTTACCTGTCTTTTAAGTTTTAAAAGCTGTCTTTCAATCTCATCTTTAAGATCTTTAACTCGGCTGAGATTCTCTTTAGTTTTCTTAATTCTTGATTCGGTTTCTTTTTTCCTTTCGCGATAAACTGAAATACCTGCAACCTCTTCAATGTACATTCTTAGTTCTTCAGGTTTAGAGCTTATTAGCTTAGTCGCCATTTCTTGTTCAATGACTGCATAACTTCTAGGTCCGAGACCAGTGCCAAGGAATATATCTGTAATGTCTTTTCTTCTACATTCTGAGCCGTTTAAAAAGTAGATAGATCTTCCATCAATTTCTAAAACTCGTTTGACAGAAATTTCTGAATAGCTTGAATATTCCCCGCCTAATTTTCCTAAAGAATTATCAAATAAAAGTTCTACAGAAGCACGGCTCGAAGGCGCTCTGGATGATGATCCACTAAAAATAACATCGGCCATATTTTCGCCTCTTAAATTTTTAGCAGATATTTCTCCCATAACCCATCTAACAGCGTCGATAATATTGGATTTACCGCAACCATTAGGCCCGACTACTCCACTCATGCTGCTAGGGAAGGAAATTTTCGTGGGGTCCACGAAAGATTTAAAACCAGATAGGCTGATGTTTTTTAATCTCATCCTTGGATGTATATTTTAACCGATTTAGGCCTTTAAAACCCTATTTTTTCTAATTTTCAAGCTCTTTTAATGCAAGATTCATTGCAATAATCAAGGATTCTTTTTCTTTATTATTAGTAGAATTTTCAAGGGCTATTGACCAGCTTTTGAGGGCTTCTTCAAAGTTATTTTGTTGAAAATAGTTTAAACCTTGAAGTGATAGAGCTCTTGTGTCGGATGGATTTAAATACAAAGCTTTTTCTACATGATTGGTGACGTCGCTACTGAATTTACCTTGCAACTCGTAATGTGACTCTGCCAGAAAAGAATGTACGCTAGAATCAATCAAATCTGGATATTCATCTATCAAAAAATTAAAACTTTTAATTGCCAATTTAAATTGTTCATCAAAAAAAAATCTCTTTCCAGAAAGCATTACTTCTGAAGCATTCAAGTAATTAAAATCTATCTGCATATCACGCAGCTCATCCGAAATAAGAAATGCAGAGTAATCGTCTTGAAATGCGAATTTTTTTAAAGAGCCATAACCTTGTATCAGAAAAAAAAGAAAAAAAGAAAAAATGATGATTGCGAGGTAACTAATGACTTTAAAATTCATTTTTTTGAAAAATTGAAAAGAAAGAAAATACCAAAACCAATTAGCAATAAGGGAAATCCATATAAAATTAAAATTGATATTTTATTTTCTGGCATAAACAAAATACCCTCTCCGTAAAGCTTAATTAAATTATTTTTAATTTCTTTGGGAGTTTTACCATTTTCAAGCTGAATAAAAATAGCGTTTTTCAAATCGTTTGCTATGTCGGAATCAGATTCTGCAATAGAGGATCCAGCACAAAGAGGACAGCTCACTTCCTGCGATAGCTCAATAAAATCTTTCTCCAAATTTTCATTTGAAAACTCGTAAATATTCTTTGCTTCCAAGGAAAAAGATAGAAAAAAAACTGATATCAAGAACAACATTTTATTTCTTGATTAGGGGAATAAATTTATCATTCCAAACTTTTTCAGACATGATGCCAATGTGTTTTTGTAAAATTTTATCCTTTTTAAGAAGATAAGTTTCTGGTGCCCCAGATACCCCGAGGTTAAAGCCATATGTGCCGTCTTGATCATAAAGATTTACAAAATAAGGATTTCCATATTGATCCAACCATTTAAATGCTTTTTCTAAATCGTCTTTATAGTTCAAACCAATAATGTTCCAACCTTCAGCTTTTTTTGCCATCAAAAAACCATGTTCTAACTTACAATTGATACACCATGTAGCCCAGACGTTTAATAAAGAAAATTCATTCTTTTTTAATAAACTTACATCCAGAAGATTTCCATCAAAGGTTTTTATCTCTCCTAAGGGAAGATTTCTTTCTGGAAAATTTACCACTTTCTCTTCAAAGAGATTTATAAAAAAAACAGAGAAGATAAATAAAGTCAAAATTAAAGAAAAATAACCTATATATCTTGTGATTTTCATAAGCTTTTGAATCTAAACAAACTTAAAAATCCTCCAAAAGCCATTATCAAAGCTCCCAGCCAAATGAGTCTAACAAAAGGCTTCAATTGTGCTTTTACTACCCAACCCTCTTCAACCTGGTCGCCAATAGAAATATAGAGATCTTCTTTAATAGAAGGATATATTGCCGCTTCAGTCATTATTGATTTTGAAACCGGATAATACCTTTTCTCAGCAATCAAATTAAACTCCTGGTTTAAATTTTCCACACTAAAACTTACCTCATCTGAAGAGAAATTTTGAGCAATGTTTTTTTCTTCTCCTAAGTAAGTGATTTTATAATTTTTCAGTTCAAATGGTTTTTCCTTGAAAGCGATCAACTCTTTTTGAGATTCCAAAGATGAAACAAGTCCTATTCCTAAAATCATCACTGCAATTCCAAAATGTGAAAATCCCATTGATAAATTAACTTTTCTAGAATTTTTTATTTGTAAAAAAGCGTAATAAATTAGACCTGCCAAAATACTAGAAATCATCAAGTTCGTTACCATGATTGATACTGAAATATTATTTAAAAAGAGCGCACTCAAACTAACAGTCAATAAAATTAAGATTGCAAAATAAGCATACAAATTCTTAGTTTCGGTTGTTCTTGAAGACCAGTTACTAAGAATTCCAAATCCCTGAAAAAAAGCCAAAAAGAATGCAATGGGTACGGTTACAGAATCAAAATAAGGCTTGCCAACAGAAATATCTTTTCCTCCAGAAAAAATTTCATAGATTATTGGGTAAATAGTCCCAAAAAGAATAGCAACCGCCAAAATAATTAAAAATACGTTATTAATTAAAAAGAAAAATTCTCTAGAAAGAATAGATCCATTTGTATAACTTAAATCGGTTAGTTTTGAGCTTGAGTAAATAATCAAAGAAAAAATTAAAACAAATAAAATTATAAAAAGAAGAATCAAGCCTCTTTCAGGATCTAAGGCAAAAGTGTGGACTGAGGTAACAATCCCTGACCTAACTAAAAATAGGCCAATGTAGCTAGATAAAATTGCCCCTAAAGATAAAAGCACCGTCCATTTAGAAAAAATGTTTCTCTTAGAGGTGGCTATTGCAGAATGAATTAAAGCTGTTGCAATAAGCCAGGGTATTAAAGAGGAGTTTTCAACTGGATCCCAAAACCACCAACCTCCCCAACCAAGTTCATAGTAAGCCCACCAACTTCCCAGTGCGATACCCAAAGTTAAAAACGACCAAGAAATTACTGACCAATTTTTTAAATCGCTTGCCCAATTTTTATAACTTGGGTCTACGCAACGCGCCATCGCAATAGCAAACGGTAAAGTCAGAGCAGTATAGCCAAGATAAAGAGTCGGCGGATGAATAGTAAAAGCAAAATCTTGCAGCAAAGGATTTAAATCCAAACCTCCTTCGGGAGAGAAAGGGAGTAATCTTTCGAAAGGATTTGAAGTAAAGATAACAAAACCTGAAAAAAGGGAAAATATGACGAATAGAAAAAATATTCCAAAACTAGATTGAGATTTTAAGAAGAAAATCAAAGTCCAAAGACTAATAAATAAAAGATACAAAAGCATAGAACCTTCATGACCACCCCATAGTGCAGCAAATTTATAATAATCAGGAAGATTCTCATTTGAGTTATTTGCCACATACAAAACACTAAAATCGTCGGTTAAAAAACTTATTTCAAGACATATAAAACTCAACAGAACACTGAAAAAGAATGGATAAACTATTTTAGGAGAAATAATGAAGTTGTTATTTCTATAAAACGAGAAAGAGTTACCTAAGACATAAAAACTGGAAATGGTAAAAGCTAGAACTAAAAATAATAAACCTATTTCTGGAATCATTTTTCAAGAGCCTTTTTTACTTCTTTAGGAACATAGTTTTCATCATGCTTAGCTAAAATTTGATAAGCATCAAGACTCATCTTATTTTTGTCAAAGTAGCCTGTAGCAACTACTCCAGCATTTTCTTTAAATAAATCTGGAAGAATACCCGTGTAATTTACTGCAATAGATTTTTTTAAGTCAGTAATTATAAATTCTATTTCTAAGGAGTCTGTTGATCTTCTTAGACTTCCAATTTCGACTAAACCTCCTGCTCTTATTGCATTTCTTCCTTGAGGTGGATTCTCAAATAAATCTGACGGTGAGTAGAATAAATTTACATTATCTCTGATGGCAAAATAAACCAAAACGAAAGCAAGCGCTGAACAAAAAACTATGAACAGAACTCCATAAAGTCTTCTTAATCTATGTTGTTTCATTACTTTTTATCTTGGATTCGTTCTTTTTGATTTTTACCAGCGGCAAATAAATTAAAAGCAAGCAAATAAATCCTGTTATTGAAACAACCGACCAGATATGAATATTAAATTCTCCGAAATCCATAGTTAATTGTTGCTTGAAAGTTTTTTGAACCATTCCTTATTTTGCTCTCTGGAAGATATTTCTGCTCTCATAAAAAGCAGTCCAGTAAAAAAAACAAATAAATAAACTCCTAAAATTGAGAGTAGTAATGGGATAAGCATTTCACTAGAAATAGAGGACTCACCAGAAATAGATATTGATGCAGGTTGATGAAGGGTATTCCACCAGTCAACTGATTTTTTTACTATCGGAAGATTTACAACCCCAACCAAAGTTATTATTGAAACCGCGGTATCGGCAGATTTTCTTGAGGCAAAAGTCGATTGCATGCCAATGATTGCCAAATAAAATAAAAAGAGTACTAAAGTAGAGGTCAGTCGAGCATCCCATACCCACCAAGTTCCCCAAGTTGGCTGTCCCCAGATAGCTCCGCTTAGCAAGCCAATAAAGGTAAAAGCTGCACCTATTGGAGCAAGGCTTTTAATATAGACTCCTGCCATTTTCATACGCCATATTAAAAAAACTGCTGCCGCAACAGACATTGAATAATAAATGACTTGAGATACAGATACTGCTGGAACATGAAAATATATTATTCGATAAACATCTCCCTGAACCGCATCAGTAGGAGAGAAAAATAAGCCCCAAATAGAAGAAATGACTATCAATAAAATACTGAAAAATCCTAAAAATGGAATTACTTTGCCAGAGATTTTGTAAAACCAGGGAAAAGACCCAAGTTTATGATAAAAATTCTTTAATGCCTGAAACATATCTAATTAAAATGAAGTTTCAAAGCCCCAACCGAAGCAAACAAAATAACTGGTAACAAAAAAATAAGTATTGCTGAAAGTAACAAAATGTTTGAAGAAAAGTTAATGCCGTTCAATGAGTAATTAATCGACTGAGTACCTAGTATTAAGACAGGCAAACTTAAAGGCAACATCAAGGCAGGACCAGTGATGCTGTTTTTTCCAAGGGAAAGTGCTCCGGCTAGCGCTCCAAAAAGACAAATGGTAGGAGTTCCAATTAACAAACTTATGATTAAAGCTTTTAAGCCCTCCTGAGGAAAATAAAGCAAAAAAACAGATGAAACAGAAAGGATGATTATTGGTAAACAACTAAAAATCCAATTCACAAAAATTTTTATCAAAACAATCAATGAAAGATTTTGTCTAGAAGCCAATAAAAGCTCAATGCTTCCATCTTCATAGTCTTCAGAAAAAATATTTTGAAAAGATATTAAAGTCGATAACAGGACAGTAATCCAAATTA
>CACILL010000002.1 GCA_902587545.1 uncultured SAR86 cluster bacterium | reverse complement strand
TTAATATATTGTTAAATACTGTATAAATATACAGTTTTATTATGCCTACAAGAAAAACAAAAAAAGACGATACAGCGTCACCAGAAAAAGGAAAATCCCTAGAAACAGCCATCTCTCAGATTGAGACCCAATTTGGTCCTGGAACCATCATGAGAATGGGCGAAAGGGAGGTTCAGAGCATTCCAAGTATTTCTACAGGTTCATTAGGATTGGATTTGGCACTTGGCATAATGGGCTTGCCTAAGGGCAGAGTAGTTGAGATTTTTGGTCCCGAATCTTCAGGAAAAACAACTTTGACTTTGCAAGTTATAGCCGAGTGCCAGAAACAAGGAGGAACCGCGGCATTTATAGATGCAGAGCATGCTTTAGATCCAGTCTACGCAGAAAAAATTGGAGTAAAAATAGATGACTTGCTCCTTTCTCAGCCTGATACAGGCGAACAAGCCCTGGAAGTTGCCGACATAATGGTTAAATCTGGCGGAATAGATGTTTTAGTTATTGATTCTGTAGCCGCATTAGTACCCCGAGCCGAAATTGAGGGCGAAATGGGAGATCATCATGTTGGCCTTCAAGCTAGACTGATGTCACAGGCACTAAGAAAAATAACCGGTAGTATAAAAAAATCAAATACTCTTGTTATATTTATTAATCAAATTCGAATGAAAATCGGTGTAATGTTTGGTAGTCCTGAGACTACCTCTGGTGGTAATGCTTTAAAGTTTTATTCTTCTGTGAGATTGGATATTAGAAGAATTGGTACAGTTAAAGACGGTGACGAAGTTGCAGGAAATGAAACTAGAGTTAAGGTAGTTAAAAATAAAGTTTCACCTCCATTCAGACAAGCTGAATTCCAAATTCTTTACAACAAAGGAATTAACCGTGCTGGAGAAATTCTCGATATTGGAGTTGAGAGAAAAATCGTTGAGAAGGCAGGTGCTTGGTACGCTTACGATGGTGAAAAAATTGGCCAAGGTAAAATTAATGCTAGTCAGTGGCTAAAAGACAACCCAAATATAGCTAAGAAAATAGAAAAACAGATTACAGACTCAATCAAAGAGACCCAATAAGTCTTTTTCAGTTATTTCAGATTTCGCCTGATCTTTTCTATTAATTATTTCGATTAAGCCTTTTTCAACGTTCTTTTCGCTAATGACTATCTGATAAGGATTCCCCATTAAATTGGAATCAGAAAATTTGTTACCTGGAGATGCATCTCGATCGTCATAGAAGACATCTACATTGTTACTCATTAAATATGAGTATATTTCCTTAGCTTTGTTTTTAACTTTCTCTGATTTTTTTTCATTGATTGAAATTAAAGAACAATCAAAAGCAGAAATATTTTTTGGAAAAACGATACCTTCATTATCATGATTTTGCTCTATAGCAGCTGCAACAATTCTAGAAACTCCAATTCCATAACAGCCCATTTCTAAAATTTTTTGACTATTATCATGTTGGACACTTAAACCCATAGATTTGCTGTATTTATTACCTAGTTCAAATATATGACCCACCTCAATTCCTTTTTTAATTGAAAGTTTGCCATGCTCACTATCAATATCAGATAGATCATTATTTTCAATTTTTTTCTCAATTTCAGTTTTTAAGGAGTCTTCCAATAATTCAATATTTGATGAAAAATCTTTATCGTTAAATACCAATGTATCTTCACCAGAATCAGCTAGGACATGAAATTCTTCAGACATATTCCCACCAATTGCTCCTGAATCAGCTTTTACAATCTTGTAATCAAAGCCAATCTCATCAAATATCTTTTGGTAACACTCTTTCATAGCTTGATAGCTTTTGCTCATCCCTTCTTCATCAAGATCAAATGAATAGGCATCTTTCATTAAGAACTCTCTGCCTCGCATGACTCCAAATCTAGGTCTAATTTCATCTCTGAATTTCGTTTGTATTTGATAAAAAGTTTTAGGCAGATCTTTATGACTTTGCAGTTCTTGACGACATATATCGGTAATGACTTCTTCATGAGTAGGTCCGAGATAAAATTCCCTTTCATTACGATCCAAAAAACCCAAAAGTTCTGGACCCATTTGCTCAGACCGTTTTGTTTCGTCCCACAGTGTTTTTGGTTGAACCATCGGCATTAAAACTTCTAAACAACCATATTCATTCATATTTTTTCTAATGATAGATTCGACTTTATTAAGAATCTTTAATCCCAGGGGCATCCACGAATAGATACCGGAAGCCAACGGTTTTATCATATTTGTTCTAATCATAAGTTTATGGCTTATGAGTTCTGCGTCTTTTGGGGCTTCTTTTTGAGTTTTATAGTGAAATGAGGAAGCTTTCATTTAAAATATAAATTAATATTCGGCTTTAAAAATTAATAATACTAAAAAAAGATGCTTACAGTGAGGAATAATGCCTATTTATGAGTACCAATGCAGTAAATGCGACAAAATATTTGAAAGAATTGTTTCTGTAGCAGATTCTACAAAAACTGTATTTTGTGATTGCTCGCCAAAAGCAAAGGCTAAAAAAATTATCTCAGCCCCATCCTTTCGTTTAGAAGGATCAGGTTGGTACGAAACAGACTTTAAGACAGGCAATAAAAAAAATCTTGTACAATCAGATATTAAAACTAAAAAACCCTCTAAGGAACCAAAAAAAACAGAAAACTCAAAACCTGCTAAAAAAGATTAAACAATCTTTCTAAATATGGAACGTACTCAAATAAAAAATATTTCTAATAAAGAAATCGATTCATCCTTTCTCATTTCTGGATGGGTTGAAAAGGTCAGGGATCATGGAGGTGTCATATTTTTAGATATCAGAGACGCATCTGGATTAATGCAAGTTGTTGTTGAGCCAGACGATAAAGATTTATTCAAAAAGTCGGAATCGATAAGAATGTCTTATGTTCTTGAAGTTACAGGAATTCTTAGAAAAAGGCCTAAAGGCACAATTAATGAGTCATTGGCGTCTGGAGAACTGGAACTGGTTTCAAAAGAAATTGATATTCTTTCCAAAAGTAAACCTTTGCCTTTTCAGTTAGATGAACATGCAAAAGTCGGTGAGGAGGTTAGGCTCAAATACCGTTACTTGGATTTGCGAAGACCGGAAATGCAATCAAATCTAAAAATCAGATCTCAAGTAAATCACATCGTCAGAAGTCATCTCATTGAAGATGAGTTTATTGAAATTGAAACTCCAATGATGGCTAGGGCTACGCCGGAAGGAGCTAGAGATTTTCTTGTCCCAAGCAGACTTTACAATCAAAAGTTTTATGCTCTCACTCAGTCACCACAGCTTTTCAAACAAATGTTGATGATTGGAGGTTTTGAAAAATATTTTCAAATTGTCAGATGCTTCCGGGATGAGGATACACGAAAAGATAGGCAGCCAGAATTCACTCAATTGGATATCGAATTGTCTTTTATTTCAGAAGAAGAAATTCTTAAAATCTCTGAAAGCCTTATAAAAAGAATTTTTTTTGAAACTTTAAATATTGAGTTTGATGATTTCCAAAGAATTAAATATCAAGAAGCAATAAAGGATTACGGCTCAGATAAACCTGACTTAAGAAACCCTTTAAAGCTTGTTGATGTAAAAGATATTTTTGAAAATTCTTCATTTAAGGTTTTTGCCGATCCCGCCAAGAATGAAAAGGCAAGAATTGTTGCGCTTAAAATTGAACAAGAAATAAGCAGAAATAAAATAGATGAGTACACTAAATTTGTTGGTAATTTTGGAGCAAAAGGACTAGCTTATATAAAAGTCAATGATTCTACTGATCTAGATAATGGGCTTCAGTCTCCAATTCTTAAGTTCCTTTCTAAAGAAGAGATTTCTAGTTTAGTTGAAAGGCTTGAACTAAGTTCTGGAGACACTGTTTTTTTTGGTGCCGATCACAGAAATGTTGTGAATGATTCAATGGGCTCATTGAGAGAAAAATTAGGTGAAGATCTTAACTTAATTGATAAAGAGGCTTTTAAATTCGGATGGATAACAGACTTTCCTTTATTTGAAGAGGATATTCAAGGGAACTTGTCTCCATCACACCATCCTTTTACTGCTTCTCAAGGAGGGCTCAAAGAACTAAAGAGAGATCCAGCAAATGCTGTTGCAAAAGCATATGACCTTATTTTGAATGGCAGTGAAATTGGAGGCGGTTCTTTGAGAATTAATAGTTTAGATGAACAATTGGAAGTATTATCCATATTAGGAATAGATAAAAAAGAAGCGGATGAAAAATTTGGTTTCTTTTTAGAAGCTCTGTCCTATGGATGTCCTCCTCATGGCGGAATTGCATTTGGATTAGATCGTTTGATCATGTTGCTTTGTAAACAAGAATCCATCAGAGATGTAATCGCTTTTCCCAAGACCCAATCAGCAACTTGCTTGCTTTCCGATGCTCCAAGTTTAATTGATCAAGATCAATTAGATATGCTTTCCATAAAAGTTCTTGAAGAGGATAAATAGTGGCGGGACATTCTAAGTGGGCCAACATAAAACATCGCAAAGGTCGTCAAGATGAAAAAAGACAAAAAGTTTTCTCGAAACTTATAAGAGAGCTTACCGTTGCTGCTAAATTGGGAGGACCTGAGCCAGGAGATAATCCTAGATTAAGACTTGCTCTAGATAAGGCCCTTGGAGCCAATATGCCAAAAGATACAATAGAAAGAGCCATAGCAAGAGGTTCTGGAGATCAGGAAGCAGAAAATTTAGAAGAAACCATTTATGAAGGCTATGGTCCCAATGGGGTTGCTATTATAGTTGAAACTTTGACGGACAATAAAAACAGAACGGTTGCTGAAGTTAGACACGCTTTTTCTAAGTACGGAGGAAGTTTAGGTACCGATGGGTCTGTAGCATATTTATTTACCAAAGTTGGTCAGATAGTCGTTGAAAATACTGATGAGGAAAAAATATTTGATGTTTCTGTATCGAATGGTGCAGATGAAGTAGAACAGGGTGACGAAGATAATCTCATCATCTCTGTTGAAGCCGAAGAATTTCATAATCTTAAAAATGTTCTAGAAGAGAATGAAATCAAAATTAACCAATACGAGTTGATTATGAAAGCATCAAATAGCGTTGAGCTTGATGATGAGGCTTCTGAAAAAGTCATCAATCTTCTTGAAAGTCTTGAAGATTTGGATGATGTGCAAAATGTTCATTCCAATGCTGAATTTTCTGAAGGGAGCTTTGCTTGATGACGAATTCAAGGAATAAGGGAGCATCATTTGAAAGAGAAATTGCAAATGCCTTGAATGATTCTTTGGAATTAAAAAAACCATTAAAAAGAATATTAGAGCAAACTCGAGAAAAACATCTTCCAGATCTTATTCTTGGTAATTGGTACATAGAATGTAAGAGATATGGGCAAGGCGCTGAACCCCTCGAAGGCTGGTGGGATCAAGTGATTGCTGCAACTCCAGAAGACAGTCATCCAGCTTTGATTTATAAATTTAATCACAGACCCATCAAGGTGAGAATTCCGCTCCATACTGTAAACAACAATCTTCCTAAAGATTTTAACAATACATGCGATTTTTCTTTGGAGAGCTTCATAGTTTTACTTAAATCTCTTTTTGAGGAAGATATAAAAAGCCATCTTTAATGTCAGATACCATAGAGCTAAGAATTTACTATGAAGATACTGATGCACAAGGTGTAGTTTTTTATGCTAATTATCTCAAATATTTTGAAAGGGCTAGAACTGAATTTCTAAGAAAGTGTGGTTACCTACAAAACGAACTTTTAGGCAAAAATATTATTTTTATTGTCAATAAATTAGACATTCATTACAAAAAACCTGTCCTATTAGATCAATTAATAAAAATAGAATCTTCTCTTTCAGAATTAAAGAAAGCTAGTTTTAGCTTTAACCAAAGAGTTGTTATAAATTCACAAATAATGTGTGAAGCTAATGTATTATGCGGCTGTGTTGATCTTGAAACTAAAAAACCCATTGCTCTTCCAGATGAGCTAAGAAAAAAGATGTTGGATAAAAAAAATGCAAGCTGAATTAAGTTTTGTAGATTTATTTTTAGGAGCAAGTTTAGTTGTTCAATTAGTGATGATTATTTTGTTTGTTCTGGCTGGAACTTCATGGTGGTTTATCTTTGATAAGTGGCTTACCTTAAGCAGAGCGAAAAAGGATATCTTTGAGTTTGAAACCGAGTTTTGGAACTCTAGAAATATTGAAAAAATATTTAATGAGCTCAACCGTAAAGAAGATAATTTTGGACTATCTCAAATCTTTGTAATTTCTCATGAAGAATTTTTAAAGTCAGAAAATTTCGAAAAGACAGCTGACCGCATCAACAAGTCAACGGAAATTATAATTAATAGACAAGAAGAAAGATTGGAAGAAGGGTTATCTTTTTTGTCTACTGTTGCATCTGTAAGCCCCTTCATAGGCCTATTTGGGACTGTATGGGGGGTTATGAACGCCTTTAGTGGTTTAGCCCAACTTTCTCAAGTATCAATAAATGCCGTTGCCCCAGGTATATCTGAAGCTTTAGTAGCAACTGCACTAGGTCTATTCGCGGCAATACCTGCTCTTGTATCTTATAATTGGAGTGTCAAGACAATTGATACCATTATTAAGAGTTACGAAAATTTTACATCTGAACTTTTGATAACTTACCAAGAATTCAATGTCCAAAAGACGACAAAAAAATAGAAAGCTTTTAACAGAAATTAACGTAATTCCATATGTGGATATTTCATTAGTTTTGCTGGTTATTTTTATGGTAGCAACACCATTTATGATTCAAGGAATTGACCTTGATCTGCCCAAAACCGAAGCTCAAGCTCTAAATAAATCTAAAGACGATAATTTAACCATTTCAATCAGCAAAGAGGGGTTTTATTCTCTTGATTTGGGTGAAAAGAATGAAATCTACGAAAGTTTTCAGTTATTTGCAGAACAGTTAGAAAAAATTTTAAAGAACAACCCAAAAGTTGAGATATTTTTAAGAGCAGATAAGGAAACGCTTTATGACAATGTTGCTAAAACAATGTCTTTGATTAAAAAATTTAAAACAGATTCTATTAATCTCATAACTGAACCCATTGAGAATGAATAAGGCTTTAACAAGTTTAAATACTTTTTTTTTGATTCTTTTATTTCTATCTTTGATTTTTTCTATGTTTTCTATCCCAAAACTCAATATTGATGAGACACAATCAATCAAAGTAAATTTTTACGAGTTAATTCAAGAAGATGACATATTGTTCGATTCATCTATCCTAAATACAACCATTAAAAAAGAAACAAAAAAAGCTTCTGTAAATGATAAAAAAGCAGAACCGTCAGAAGCAGAAATTCTTTCAAAATTTAAAATAAATAAATCAGATATCAAAAACGAAATCAGTAAAATTAAGCTTTCAAAGGAAAGAGAAGATATTTTGAGAGTTTCAGCTATCATTCAGGCAAGTATTTCTTCAATTTGGATTAAACCTAATTCTTTAAGTGAATCTTTAATAGCAAAAGTATCAATAAATCTTGCTCCCTCAGGAGAAATATTAAATTTTGATTTGATTGAGCCAAGTTCTAATAATTCTTTTAATGAATCTATTTTAACGGCAATGAATAAAATGACTTTTTTAGAAGAAGTTAGTTTTCTTGATAGAAAGCTATTTGAAGAAAACTTTAGAAACTTTAATTTAGTTTTTAAATCATCTGGGGAGATAGAGTGATTAAGTTTTTCTTCATGATAGTTTTTTTGGTTTCTAACCATATATTTTCTATCTTAGAAATTGAAATTTTAAAAGGAAGCGATAATTTATCAAAAGTTGCATTTGTTCCTTTTGGCATTGAGAGTGGCATTGAAGAAAATTATGGCATTCAGATATCTAGAAATATCGAAAAGAACATGCTTTTGTTTGGTGAATTTGAAAATCTTGCTGTGAATGAGATGCTCTCATATCCTTCCTCGGAAAATGATTTTTATTACAGGGATTGGAAAGTACTCGGTGTGGATTATTCTGTAATTGGGAAAATAAATTCGGTTAACGCTTTAGGAAATCTAAATATTTCGTATTCTTTATTCAATATAAATAGAAGAATTAAGATTTTAGAAGGCGAAATTCTTGGCAGTGAAGATAATATCGAGGATATCTCTAAAATTATCAGCAATAGAATCTATGAAAAAATCACAGGTTTGAGAGGAATATTTGATACGAAACTGGCGTATGTTGTTAATTCAGATGCTAACACTTATCAAATGTGCATTTCAGATATCGATGGTAAAAACGAACAAATTCTCTTTTCCTCCAAGGCACCAATAATGTCTCCTGATTGGTCGCCTGATAGAAAAAAAATTGCTTACGTATCATTTGAAAATGGTTTGGCCGAAATCTTTATTCAGGATTTACAATCCGGAGAGAGAGATTCTATTCAGGCTCTAGGAATGACAAATAGCGCACCAGTTTGGTCTCCAGACGGAAAGAGTTTAGCTTTGGTTGTTTCTTTTTCAGGGAACCCAGACATTTTCTTATATTCCATTAGGAATAAAAGATTGGTTAGGCTTACAAATCATTATGGTATTGATACTGAGCCTTCTTGGTCTCCAGATTCAAAAAAAATTATTTTTACATCTGACAGGTCAGGTTCTCCTCAGCTTTACGAAATCAATACAAAATCCAAAAGAAAAAAAAGACTTACTAGAGACGGAAATTATAATGCTAGAGGAAGATATTTTCCCGACGGAAAATCTATATTCTTTGTTCATGGAAATAATGGAAATTTTCAAATTGCAACAAAAAAACTCTCTAGCAGATACATTGAGACCTTAACTTCCACTTCATTAGATGAATCACCAACTATTTCTCCAAATGGAAATATCATCATCTATGCAACAAAAGATGGGTCAAATGGCTATTTAGGAGGGATTACCTTAGATGGAAAAGCTAGATTTTCATTACCAGTTAAAAATGGATCTGTAAGGGAACCAGCTTGGTCACCGTTATTAAAATAATCAAACTAAATATAAAATTTCTTGTCTAAGAGAAAAGTATTATAATCCTTGCTCAGAAAGGAGCTTTTTTATGAGGAGACTATTTATGGAACCAATTGGAATTTTTATTTTAGCTATGCTTTGCCAAGTCTATTCTTGTGCATCGAATGTGTCAGATTCGGTTGAACGAATGCAATATGCCTCTGTAGCTGGAGAAGAGTATCTTCTAGGAGATAAGCTTGAAACTAATCTAGATGACAAAGTTTATTTTGATTTTGATAAATCTATTTTAGATGCCGAAGATAAAAGTTTATTAGAACAATATTTACCGGAAATCAAAAAGGCAAAAATAGTTCGTCTAGAAGGTCATTGCGATGAAAGAGGAACTAGAGAATATAACTTAGCACTTGGTGAAAGAAGAGCGCTTGAGGTGAGAGACTTTCTTGTAGTTAAGGGAGTGTCTGGTAAAAAAATTAGGGTAGTAAGTTTTGGAGAAGAAAAACCTCTTAAAAGCGCCTCAAATGAAAAAGCTTGGGCAGAAAATAGAAGGGTAGAAATCTCCCTTTACTAGATTGAAAATTCTAAAAAGCTTTCTCTTTTTTGTTTTTGTAACTTTTTCTAGCTTTGCAGTTTTGCAAAATGACGAATCTGTAGAACTGCTTCTTGAAAAAATAAATCTTTTAAAAAAAGAAATTGAATCCCTTACAGCTTCAATAGAAACGAACAATTTAACTATTTCCAGGTTGGAAGAAGCAAATCAAATAAGATACGTTGACTTGGATAAAAGAATTCATCTTTTGGAGACAAAGTTATTATTTGAGGAGACTGAAGCCGAAGAATCAACAGAACAATCTATAAACCCTTTATCAGGGCTTGTTGAAGAAGATATTGACTCAGGAGAATTCGGTCTTTGGTCAAATTCTATGAAGCTTCTTGATAATTCAAGATACTCGGAAGCAGCAGAAAACTTAAGGCTCTTAATACTTTCTTATCCTAATGGAACCTATACAGGCGATGCTTATTTTTGGCTAGGTGAAATTTATTTAGTCCAAGAAATGTTTGAAGATTCCGCCGAAATTTTGAATGCCTTTCTAGCAAAATTTGATGATCATCCCAGGAAGGCAGATGGTCTGTATAAACTAGCTCTTGCAAAGCTTAATCTAGAAGAATTAGACTCTGCTGAGACACTCTTACAAGAAGTTATAAGTAATTATCCAAACTCTGGAGCTGCTTTACTTGCAGAACAAGATTTAATTAAATTAAATCTTCAATAGAGGTATAATCTTTTCTTTTTGGGTCGTTAGCTCAGTTGGTAGAGCAGTTGGCTTTTAATCAATTGGTCATAGGTTCGAATCCTATACGACCCACCAAGAGTTATGATTTATCTTCTAATCGGAATTGGAGCTTTTTTCGGAGCAATTTCCAGATTCCTTTTAAGCTCATTCCTTGCAAAAATAACGTTCTTAGGTTTTCCTTTAGGAACGTTAACCGTAAATTTAATTGGTTGTTTTTTAATAGGAATTTTTTTAGCATTAAATTTCTCGAACAAGGAGCTAATTAGTCCATTAATCATTATTGGCTTTTTAGGCTCTTTTACGACTTTTTCAGCTTTTACTAAAGAAGTTTTATTATTTTCAACTGCAAATGGAATATTCGTTGCATATTTTATAGCGCTGATAGTTACATCAATTTGTTTACTCTCAACTTTTATTGGATATAAGATATTCGCTTAAAATGACTAAAACAATTTTTGAAAAAATTATTGATAGAGAACTTCCCTCAAATATTATTTACGAGGACGATAAGTGTATTGCAATTGAAGATATCGCACCAAAGGCTCCAATTCATATCTTAATTATCCCGAAAAAACCCATTCAAAAACTTTCTGAGGCTAAAAAATCCGATCAGGATTTATTAGGCCATTTGATGATGGTAGTAAAAATAGTGGCAGAACAATTGGAAGTTGAAGATGCATTCAACGTAGTTATAAACAATGGAGAAAAAGCTGGACAAACAGTTTTTCATCTTCACATACACCTTTTAGCCGGAAAAAATTTTTCTGATCTATTTCCAGGTTAGGATAATTCTGTCAAAGCTCTTTTTGCAGCAAAAATCTCTTCTAAGCGTTTGATTATGCTCTCCCTAACTTCAAAGAGATTCTGAGATAATGCAAGGGCTTCTTTGAGTTGAAAGACCGCTGCATCATGTCTCCCAGTAAGAATGAAAAATTCAGCTCTTGATCTATGAAGTTCAAGCAAGTTTCCTGAGAGTCCTTGCGCTTCTGCGAGTTTATACCAAATACTGGGATCAGTTTCTCTTTGAAAAGCAAGTTTTTTAAGTATTTCTTCGGCAAGCTCAAATTGTTGATTTTCAATATATGCATCCGATAAAAATATAGAAGCAGCATAATTGTTATTGTGAATTTCCAGAATATTCTTTCCCAGGGAGATGGCTTCATAATAATTATCTGCTGCGAGATGTAATTCCATCAAAGTAGATTCTAAGACTAAATTGTTTGGAATTTCTTTAATTAAGTTTCTGAGAATTGTAAAGCTTTCTTCAAAATCTTTTGTTCTCTTATAGACTAGTGATAGTCCGTATTTTCCAGCCAATGAAATATTTTTATTTTGAGATTTTGAACTTTTTAGATATTTTTTTATTAATTTTCTATTATCATTTTCTGACCAAATCTCTGCTCTTTTTTGCATAAAATAAAAATCAATATTATCTCTGTAAATAGCTTTGGAAGATTTATCTATGCTGTCACTCCTAACTCGCATATCTGTCAATCTTTCACTAGGCAAAGGATGAGTCATTAAGTAAGAAAATTGTTCAGAATCTTCTCTTTGATACTTATCTTGCATTCTTTGGAAGATTAATGTCATATCATTTGGATCAAAACCAGCCTTGACTAAATTATTAAAACCAATTCTGTCAGCTTCCTTTTCATTACTCCTGGTATAGTTGATTGACATTTGCTGCATGGCAGCAGGTGCTATCATTATTGCTTCAGGATTTCTTGATGCTGCAGCTATAGCAATACTTCCAAGAATCATAAGTGCATTAGCTAGTGGAGAGTTTTTATTCTGAGATCTTGCAAAATGTCTTTGACTTAGGTGAGCTAACTCATGACACATTACCGATGCAAGTTCTCCCTCTTTCTCGGTATTAAGAAACATTCCTAAATTTATTCCTATAATACCTCCAGGTGCTGCAAAGGCATTTATACTTTTGTTTTCTAATATAATAAATTCAAATCTCCTGTCTCTTACTTCACTAGTTTCTGAAAGACGATAAATCAAATCCTCAAGATAAGTTCTCATTAAAGGATCAGAATGCTCTTTCGTTGAACCTCTGTACATCGCTAACCAAAGCCTTCCCAGTTCATATTCGCCTGATAAGGATATTGAAGCAGACGAATAGTCACCCAATGCTGGAAGAGGGTCTTCTTCTATTACCGAATGGAAATAAGAAGAAAAAAACAATACAAATAATAATAAATATAATTTATTTGCCATTTAGAAAGTATAATTGAATTCTAAAGTTAGAAACAGATGATCAATTTTTTAAAAAATTTTTTTGATAGATATTTTTACGATGATGAGCAGTATGCAGCACTCTTAATTTTATCAATCGGAATCGTGATTTTGTATTTTTTGGGCGGGATAATCGCTCCTGTTTTAGTGAGTATTTTAATCGCTTATATCCTTAATGGATTGATGAGCTTTATGGAAGAAAAAGGCAATAGTAGGATTTTAGCCTTATCAGTAACTCTATTTGTTTTTGGTTTATTTTACTTGTCAATATTCTTGTTTCTTCCATTTTTATCAAGACAGATTTTGCTTTTGGTTTCTGATATTCCTCAAATCTACGAATCGGTCAACTCATTTTTATCCAATCAATTGGCTGGGTATGCTCTTCAGTCAAATCAATTAGATGAAGTAATAGTAAATGCTTTCTCTTACATTCCTACATTATTTCAAAATGCTTTATTGCAACTTAATTCAGGTTTTTCTGCCGTAATGAATGCCTTGCTTTATTTGATAATTGTTCCTTTTTTAGTATTTTTCTTACTTAAAGATAGGGACATTTTTATAAACTATACTAAAGTTTTGTTACCCAAAAAAAAGAATTTGCTAACAAAAATTTGGAAAGATCTCAATATTCAATTGTATGGTTACTTAAGAGGAAAAGGTTTAGAAATGATAATTGTTGCTCTAGTAACTGGATTTGTTTTTTATTTTCAAGGAGTCAATTATTCAATCATCTTAGCAATCCTAGTGGGCCTATCAGTTTTGATTCCTTATGTTGGAGCAATTTTAGTTACAATTCCTGTAGTTTTAATTGGCCTTTTTCAATGGGGGCTTGACTCAAGTTTTTATATTTTTTTAACAAGTTATTTGATTATCCAGGCTTTAGATGGAAATGTTTTAATGCCTTTGCTTTTAGGTAGAGAAGTAAAACTACACCCAGTTGTAATTATTACTGCAGTTTTAATTTTTGGAGGCATATGGGGCTTTTGGGGTCTTTTATTGGCGATCCCTATTGCAACTTTCTTAAGAGCAATTATGGTTGCATGGCCTACGAGAGAAGACCTAGTAAATTAATCTAAGGCTGATAAAACTTCTTCAACGTGGCCTTTAACCTTTACCTTTCTCCATTCTTCGATAAGCTTTCCCTTTGAATCAATTAAAAAAGTACTTCTCTCGATACCCATATATTTTTTTCCATACATACTTTTTTCTTTTATGACATCAAAGATTTTACAAACTTTTTCATCGGGATCAGAGATTAGCTCAAAAGGAAATTTGAATTTGTCTTTAAAGCCTTCATGTGATTTTATAGAGTCTTTGGAAACTCCAAAAATTTCCGTTTTCATTTTTTTAAAAAGTTTGTACTTGTCTCTGAAATCCTCTCCCTCTGAAGTACAACCGGGCGTATTATCTCTAGGGTAAAAATAAATTACTATTCTTTTTCCTTTATAATCAGCTAAATTAAATTTAGCTTTTCCAGTCATTTCCGCTTTGAAATTTTTTACTTTTGTTCCTACTTTCATTTTTTCAATCAAGATTAATTAAGATATGGAATAATACCACTTATTAAAAATTATTAATAAAACATTAATGTCAATTGAAGGATCGATAACAGCTTTAGTAACTCCTATGACCGAAAAAGGAGACCTTGATTACAACTCACTTGAAAATCTAATCAATTTTCAAATTGAATCAGGTATTTCAGGATTGGTGGCAGTTGGTACAACAGGAGAATCGGCAACTATAGATTTTGAAGATCATGTTAAATTGATAGAATTTTTCATAAAAATATCTAACGGAAGAGTACATATCATTGCAGGAACAGGAGCTAATTCGACTGAGGAAGCTCTTCATCTCACTAGAGAAGCAAAAAACTTAGGAGCAGACGCAGCTTTATTAGTATCGCCTTACTACAATAAACCACCGCAGGAAGGAATTTACCGACATCATGCAAAAATCGCTGATGAAGTAGATATTCCTCAAATTCTTTATAACGTTCCATCAAGGACAGCAAGTTTCATTGAGCCTGAAACAGTCCAAAGGTTGTCCTCTCATCAAAATATAATGGGCATCAAAGATGCCACTGGAGACATGAAAAATCTCTCTGAGGTATTAAAATTGTGCGAAGAAGATATCCAAGGTAAAAACTTTTTCTTATATTCTGGAGATGATTTTTCTTCTTTAGAGTTCTTGGAAAAAGGAGGGCATGGAACAATTTCGGTTACCTCTAATGTGGTGCCTGAAATTGTTTCTGAAATTTGCTTGCTCGTACAAAGCGACTTTTCTAAGGCAAAAAAACTGGATGATAAAATTAAAAATCTCAACCAAAACTTATTCTGTGAATCCAATCCCATACCTGTAAAATGGGCTCTTCATCAAATGGGTCTGATAAAAAATGGCATAAGATTGCCTTTGGTTGAACTTAACGATCTGTTTAAAGAATCACTGAAAAATTCTCTTGAAGAATTAAATATAATCTAAATTATGAAGATCTTACTCATATTTTTTATTCTTTTTTTTATATCTGCTTGTGCCACGAATACTTTACAGGAAGAACTGAAAAACAAAGAATTGATCGATGCCTCAAAAAATGAAGACATCCTTATAGAAAAGGGCGTTATTAAAGATTCTTCATTTATAGTTGATAAGTATCCAATTTCTGGAGAAGTTGAAGTTCTAAGTGATCAAACAAAAGTTCTTACTCCTCGACCAAAACAACTTTTTTCTGCAGCTTCATCAAGTGAAATTAGACTTCATAAACTCGGAGAAATTCGTTGGGTTTATTTAGGACTTGAACCGAGTGCTGCTTGGCCAATGACTATAGAGTTTCTTGAAGACAATAATAATCTTGGTTTAGATTCTTTTGATCCAAATAGTGGAACTATAAATTCAAAAATATTTAACTTTAATAATATTGATTCAAAATTTGTATTTAAAATAGAGAGAGGCTTGCAACAGTCGAGTTCTGAAATTTTTGTTTCTCAACTAAAAAAAGTGAATAATTCTTGGGAAATCGTATCTTCTAAAGAAAACAAATTAGATAGTCTGATAAACGAATTTTACGAGTATTTATCATCATCTGGTCCTACTACGGGAACTTCATTAGTTGCTTTAAATTTAAATGTCAGTAATAAAACTGAAATCATAGAAGATGAATTATCAGGATTATCAAAAATTAAGCTAAGAATAAATTTTGCGAGAGCTTGGGCTGCATTAAGAAGATCTTTATTACTTGCTGGCTATAAAATAATTGATGAAGATAGAAATGAAGGAAAATTTTATTTAGAATATTCTGTGCGAAGATCTTTGCTTGATCGTAGACCAGACATCACGAACGTAGAGATAATCGTAGAAGAACTTAACTCTAAAGAGTGCCAAATTTCTACCAATTTAGATGTAGAAAACATAGATATTTCTGAAGAGATTATTTCTCAAATTAACCAATCATTATCATAATTTTAAATGGAAAAAAAAGAATTACTAACAAAAGGGAAAGCAAAAGAACTTTATAAAACAGCAGATGAATCCAAGCTTGTAATGGATTTTACTGATGATACGTCAGCATTTGATGGAAAAAAAATAGAACAATTAGCTGGAAAGGGCACTGTCAATAATAGATTCAATAATTTCATTATGAATTATTTAGACTCCAAAGGTGTTGATTGCCACCTTCTGGAAGAACTAAATGATCACGAAAGTTTGGTTTTATCTTTGGATATGTTTCCAATTGAATGTGTAGTAAGGAACTATGCGGCAGGAAGTATTTGCAAGCGTCTTGGCCTTAAGGAGGGGATGAAATTTGAAGACCCTATTTTTGAATTCTTTTACAAGGATGATGATTTAGGCGATCCGATGATAAATGATAATCACATCATATCTTTTGGTTGGGCTGAAGCTGATGATATAGAAGCTCTAAAAAAACTCACTTTAGAAATTAACGATCATTTAGTAGATTTATTTCTTAAAGCGGACTTAATTCTTGTTGACTTCAAATTAGAGTTTGGAAAAAACTCAGGAAAAATATATCTTGGGGATGAATTTACTCCAGACGGTTGTAGAGTTTGGGATAAGGAAACTAAAAAGAAATTAGATAAAGATAGATTTAGACTGGGTCTTGGAGATGTGGTTGAATCTTACCAAGAAATAGCCCATAGACTTGGTGTAAATTTAACTTAAACCTTTATTTATTTCTTCCAATACCTCGCTGCCTGGGCAAAGTTCGTCTTGTTCTAGAGTATTAAGAGGCTTATCAGGAAGGTCCATTATCTCTGTAAGAGGTTTACATTTATTATCTACATAAAGAAGTCCGGTGATAATTTTGCCCTCTTTATTTTTTTCCCTTATTAACTCCAAAGAATTCCCCGCATCCGTAGGATCAAAATTATGATCTGTTTTTTCTAATGATAATCTAGAGCCATCATGAAGTTTTACTTCTACACTTGAACCGTCATCATAATTTGTCTTTATTTCTTCTCCTAGGGGAACAAAATCTGTTTTGCCCATAGCTTCATTGTGATTTCGAATATAATCGTAACTTTTAGTGGAAGAATCATGGTTATTAAAAGTTACGCAAGGACTAATAATATCCAATAGTGCAAAACCTTTATGTTGGATTGCACCCATAATCAAAGGAACCAACTGATCTCTATCTCCAGAAAAACTTCTAGCTACATATGATGCTCCCAACTGTATTGCCATTGAAGTAAGATCAATTGGCGGGAATAAATTATCCTCCCCATATTTGTTTTTAGACTCAAGGTCATTTGTTGCAGAGAATTGTCCTTTTGTTAAGCCATATGTACCATTATTTTCAACAAAATAGACCATATTCACTTGCCTTCTTATCGCATGAATAAACTGACCTATACCAATTGATGCACTATCTCCATCTCCAGATACTCCTAAATAAAGCAAATCTTCATTAGCACAGTTTGCACCAGTAGCTATAGAAGGCATCCTTCCATGAACAGAATTAAATCCATGAGAGGCGTTTAAAAAGTATGCAGGAGCTTTTGAAGAACATCCAATTCCAGATAATTTTGCCACTTTGTAAGCTTCTATGTTTAACCTAAAACAGGCTTCAATGATGCATGCACTTATTGAATCATGGCCACATCCAGCACACAGGGTGGAAACACCACCTTCATAATCTCTTCTTGTGAGACCTAATTTATTTTTTTCTAAATTAGGATGTTTATTTATTGGTTTAAAGTAACTCATGTGATAAGGGTTTGTTGTGATTCTCTTTCATATATTTTCTTAGCAATAAATTTTGCTTGAATCGGGTCGCCGTTAAACCAAACTAGTGATCTAAGTTTTTCTGCTGAAATTCCGCCTTCAGCCATAATTAAGGTTCTCATTTGACTATCTCTATTTTGTTCAATCACATAGATAAGGTCATGGTTTTCAATAAATTCCCATACATCTAAGTTGAAAGGGAAAGATCTAATTCTCATTAGATCTACTTCAATATTATTTTCATTTAGAATATCTTTAGCTTCATACATAGCTGCAGATGTGCTGCCATAAAAAATTACTCCAGAACTTCCTTGCTTTTCAGAAAGATTGATTATTGGATTAGGAACTAATTCAGACGCGGTCCTAAATTTTTTAACCAATCTTGTTAAGGTTTGTTCATTGATGTCTCCATTTTCTGTATACCTAGCATATTCATCGTGAGATGTTCCTCTTGTAAAGAATGCTCCCTTCTCAGGATGAGTTCCAGGATAAGTTCGATAACAAATCCCATCATCGTCAACATCTAAATACCTTCCAAAATTATCCATTTGATCTAAATCTTCAGCTTTTAGAACTTTTCCTCTGTCATATTTTTGTTCATCATCCCATTCAAATTTATCTGTAACCCAATCATTCATTCCAATATCTAAGTCACTAATCACAAATACAGGAGTTTGTAATCTTTCGGCTAAATTAAAAGCTTCTGCAGAGAACTCAAAACACTCCTGAGGATCTTCAGGAAATAAAAGCACATGTTTAGTGTCTCCATGTGAAGCATAAGCACAAGAAAGAATATCTGATTGTTGAGTTCTGGTTGGCATTCCAGTCGAAGGTCCCCCCCCTTTGAATATTGAAAAGAACAAGAGGTACTTCTGCAAAGTAAGCTAGACCTAAAAATTCACTCATCAAGGAAATACCTGGACCGCTAGTTGCTGTGAAGCCTCTTGCACCATTCCAGTTGGCGCCTATCGCCATTCCAACTGCAGCTAATTCATCTTCAGCTTGAACACTTATATAATTATTTTTACCCGACTGAGGATCAACCCTATACTTTGAAGCGTATTTTTCGAAGCCTTCAGCAACAGAGGTAGACGGAGTTATTGGATACCAAGAGCAAAATGTAGCTCCACCATAGACTGCTCCTAATCCACATGCGTCATTTCCAGAAACAAGTATTTTATCTTTAAGCTTATCTTCTCTCTTTACATTAATTCCTAGTGGATAAGGTAAATTCTTTAAAACGTAGTCTCTTCCTATGTTTAAAGCTTTTATATTTGGTTCAATAAGAGCAGGCTTGCTAACGAATTGCTCTGAAATTAATTTCTCAAGAACTTCATATTCAATTTCTAAAAGAGGTGATAATGCACCTACATATGCGATATTTTTAAATAACGCTCTTTGTTTTGCATTAGTAAAAGAATCTACACAAAGTTGCGTTAAAGGTATTTCAATAATAGTAATGTCTTCCCTATTAAAATTTCTTTTCCAAGTTGAATCATAAAGAAGGTAACCACCTTCTGAAATTTCCTCAACGTCTTGAGAATAAGTTTGTGGATTCATAGCAACAGCAATATCTACGCCACCTCTACTACCCAAGTACCCCTTATTATTTACTCTGACTTCAAACCAAGTAGGCAAACCTTGGATATTTGAGGGAAAAATATTTTTTGGACTAATGGGTATTCCCATCCTAAAGATAGACTTAGCAAACATTTGGTTGGCACTTGCAGAACCTGTTCCATTTACATTTGCAAATTTGATGACAAAGTCATTAAGTGAATTAATGGGATCTACTTTAACAGGATTTTCCACTAAGCAACTTCCTTGGCTTTAACTCTACCTTTGTTTAGGTTATGCGCTTCAATATAATTATTTTTTTGAATATCCCAAGCTCCCGTCGGACACCTTTCTGCACACAATCCACAATGAACGCACATATCCTCGTCTTTAATCATGACTCTCCCTGTGGCCAGTTTTCCCGATACATAAAGATCTTGATCCAAATTCAAAGCCGGTACTCTGAGTTTTTCTCTAACCTTTTCTTCAGTGTCATTTGTAGTGAATGTAATACAGTCTGTGGGACAAATATCAACACAAGCATCACACTCTATACATAGTTTTTCTTGAAAAACTGTCTGCATATCACAATTTAGACATCTCTGTGCTTCATCGAGTGCGAGTTTCTCATCAAAGCCTAGCTCAACTTCCATTTTAAGATCATTTAGAGCTTGTTTTAAATCTGCATGAGGAACTTCCAGTCGAGCTTCTTGAGAAATATCATTGTCATAAGACCATTCATGAATTCCCATTTTTTGACTCACTAAATTTGTTAGCGGTGGAGGTCTATCGAATAAATCAACTTCACTACAAAAATTATCTATAGAAATAGCAGCTTGATGGCCGTGCGCGACAGCCCATATGATGTTTTCAGGTCCCCAGGCAGCATCACCACCAAAAAAGACTTTTGGATGAGAAGACTGCATTGTAGTTTTATCAACAATAGGACAGTCCCATTCATTAAAATCAATTCCGATATTCTTTTCTATCCATGGAAAAGCATTATCTTGACCAATTGCCAAAAGAACGTCGTCGCACTCAATAATTATTTCTTCGCCAGTAGGAATCAGCTTTCTTTTGCCATCGGTATATTGAGCTTCCATTTTTTCAAATTTCATTCCCTTAAGCTTGCCATCATCATCTAGTAAAAATTCTTTTGGAGAAGTGTTATCCAGAATAGGAATTCCCTCATCAATAGCTTCTTCTAACTCCCAATCAGATGCTTTCATGTCTGATTTTGGACTTCTAACAGTCACCATAACGTCATCCGCTCCTAATCTAATGGCTGTTCTACAACAATCCATAGCAGTATTTCCACCACCAATGACAATTACTTTCTTACCTATTGATTTGGTATGTTCGAAAGCAATACTAGTTAACCAATCGATTCCAATATGAATATTTTCGCTAGCTTCTCTTCTGCCAGGTAATTCAAGATCTTTACCTTTAGGAGCTCCTGTGCCAACAAATACAGCATCAAAAGAATCAATGACTTTTTCCAAGCTATCAATGTAAGAATTAGTTTTAAGTTCAGCTCCCATTTTTATTATTCTGTAAACCTCTTCATCTAATACTTCTGCAGGAAGCCTAAATGAAGGAATATTAGTTCTCATTAATCCACCAGGTTTATTATCTTTCTCAAAAATAGTAACTTCATATCCTAGGGGTAATAAGTCTCTGGCCACTGTCAAGGAAGCAGGACCTGCACCAATAAGGCCAATTTTTTTACCATTTTTAACTTTTGGAATATCAGGGAGATAAGGATCAATGTCATTTTTATAATCATAAGTGACCCTCTTTAATCTACAGATAGCTACTGGCTTATCGTGAGTTCTCCCTCTACGACATGCAGGTTCACATGGCCTATCACATGTTCTTCCAAGTATTCCTGGAAATACGTTAGATTCCCAGTTAAGCATGTATGCATCATCATATTTTTTTTGAGCAATCAGACGAATATATTCAGGAACATTGGTGTGAGCAGGGCATGCATATTGGCAATCAACTACCTTATGAAAATATTGCGGATCAGAAATATCAGTTTTTTGCATGTGCTCAGTCCCTCGAAGCACGATGCCTTTATCATCTGCATTAACTTTCCTTATTTGAAATTCAGTTTTGAATTCTTCAATAATTTTATCTCTGATAGGTATGGCCTTATCTAAATCTTTCTCACCAGTAGTTCTTCTTAAATCATAGCCTAATTCACTTCTTAGAGACAAAGGTACAGCAAGTTTCACCCACCATACATTGTTTCTTTTAAATAAGTATTTTTTATCAGACATTTAAAGTGTACCTTATATTCATCTCACAGCGCTATTTGATAATGATTATAGTATTTTTATTTAAAAGGTACAATACTAAGTAATATGTTTATGAAATGTTAGCTTTTAATTAAATGTACCTTTTTAGATTATTGTTTTCGTGGTACCATTCAGCCAAATTTTGATGAAATGAATACTTATTATTTTGATTATGCTTCTACTACTCCAGTTGATTCTTTGGTAGTAGATAAAATGAAAGAATGCTTATCAGTCGATGGAGCCTTTGGCAACTCTGGATCTAGATCACATGTTTTTGGCTGGAAAGCTGAAGAATTGGTTGAGGAGGCTAGAGTAAACGTTGCTAACTTAATTAACTGTGATCCCAGAGAAATAATTTGGACTTCTGGAGCTACTGAATCAGATAATTTAGCAATCAAAGGCGCAGCATATTTTTACTCTGACAAAGGTAAACACATAATCACTTCTAAAATTGAACACAAAGCGGTCTTAGATGTATGTAGACAACTTGAAAGCGAATCTTATGAAGTCACTTATTTAGAGCCAAACAATGATGGAATTATTACACCTGAGTCTGTTGAAGCAGCCCTAAGAGAGGATACCGTTTTAGTTTCTTTAATGCATATTAATAATGAAATAGGCGTTATAAATGACATTGAGGCTATAGGAAAAATTGTAAAACAAAATGGGAGTATCTTTCATGTTGATGCAGCTCAAAGCGCAGGGAAGATTCCAATTGATATTGAGAATTTAGAAGTTGATTTAATGTCATTTTCTGCCCATAAAATATACGGTCCTAAGGGGATTGGAGCGTTATACATCAGAAGGAAGCCTAGGGTGCGTTTGCAACCTTTATTCCATGGTGGGGGCCAAGAAAGAGGTATCAGAGCTGGAACTCTCCCAACTCATCAGATTGTTGGAATGGGCGAAGCTTTTAAGCTTGCCAAAGAAAAAATGTCAGAAGATTTTAAAAATCTTTCTAAATACAGAGACATTTTGTGGAACGGACTAAAAGATATGGAAGAAGTTTATATAAATGGAGCAATTGATAATACATTTCCAGGAATTTTTAACATGTCATTTAACTTTGTTGAAGGCGAGTCTCTTATAATGGCATTAAAAAATATTGCAGTTTCATCTGGCTCTGCTTGTACTTCTGCCAGTCTTGAACCTTCTTATGTTTTAAGAGCCTTGGGAAGAAAAGATGAACTTGCTCATAGCTCGATAAGATTCTCTTTTGGAAGGTTCACAAAGGAACAAGAGGTCAAACAGACTGTAGAGCTTGTGAAAGATTCTGTTAACAAACTCAGAGAAATCTCTCCGCTATGGGAAATGTATCAAGATGGCGTAGATTTAGATAAAATAGAGTGGGCATAATTTAAAAATTTTAACTGCGAGGAACCAATGGCTTATTCACAGAAAGTAGTAGACAAATTTGAACAAACATTAAAAAATCCTAAAGAAGCAAGTGTAGGAAGATGGAAGCCTGGAGATAAAGACTTTCACAGAGTTGGTACAGGTATAGTTGGAGCTCCTGCTTGTGGAGACGTCATGAAGCTTCAAATTAAATGTGAAAACATAGATGGTACTAATAAAATTGTAGATGCCAAATTCAAGACCTATGGTTGTGGTTCAGCAATTGCCTCTAGCGGAGAGCTTATAGATATGCTCAAAGGAAAAACTTTAGAAGAAGCTCAAAATATTTCAAATCAAGAAATCGTTGATATTCTTGAATTACCAGCAATAAAAATCCACTGTAGTGTCCTTGCTGAAGAAGCTATCCATAGGGCGATAGATGACTTCAAAAGCAGAAGAAATAATGACTAATGCCAAAAATCAAAGTATTGCCGCATGCTGAAATATGTCCTCAAGGCGCAGAATTTGAAGCAGAGTCAGGTATATCTGTCTGTGAAAACCTTCTCAATCAGGATATAGATTTAGAACATGCTTGTGAACTTTCATGCGCCTGTACTACTTGTCATGTTGTCTTTACAGAAGGTTTTAATTCCTTAAATGATTCTTCAGATGTTGAGGAAGATCTATTAGATAAAGCCTGGGGTTTGGAGCCAAAATCAAGATTAAGTTGTCAGACAATAGTAGAAGATACAGATTTGGAAATTCAAATTCCTAAATACACAATAAATATGGTTTCTGAAAATCACCCAAAATCCACTAAGACTTCAACTAAAGAAATTTCTTCAAAAGATTTTGATATTTCTAATACTGCTGCTAATCATCTAACAGAAATGATCAAAGCAAATAATTCATATGGCGTTCGAATATCTTTAAAAGACTCGGGCTGCTCAGGCTTTGCGTATCAACTTGATTTAATTGATGAAAAAGACAAAAACGATCTCGCTGGTCTAGTAAATGGAGTAAATTTATTTATTCACGATAAGAGTTTTGTATTCCTAAAAGGTACTAAACTTGACTTCGTTAAAAAAAACTTAAACCAAGAACTGGTTTTTTTGAATCCAAACGTTTCAGCTGAATGCGGTTGCGGTGAGAGTTTTAATTTTGACAACGAGCTTGTAAAAGATTTATCTAACAACTAAATACAATGGATTGGTCAGATACCTATGACATCGTAGATAGTCTCTGTGAAAAATATCCAAATGAAGAGCCTGAAAAGTTGCTTTTTTTGGATCTTATGAATATGGTTACGTCTCTTGAGGGGTTTGAAGGAAAGAAAGAGAACTGTAACGAAAGAATTTTAGAAGCCATTCAGGCTATCTGGATAGAGGAGAAAGACTAATGTCAGAAAAAACCTTATGCATAATTAAACCAGATGCAGTTGAAAATAATTTTGTAGATCAAATAAATGAAATGATTGAATCGAAGGGGTTAAGTATTTTAAAAAGCAAAAAAACTAATATTTCTTCTGAAATTGCTAGGCAATTTTATGCAGAGCATTCGGAAAAACCATTTTTCAATGAACTAGTGGATTTTATAACTTCAGGACCTGCAGTTGTCCAAATTCTTGAAGGTGATGGATGCATAATAAGCTACAGAAATTTAATGGGTGCAACCAATCCGGAAGAAGCTGGAGAGGGCACTATTAGAAAAAAATTTGCTGAGTCAATTTCTAAAAATGCGGTACATGGTTCAGACTCACCAGAATCCGCAGACAGAGAAATTGAAATAATGTCTGCTTTGTTTTAGTTTAAGGTTATGGAAAGCTGGAACGAACAGCTAAAGACTAAAATTCTTGAATCTGAATTTTCTATAAAAGAAATATCTGATAAAACAAAAATTCCCACAAAATTCATCGAAGCAATTAAGAAAGCTGATTTTAAGAACCTTCCAGCTGAAATTTTTGCTAAATCTCAGATAGAGCGCCTTTTTAAATTTTTAGGAATTGATCCAAGTGAAGCGTTAAAGGATTATGAAGAATTTATATCTCCTCCGGAAATAATATCTGAAGAACCCTCTGTGGATAAAAAGCTTAATTTTCAGAACCTCTTGAATAATCTAAATTTTCCGAGCGTCAGTAACTCTTACCTTAAATATGGAGGTATTTTATTTATTTCCATTATTTTAATGTTCTTAGTATTTGATATTACAGATGATGAAGAAACTTATTTATTAGACAATCAAGAAAAGGAGAGCACACTTGAACCTTCGGAAATTAAAAATCAAGATTTATTGATCAGTTTTTCCGAGGAAACATCATCAAATGAGTATCCAATCAACAATGACTTATTTTCAAAAGACGAAATCATAGATGATATGAGTCCAAAAGATTTAATAAGAAAGATTGAAATAGTCATTAAAGGAGAAAGTTGGGTAGTAGTTTTTGATAAAAATGAAAGGCTTATTTACGAATTGATGCAAACTGGAAGTTATGAGCTTTCAGGAATATCTCCACTGAGGTTTAAAATAGGCTATGCTCCTGCAACTAACTTATATATAGATGATCAAAAAATTAGTTTTTCTAGAGCAATTAAAGGAGCAAGTAACTACGCTCATTTTTGGGTAAACGAGGCAAATAAAGTTGAGTCAATTAGAGATTAAACGAAGAAAAAGCAGGCTGATTCAGGTTGGAAACGTTCCTGTTGGAGGAGATTCAGATATAACAGTTCAGAGTATGACTAATACTTTAACAACTGATACAAAAAAAACTTTAGAACAAATCAGAGAGCTAGAAAAAGTTGGAGCAGATTTAATAAGAGTTTCTGTTCCAGACAAAGATTCGGTAAAAGCCTTTGGAAAAATCAAAGAACAAGCGAATGTTCCATTGATTGCTGATATTCACTTTGATTACAAGATTGCCATTCAGGTTGCAGAACAAGGTGCAGATTGTTTGAGAATAAATCCTGGAAATATTGGTAACGAAAAAAAAGTAAAAGAAGTTATTGCTTGTGCATCTCATCATAATATTCCAATTAGGATCGGAGTGAATGCAGGCTCTCTTGAAAAGAAATTGCAAAAAAAATATGGAGAACCAAATTCTGATGCATTAGTGGAATCGGCAATGAACCATGTAAATATTTTAAAGAAACAAAATTTTGAAAATTTTAAACTTAGTATTAAAGCCTCTGACATCTATATGATGACAGAAAGTTACAGAAAAATTAGCTCTTTGATTGACCAACCCCTTCATTTAGGTCTGACAGAAGCTGGAGGCAAGAGAAGTGGAACTATCAAATCATCTATAGCAATTGGACAACTACTTTCAGAGGGCATAGGCGATACTATAAGAGTATCTCTAGCTTCTGATCCGTGTGAGGAAATAAAAGTAGGATTCGATATTTTACGGTCTCTTAAATTAAGGAAAAAAGGTATCAATTTCATCGCCTGTCCGAGTTGCGCAAGACAAAATTTTGATGTCATTAAAACCATGAACGAACTTGAATCTAGACTCGAAGATGTAACAGAAAATATAGATGTCGCGGTTATTGGTTGTTATGTAAATGGACCTGGAGAATCTAAAGCAGCGGATGTTGGTTTAACTGGAGCTTCGCCAAATAATCTCATTTACATAGATGGAAAAGCAGATCATAAACTCTCAAATAAAGACCTTGTCGACTCTCTTGAGAAATTAATTAGGAAGAAAGCAAAAAAAGTTAAACAATCCAAAAGTAAGCTTTCCATTAAAGAGGTCTAATAGTCATGAAAAAGATTTCAAAGTTGCGAGGAATGCAAGATACAGATCCTATTGAAACAACCAAAATAAATTTTGTAGAAAACATCTTTAATGAAATTTCCAAAAGTTATGGCTATCAAGAGGTGAGATTCCCAATCATAGAAAGCACAGATTTATTCAAAAGATCCGTTGGTGATCAATCGGACATAGTGAATAAAGAAATGTTTACTTTCGAAAGCAAAAGTGGGAAATCGATGACGCTTAGGCCAGAAGGGACAGCTGGTTGCATGCGCATGGCTATAGAGACTGGATTGCTTGATGCTGGCCAACAAAGATTGTCTTATAAAGGCCCAATGTTTCGATACGAACGTCCTCAAAAAGGTCGATCTCGCCAATTTCAACAACTTAGTTTGGAGGCTTATGGTTTTAATGATCCTGCCATTGATTTAGAAATGCTTGAGATTTCAAATTTTCTTTTTGAAGAACTCTCAGTAAAAAAAGAAATGACCTTAGAAATTAATTCTATTGGCTCACAAAAGGATCAACAAGAATACTCCCAAAAACTAAAAGATTATTTTGCAAAGTATAAAAAAGATCTTGATAGGGATAGTTTAAAAAGATTAGAAAAAAATCCCTTGAGAATTTTAGATTCAAAAAATCAAGATTTAGAAAATCTCATTAAAGAAGCCCCTAAAATAGAACAATCAATTTCAAAGGAATCTCAAGAAAAATTTTCTTTTGTAAAAACCTGTCTAGAGGATTTAGAAATTGAATACAAAGAAAATCCACTTTTGGTAAGAGGATTAGACTATTACAACGATTTAGTCTTTGAATGGAAATCAAATTCAATTGGGTCCCAAGATACTATTTGCGGAGGAGGAAGATATGATTCTTTATCTAAAATTATTGGTGGAAGAGAAACCAAAGCTATTGGCTTATCAATAGGCCTTGAAAGGTTATGTTTGTTAATTGAAGATTCAATGGGTGAAGATACAAAATCATTATTGATAGTATCTCTTGAAGACTCATTTCTCCTAGATGGTATGAAACTAGCTTCCTCTCTGAGAAAGAAATTAAAAAACTTTTCAATTCAATTTTCTGGGAAAGAAAAAAGTTTAAAAACTCTCCTTAAAAAAGCAAACAAAAAAAATACTGATTTCATGGTTATAATTGGCCGAGAAGAGATTAAAAATAATTCTTATACCTTAAAAAAACTTTCAATGAATCAAGAAATAAAAATCGATAATTTTGATTCTTTATTAAAAAATCTAAAATAAATTAAATGAATTTTCTTAATAAAATCTATGCTTGGATTCTTAAAAATTACATTAAGGTGATTTCATTTCTCCTAGTTATTGGTTTAGCCTACGGAACTTATCTTTATTTCTATTTTATGGCTCAAAAAAAAGATCAAGAAGCAGGAGATTTATTTTTGAATTTTTATAATTCTTATTCGGCTTCTAACTTCAATGATCAGGAATATAAAATTGTTTTTGATGAAATTTCTAAAATCGATGATGCTTCAATTTATTTGGTAATGCTCAAATCAATTTATGCGACAGTATCTGTAGAAAATAACGATCTACAAAAAGCTTTAACTGAACTTTCAATTGCAAGAGAAATTTTAAGCTCAAAAGGAAGTGAATTTGACTTTTTAAAAGAAATTATTGATTTAAGAATGGTAAATATTTTTATTGATTTAGAAGATTTAAACAGAGCTAATGATATTCTTAAAAATGCTTTTACAACCTATCAAACAAATAAACTCATCCTTCGGGGAGACATTTTAGCGATAGAAAAAAAATTTGATGAAGCTAAACAGAAATATATTGACGCATTAGAACGATCTGAAAATGACACTCAAAAGAATCTTATTAATTTAAAAATTTCTACTTTGACAGATTGATGAAATTTAAAAATTTACTTTATTTGCTCATTTTTGTATTTCTCATTGCTTGTGAGACAGGAGCAAAAGAAGTCGAAAAACCTAACGAATTAAAAAAACAAATTAACGAAAAGTTTTCCTTTGATAGAAGATGGTCAGTAAATGCATTTAAATCATTGCCTTTAGGAAAAATAAAAATTGCCTCGGATCAAGATGGCGTCTTTATCTTCGATTCAAAAGGAGAAATTAAAGCATTTTCTAATAATGGAAAAAGAATTTGGAATAAGGAACTCGATGTTGATATTTCCACCGGGATAACTCTTGGCTTTAACAAGCTATTATTGAGTTCATCAAACGGAGAGGTGTTTTGCCTTTCTAAAGACACAGGAGCAATAATTTGGAGATATTCAACTTCGGGAGAAGTTTTATCTCCGCCAGCAACAAATGGAGATGTAGTAGCAATACAAAATATTGATGGCAGAGTAACAGCAGTTGATTTGGAAACAGGAGAGTTTAGATGGGATTATAGAAGCATTATTCCAAACCTAACCCTGAGAGGAACTTCTGAACCGTCTTTCTATCAAGGTTTTCTATACATTGGTTTTGCAAATGGTAATTTGGCTAAGATTGAGCCCAGATCTGGAGTAACGCAATGGGAAATACCTATAACAATATCTAAAGAAACATCAGAAATTGGAAGGATTGTTGACATTGATGGAAATTTTGTTTTTTCTAGTGGCATTGCTTTTGTTGCAACTTTTCAAGGAGATATTGCCGCATTGGATACAAGATCTGGAAGATTTGTATGGAAAGAAAAGACTTCTACTGCTAATGATTTGCTCTCTTCTAGAGGAAAAATAATTTTAATAGATGAAAAAGATCAGGTGTTTGCGTATTCGCAAAATTCAGGAAATTTGGAATGGTTCAATAAAGATTTTTTTTTGAGGGAACTTACCTCACCAAACAGATTAAAATCTTTGGTAGTTTATGGTGATTTTCAGGGCTTTCTCCATGCGCTAGATATTTCGCAGGGAGAACAAGTTGCAAGAAAAAGAGTTTCTAGATCAAAAATTATTTCAATATCCACGAAAGATGAAAACGTCTTAACCTTGGATTCAAAAGGAAAACTTTCACTCTTTACCTTGCAATGATATTGTCCCCACCATGGGACCCATAGTAGCAATAATAGGTAGACCTAATGTCGGCAAATCTTCGCTTTTTAATAAAATAATTGGAGAAGATAAAGCTATAATTGCTGATTTTTCAGGGTTGACTAGAGATAGGCTTTATGGAAATTTTTCTTTCAAATCTCGAAATTTCTCAATAATTGATACAGGGGGAATTTCGGACGAGAGAGAAGAAATGAATCTTCTCATTCTCAAGGAAATAGATAAGGCCATTGAGGAAGCTGACGGATTTATTTTTTTAGTAGATGCTGACTATGGTTTAAGCAAGAATGATTTTAAGATTAATGAGATTCTAAGAAAATCTGGAAAAAAATATATTCTTGTCCTCAACAAATCTGAACTTAAGTCTTCAGAAAAAAATATAAACGACTTTTATCAGCTTGGAGTCAAAAACTTTATCAAAGTATCCGCTAAAAACGGTTTAGGAATAAAAAATCTCAAAGAGGAAGTCTTGAATCAATTTCACAAAGAAACAAGTTCCAGCCTTGAGGAAGATATTGTTAGTCAAAGTATCAAGGTGAGTATTTTAGGAAAACCTAATGCTGGAAAATCTACTTTTTTTAATTCTTTAATTAAAGAAAATCGTTCTATTGTTTCGCCCAAGGCTGGCACAACAAGAGATGCCATTTCTAAATCAATTGTTTTTAAAAACGACAAGATAGAACTTTTTGATACAGCGGGCTTGAGAAAAAAATCAAAAATAGATCAAGCAATAGAAAGCTTTTCAGTTTCTAAAGCTATTTCGAGCATGAGATCTTCTTCTGGAGTTCTTTATTTAGTTGATGGAAAAGAAAACATTACTGATCAAGATTTACATCTTATTTCTTTAATCGTTTCTTCTGGAAAACCTATGATTTTAGGAATCAACAAATCGGATAAACTGTCTCAATATGACAAATCAAATTTAACCAGATCCATTAATAAAAAATTAGCTTTCATATCTGGCATATCCATCCACTATATTTCCGCAAAAGAAAATAAAGGCACTGCTAAGGTATTTAAAGAACTTATAAAGCTCATAAAGAAAAGCGTAAAAAAAATTGATACTTCAAAGTTGAATGACTTGGTAGAAGAAGCATCAAAGTTAAATCCCCCCCAGATGTCTGGCAGGTTTAGACCTAAAATTAAATATGCAAATTTACTTTCATCCCAGCCTACAATTATCAGGATTCAGGGAAACAACTTAGATAAGTTAACAAAACAATATCAAAAGTACTTAGAAAACTTTTTAAGAAAAAAATTGAACTTTGAGGGTATTCCAATTAAGTTAATTTTTAAAAACAATACTAATCCTTTTGGGAAAAAGAAAAACAAACTTACAAAAAAGCAATTAGCTAAGAGAAAAAGAATAGCAAGGCGCTAATAAAATAATTTATACAATATAATGCTGACTTTGAGATGAATTCGCCTAGATATCTAAATCTATTTAAGATAGCGTTACCATTGCCAGGGGTTTCTTCCATTTTGCATAGAATTTCTGCAATTGCTATTTTTGTTTTATCCCTTCCAATGATGGGGATTTTAGTTTTTTCTTTGAGTTCTGAGGCAAATTATCAAATCATTAATTCATTATTTGGAAATTTTCTGTTTAAGAGCTTGTTTTCCCTTTTCGTTACGGCAATGTTTTATCATTTTGTCTCCGGCCTAAGACATTTAGTAATGGATTTTGGATATTGGGAAACTCTAAAAGCTGGTAGGATATCTGCTCTTGCTACTTTTATTTCCACAGGATTATTTTTCTTTTCTTTTTTGTATTTGGCATGGTAACGAAGTTATACAGATTAAAGAAAACAGGAATCTTTGACTATGTTTTTGTAAGAATCACGGCAGTAATTCAGGCAGTATATTTTTCAGTTATAACCTTCTATTGGTTAGTCAATAGGGACTTTAAATACGAACAACTATCTGGCTTTTTTGATATTCTCATCATAGAAATTTTTACGGTAATCGTTGCTTTTTCAATTGCTTATCATTCAGTGCAAGGAATTTGGAACGTGGCAACAGATTATCTTACCCAGGCGCAGATTGGTGCTTCGGCTAAACTTCTTAGACCTGCAGTTATAGGTTTTAGCTGGTTCCAAGCTCTTGGATTAATTATTTGTAGTTTTTATATTTTAGGTTAGTAAATATGGCAATGAATGGAAAAGGGACTCTTTTGGATGCATCTACTTTACCCGTAAAGGAATTTGATGGAATTATCGTCGGCGGTGGCGGTTCTGGAATGATGGCCTCACTTCAGCTGGCTAAATCCGGAATGAATACAGCTGTTGTTTCTAAAGTTTTTCCAACTCGTTCACATACCGTTTCTGCTCAAGGCGGCATCACCTGTTCAATTCAAAGTGCAGATCCAGATGATGACTGGAGATGGCACATGTTTGATACAGTCAAGGGTTCTGATTTCATTGGAGATCAAGACTCCATTGAATACATGTGCAAAGAAGGACCTGAAGCAATATTTGAATTGGAAAACATGGGATTGCCATTTTCTAGAACTGAAGAAGGCAAAATTTACCAAAGAGCATTTGGAGGTCAGTCAAAAGATTATGGAAAAGGGGGACAAGCCGAAAGAACTTGTGCCGCTGCTGATAGAACAGGCCATGCTCTTTTGCATACACTTTTCCAAGCAAACGTTAAAGCGGGAACCAACTTTCTTTCAGAATGGTTCGCAGTTGATCTTGTGAAAAATCAAAACGATCAGGTCGTTGGAGTTATTGCTTTTGAAATTGAATCCGGTGAACCATACTTTTTAAAATCAAAAGCTACTGTTTTAGCTACTGGAGGAGCAGGAAGAATATATCAAACAACTTCAAACGCTCTCATTAACACTGGTGATGGTACTGGAATGGCATTGAGAGCCGGATTCCCAGTGCAAGATATGGAAATGTGGCAGTTTCATCCAACAGGTATCCATGGTCATGGAACTTTAGTAACTGAAGGTTGTAGAGGAGAAGGAGGTTACTTGGTCAACAAAGACGGCGAACGATTTATGGAAAGATATGCGCCAAATTATAAAGATCTTGCTAGCAGAGATGTTGTTGCAAGATCCATGTTTACTGAAATCTTAGAAGGTAGAGGCTGTGGTCCAGATGCTGATCACGTTTATTTAAAACTTGATCATTTAGGGCCAGAAATTGTTCACAAAAGACTGCCTGGTGTAACAGAATTGTCAAAAAGGTTTGCTCATGTTGATCCTGCCGAACATCCTATTCCGGTTGTTCCCACATGTCATTATGCAATGGGAGGTATTCCAACTAATGTTCATGGTCAGGTCATTTCTCAAAATCCTGACGGTACGGATAAAATCATAGATGGTCTTTATGCTGCAGGAGAAGCAGCTTGTGTCTCCGTTCATGGCGGTAATCGTTTAGGAGGAAATTCCCTTCTAGACCTTATTGTTTTTGGAAGATCTGCTGGATTACACATTGAAGAAAGTTTCAAGGCAGGTATAAAAATGGATGATCCATCATCTGATGATGTTGACTATGCTCTTAGAAATCTCAACAGAGTGAACGTCAGCCAATCTGGTGAAAACTTTGTAGAAGTTAAGAAAGACTTACAAAAAACAATGCAAATGAATTTTGGAGTATTTAGAACTGAAGAATTGATGGAAAATGGCATTAAAGAAGTCTCTGATCTCAGAGATAAATCTCAAAACATTCATCTTGCTGATAAATCCTCTCAGTTTAATACCGCCAGAGTTGAAGCTTTGGAACTTCTTAATTTAATCGAAGTCGCTGAGGCTACTGCAATCAGTGCAAACGAAAGAAAAGAAAGTAGAGGAGCTCACTCTAGAGAAGATTACCCAGATAGAGATGATGAAAATTGGCTCAAACACTCGATTTATTTTTCCGATACCAAGCAAGTATCTAAAAGAGACGTTAATTTTAGGCCTAAACAGGTTCAAGCTTTCCAACCCATTGTCAGGACTTATTAATGAATGCAATTGCAGCAAGTGAGATCAAAACTCTACGATTGAGTATCTACAGATACGACCCCTTGAAGCAAGAAAAGCCTTACATGCAGGACTTTGATATCGATATACCGGCAGAAAAAGATTTAATGGTTTTAGATGTCTTGATGCTTGCAAAGGAACAAGATCCTTCAATCTCTTTCAGAAGATCTTGTCGTGAGGGAGTTTGCGGGTCTGATGGTTTAAACATAAATGGTAAAAATGGGCTTGGATGTATTACGCCTTTATCTGATGCAATCAAATCTAATAAGCTTTCTATCAGACCTCTACCAGGTCTACCTGTTATTAAAGATTTAATTGTTGATATGAAACAATTTGTTGATCAGTATAAAAAAGTTAAACCATATCTGATCACTGATAAAAAAGTTGATACTAGAGAAGCCATTCCTCAAACAATCGAAGAAAGAGAAAAGTTAGATGGCCTCTATGAATGCATAATGTGCGGTTGCTGCTCTACTGCCTGTCCATCCTTCTGGTGGAACCCTGACAAATTTTTGGGACCGGCAGCTCTATTACAAGCATACAGATTTATTGCTGACAGTAGAGACACTGCTACAGAAGAAAGATTAGAGCAACTAGAAGATGCTTTTAGCGTTTTCAGATGTCATGGAATTATGAACTGCGTTTCAGTCTGTCCTAAAGGCTTAAACCCTACAAAAGCAATTGGTGAAATTAAAAAAATGTTAGTTAAAAGAGCTTTATAATACTAACACTTTGAATTTACACGAATATCAGTCTAAACAACTCCTAGAAAATTTTGACCTACCAACAGCTAAGTCTGTAGTAGTTTTTTCAGAAGAAGAAATTTCCAGTCTTATCAGTGAATTAGACGGCGAAGAATTTGTTGTCAAAGTCCAAGTTCATGCTGGCGGAAGGGGGAAAGCAGGTGGAGTTAAAATAACAAACGATATTGATGAGATTATACAATTTTCTAAGGATTGGCTTGGAAAGAAATTTGTCAATCACCAGACTGGTGATGAAGGAAAGCCAGTTTCTGCAATAATGATTGCAGAAAGTACTAAGATCCAAAAAGAATTTTACCTAGGTGCTGTAATAGACAGAAGTTCTCAATCTTTGGTGGTGATGGCCTCACCAGAAGGAGGCATGGATATTGAAAAAGTTGCTGAGGAAAGTCCTGAGAAGATTTTTAAGATCAATGTTAGTAAAAATAAGAAAGAAGATTTTGATGTTTTACCTCTGGTTAATGGCCTCGGGTTGACTCCCAACCAAACCAAAGAATTTATGAAAATAGTTTCTGGGTTGGTAAATTTATTTTTTGAAAAAGATCTTTCTTTGATTGAAATCAATCCTTTGGTTATTGATCAAAATGATTCTCTAAAATGTTTAGATGCAAAGATAAATATTGATGAAAATGCTTTGTTTAGACAAGAAGATCTTTTAAAACTGCGAGATTCTTCGCAAGAAAATCAAAAGGAAATCGAAGCAGCAAAATGGGATCTTAATTATGTAGCTTTGGATGGAAATATAGGATGTATGGTGAATGGAGCTGGTCTTGCAATGGCAACAATGGATATCATAAAGCTTTCCGGGGGATTTCCAGCTAATTTTCTAGATGTTGGAGGTACTGTAGATAAAGAAAGAGTAGCCGAGGCTTTTAAGATCATTCTTTCTGATGAAAAAGTTAAGTCGGTTTTGATAAATATTTTTGGTGGAATTGTAAGGTGTGATGTCGTTGCCTCTGGGATAGTTTCAGCTGTCTCAGAAGTTGGAGTTGATATACCTGTCATCGTGAGGCTTAAAGGTAATAATTCAGAAGAGGCAAAAAAAATTCTATCTGAAAGCGATCTTAATATTATTTCTGCGGATGATCTCTCAGAAGCTGCAGAATTAGCAGTTAAAAATTCAGGATGAGTATCTTAATTAATAAAAAAACTAAAGTAATTTGTCAGGGATTTACTGGAGCACAAGGCACATTGCATTGCAGTCAAGCGATAGAGTACGGAACCGATATTTTAGGTGGCGTGACTCCTGGTAAGGGCGGGCAAATCCATTTGGATCTTCCAGTCTTCAATTCCGTAAAAGAAGCAAAACAAGTCACTGAGGCAAATGCTAGTATAATTTTTGTTCCCGCCAAATTTTGTAAACCTTCAATAATTGAGGCAATAGAAAGCGGTATTGAATTGATAATCTGTATAACCGAAGGCATCCCAACTTTGGATATGTTAGAAGTTAAAGAACTAGCAGATAAGGAAGGCATAAGAATTATTGGTCCAAATTGTCCGGGAATAATTACGCCAGGCGAATGCAAATTAGGAATTATGCCGGGTTTCATTCATAGCCCTGGAAAGGTAGGAATTGTCTCAAGGTCAGGAACTCTTACTTACGAAGCAGTTGATCAGACTACCAAGGCAGGTCTTGGACAGTCTACTTGTGTGGGTATAGGAGGAGATCCGCTTCCAGGCACAAGCTTTATTGATGTTTTAAAGCTTTTTGAAGAAGATCCTCAAACAGAGGGAATTGTTATGGTAGGAGAAATTGGGGGTTCAGCTGAGGAGGAAGCCGCTGAATATATCAAAGAAAACGTCTCAAAGCCTGTTGTAGGTTATATTGCAGGAGTAAGCGCGCCTCCCGGAAAAAGAATGGGCCATGCAGGTGCAATAATTTCTGGCGGCAAAGGAACTGCAGAAGACAAATTTAATGCTTTAGAAAGTGCTGGGGTAAGGACCGTTAAAAGTCCATCTGAAATAGGACAATCTATTTTAGAAGAAATGTCTCTTTAAGATTTTTTATTCTAAATCTTAAAATCCGTCTTCGTTAAGAAACAAAATCCATAGGACGATAGATTTAATTTTTTTGAGTCTTGCCTGACCTGCTGAGATGGGAGAAAAGGTATGATTTTCCCATAAGTATTATCTATCGCAATTTCTCTTTGGGATAAATTAAACATACAGCAAATTTCTTTCTCATTTCCTCTATAAAGAATCAAAACTTCATTATTATTTTCAAAATAAATTTCTTCGGTAAAGAAGGATATTTTTTTTCTTAAAGAAATAAATGTTTTATAAAAATGATAGGTTGAGTCTCTATTTTTTAATTGCTTTTTAACAGAGTTGATAATTTGTTCTTTTTTAATTGGAAGCCACGGCTTTGCACTTGAAAAGCCAGCAAATTTCTTGCTTTCATCCCAAATCATGGGAGTTCTACATCCATCTCTACCAAAATCCATAGGCCAGAATTTTTTTCCAGGAGGGTCTTTTATTTCATCAAATTCAATTTTGGTTTGAGTTTGACCAAGCTCTTCGCCTTGGTAAATGCATGGTGTTCCTTTCAATGACATGAGTAACGCACAAGTTAATTTTGCAAATTTTTGTCTATCTTTTTTTGTTTTATTCCATCTAGACAAATGCCTCACTACATCGTGATTGGAAAAACTCCATGTCGGCCACCCATCTTTAGTTTCTTTAAAAAATTTAGAAACAGTATTCCTTATGTGTTTTGGAGAAAATTCATCTCTGAGAAGATCAAAACTGTAAGCCATATGCAGCTTGTCATTGTTCGCAGTGTATTTGGCTTGTAATTCAACATTTGAAATTTCTCCAATCATCGTCGTTTCTTTATATAGATCTGTAAGCTTCCTTAGCTTTTTTAGGAATGCAAAATTATCCTTTTGATTAATTGAATATTTTAAATTTTGATAATAGTAAGGATTTTTTCCAGAAGCTCTTGATTTGATAGCAGGATTATTTCTTAATTTTTTATCATGAAAATAATAATTAGCAGTATCAAGCCTAAAGCCATCAACGCCTTTTTCTAGCCAAAACTTAACAGTTGAAAGTAACCATTTCTGAACTTCTAAGTTATGGAAGTTAAAGTCTGGTTGTGACTTTAAAAAATTATGTAAGTAATATTGTTCTCTACCGGTATCCCATTCCCATGCAGAACCTCCAAAAACAGAAAGCCAATTGTTTGGAGGAGAGCCATCAGGTTTAGGATCAGCCCAGACATACCAATCCGATTTTGAATTATTTTTATTTGATTTACTGAGCTTAAAGAAAGGATGAGCATCAGAACTATGTGATAAAACTTGATCAATTATTACTTTAATTTTATTTTCTTTGGCTTTTTCTATGAGTCTTTCAAAATCATGAATATCTCCGAATAAGGGATCAATGTCAGTGTAATTGGAAACATCGTAACCCATATCTTTCATAGGAGAGGTAAAAATTGGCGAAAGCCATAATGCATCAACACCTAACGAAGATAAGTAAGAAATTTTTTTGGATATTCCTTTGAGATCACCAATACCATTTCCAGAAGTATCATTGAAAGAACGTGGATAAATCTGATAAATAACTCCTTTTTTCCACCAAGGGAGGTTAGTTTCTGAAGAAAGCTTTTTAGTCACTCACTTTTATAAGTTGTTTTCCAAAATTCTTACCGCTTAATACATCTCTTAACCCCTGAGGAGCATTCTCGATACCTTCTAAGACGGTTTCTTTATATTTTATTTTACCTTGACGCATCCATTCGGCTAACTCACGTGTTGCCTGTTCCCAGTTTTTATTAAATTCTGTAACCACAAAAAATCTATGTTCAGGCGCTGGATCTAAATTCCCAAAGATATCAAAGGGAGTCTCAGGCAACTCGCTGCTTTCTGAGATATTTGAATTAAAGGAATTATAAGCTGATATAAAGCCACAAATTGGAACTCTCGCTCCAGGATTGAGAAGCTCAGCAACTACTTTTGAAACTTCTCCACCAACGTTTTCAAAATAGATATCTATCCCATCTGAAGAAGCCTTAGATAAGTCATCTCTAAATGTTTTTGATTTATAGTCAATGGCATAATCTAATCCCATCACATCCTTAACAAAATCACATTTTTTCTTTCCGCCAGCGATACCTATTGTTTTACAACCAATAAGTTTAGCCATTTGACCAACGACAGAGCCCACAGCTCCAGAGGCTGCAGATACAACTACGGTATCACTTTCCTTTACCTTTCCTACTTCTTTAAGTCCAAAATAAGCAGTTCTACCTGGCATGCCTGCTGGTCCTAAAAAAGATTGTATTGGAGCCAAGTCAGGATAAATTCTCATTAATGCAGGATTATCATCATTACATCTAATGAAAGACTGCCAACCCAGGTGAGCTGCAACATAATCTCCAATTTGGAATTTCTCTGATCTGGATTGAATTACTTGACCAACACTTTCGCCTGTCATTACCTCTCCTATTGCAACAGGCTCGGTATAAGATTTCATATCGTTCATTCTGCCTCGCATGTATGGATCAATAGAGAGATACATCACCTTTATTAAGATTTGATTCTCATCAAGATCTTTTATAGAAGCCTCTTCTAATTTCCAACATTCATCTTCCGGCATGCCTTCAGGTCTTTTTGCTAAGACCCATCTCTTATTAATTTTTTCCATGTTCCTTATTCTCCCTTTTTTACTCTGAATGTAATGATTCCGTCTTCCTCAGAAAAAGATATCAACGAATGATTAAGATATTCACAGAACTTTTTAACATCTTTAATTGCAGTAGGATCTGTGGCTATGAGAGTCACTTCATCACCTTTTTTAGCTTCATGAATAGATTGATGAAGAAGCATTATTGGCTCAGGACATTTAAGACCTTTGGCATCTATTTCAATCATTCAAGAATTTAAGACAAATCTACTTCTACCTCTACCAGTAGTATAATTAACTCTTGCAATAACAAAAGCTGCCGAAACAAAAAGGCCAACAGTCAAACCAATCCACATACCTGGTGCCCCAATAGGATCAGAAAAGAATTCAGTCATTGACAGGGTATATCCTATTGGCATTCCAATAATCCAATAAGCGATGAACATAAAAAAGAATAAAATCTGAGTGTCTTTAAAGCCCCTCAAAGCACCAACGCCAGCAAAGTTTAGCCCATCTGCAATCTGGAATATGGCAGCAATTATTAATAATGTAGCTGCTAAATTTACAATTTCGATATCTGGATTGAAGAAGCTTGCTAAGTAATTACCAAACTCTATGAGGATAAAGGTATTTATAATTGCCAAAAACAAGGCAAAAAACATAGCAAAAAATGAAGAATATCTTGCTTTATCTAATGAGTTTGACCCTACTAAATTTCCAACTCTAACATTAGCTGCTAAGCCTATTGATAGGGGCAACATAAAAGTTAAGGTAGTTACTTGCATGGCAATTGCATGAGCAGAAATAACATTTTCACCAAGCCTGCTTAAAATCAAACCTGCTCCACTAAAAACAGCTATTTCTATGAATAGGGTTCCACCAATTGGTATTCCAAGTTTTATGATTTCAGAAATTTGTTTTGGATTAGGAGCTTCAAAATTCTCAAAAAATCTAATTTCTTTAAAGAACTTTGAAAAATAAATGTATCCAAGAATGATTAAAAGAGAAGACCATGAAGAAATTAAAAATGCTATGCCACAACCTTTACCACCCAATTCAGGGAAGCCAAACTTACCAAAAATCAAAACATAATTCACTAGAGCATTTATTAAGACCATCACAACATTTATGTAAGTAATGGGAAGTGGTTTTTTCATACCCTCACACATGGATCTTAAGGGTTGAAATAAAAACATTGCCGGAGCACCAATCATCAACCCAAATAAATAATCCTTTGTAATGGTCTTCACTTCTTCAGGAGTACCTAAAATATTAAGAAGTGAATCTGCATTTAACGTGTAAACGACAAATAAAAGAATCAAGGGGATTGCTAGCCAATAAGATTGCTTTACGACGGGTCCAATTTGCGCAATTTGCCTTGCGCCATAAAATTGAGCAACAAAAGAAGTAACAATAAACAATACTCCTGCGATCCCAAAATAAGCAGGCCAAAAAAGCATATTACCTATAGCAACAGCAGCCTGATCAACAGTATTGTAATTACCAGTCATTAAAGCAGAAATTATTCCAGTAGCGTGAGCTGCTAATTGAGTCAAAAGCATTGGAGTAGCTAATTTAAAATACTCTTTGGCTTCTTCTGAAGCTATTGAATTTTTTATGACGCTATCTTCTGCAGAAGTGTTGAGGGTTTCTTTCATAGAATCGCTGTATCATACATGATGTAAAAATATCTGGAGATTAAAAATTAGAAAAGACAATAGACCTTTTTGGCTTAAAAGAATTCATTGGTGGTTTGATCAACAATACATAAAAAAAATTATCACTCCTCAATTTGATCATTTGGGAACCAGCCCTCTTATTTTGGGTGTTAAATATCTTCACGTATCTGGTAAAAACATATCGGTTGGAGATTTCGCAACTTTTATAACATCCCCAGATGCTCATGTTCACATTACTACATGGAATGCAGACAAACACGATGGAAAAATAGAAGCAGGCAAGTTTTGTTTGTTTAGTCCAGGAGTAAGAATTTCTGCAGCTACTTCAATAAAAATTGGAGATTCATGTATGTTTGCCAATGGGGTATACATTTCCGACTCTGACTGGCATGGAATTTATGATAGAGCTTTGCCTGTTGGAAAGTCTTTAGAAGTAGTTCTAGAAGACAACGTTTGGATAGGAGATAGTGCAATTGTTAACAAAGGGGTGAGAATTGGAAAAAATAGCATTGTTGGCGCTGGATCGATAGTGGTTAAAGATGTTCCTCCAAATGTTGTAGTTGCCGGCAATCCTGCAAAAGTAGTAAAAGAATTAGATGAGAATGAAAAAATGATATCCAGAGCAGATATGTTTTCTTCCCCTAAAGAATTGGATGATTTATACCTCAAAATCGATCAAATCAGTCTTAAAAACAATTCTTTTTTTGGCTGGATAAAAAGTAAGTTGCTGCCCAACAAAAACAATTGATGAATATTGTTATTAATAAAGACTTGCACGAGTTAATTAAGACATTTGAAAGTAATTCTAAATTCAATGTTCGAAGCCTTGCCTCTCACGAAATCTCAAATCAAGCTATCAAAAATTCCGATGCTGTCTTTTTAAGATCTACGACGAAAATCAACGAGGAATTGTTAGATAACACAAATGTAAAATTTGTCGCTTCTTTAACTTCAGGAGAAGATCATATAGATCAAGATTACTTTAAAAACTCTAATATTCATCTTTCTACAGGCAAAGGCGGAAATGCATTAGCTGTCATTGAATATTTATTAAGTGTCTTATCTGTCTTGATTATTGGCAATAAAATTAAGCCCTATGAGACAAAGTTTGGCATTATCGGATTTGGCAATATTGGTAAAAGATTCAAAAATATTTTGGATGAAATTAATTTTCCTTGTTGTATTTATGATCCATATTTTCCCGAAGTATCCTCTAGCCTTGATGAAGTTTTATCCTCAGAGGTAATTTCCTTAAACTGTTCTTATTCAAAAACTGGAAAATTTCCATCTCATAATCTTTTAGATGTAAATTTTCTGAATGAAATGAAAGATGATCAATTTTTAATTAATTCTTCAAGGGGTGAAGTTTTAAGTGATGAGTACTACTTATCAAAAAAATCAGATAATTTTATTTTTGATGTATGGCCTAATGAACCCAATCTTAACTTAACAAAGTTTAAAAAGCCTTATATCGCGACTCCCCATATTGCTGGAAAAACAATGAGCGCAGAAAATAAATTCAATGAAAAAGCTTTAAGTGAATTTAATAATTTCTTTAATGAAAATCTAGAGGCAATCGAACCTAAGAGATTTATAGATTTTACAATAGATAACTCCATAGAAGAGGAAATGGATGTCTTTGGAATTCCACCTTCAATCTTTCTAAAAATTTATGATGTTAAAAGAGATGATTTCGTCTTTAAAAGTTTTTTCAAAACAAAAAAAGATCCAAGGGATTTTCAGGAATTAAGAACTTCACTCAAAAGGCTAGGTTTCAATAATCATAAAATAGTTGGTGATTTAGGCAGTGCAGCCAAAACAAAATTAGAGCTTTTTGGATTCAGACTTTAAGAAAGGCATGAATTGTCTAGTATAATAAACCGATGATTAACCCAAATACTCTTCTTTCTGAAGAAGAAATTGCCATTTTGAGAGATTCTAAGGATTGGAGGAATTATTTAGCTATTTTTAGTATTTGGGCTCAAATTGCTCTTGGTTTTTTCATTTTTTCTTTTTCACCAGGTATCTTAACCTTTCTGGTTGCCGCTCTTATTATCGGAACCAGGCAGTTTGCCCTGGTAGTAATGATGCACGATGGCGCTCATAATTTGATTTCAAAGAATAAAAAGATTAACGACTTTATTTCTCAGTGGCTTTGTGCCTATCCAATGATGACAGAAACGATAAGTTATAGAAAATATCACTTAATACACCACAAACATACGGAAACTGATTTAGACCCTGATAAAACCCTGACCGATCCTTTTCCAGTATCAAAAAAAAGCTTTTCTCGAAAAGTATTAAGAGATTTAACTGGCATATCTGGTTTGAGGCGTTATTTTGGATACTTCTATTCAGCATGGGGCGTAAATGAAAATACTTTTTTTGGACATCTTAAGCATTTTGTTTCTTCACTTTATGGTTTCTTAATTTGTCAGCTAATAATTTTTTCGACATTAACTTTTTTTAATGTGCCATGGCTATATTTGCTTTTGTGGTGGATACCAAAATTAACAATTTTCAGTTTGTTTTACAGGTTAAGAAGCATCTCAGAGCATGCTTGTACATCTGGACAAGATGACTTTACTCATACCAGAACGACCTTATCTTCAAATTTTGTAAGATATTTCATTGCGCCTCTGAATGTAAATTATCATCTTGAACATCATCTATTTATGTTTTGTCCATGGTATAACCTTCCTAAAGCTCACGAAATGCTGAAAGAAAAAGATTTCTACAAAGATTTAGAAATTGAAAATGGTTACTTCAACGTTTTTAAAAAAGTAATTATCTAGAATGAACAAAGAAGATCTCAAAGGTAAGATTTCTAAAGCATCTTACATAGTCACTCAAGAGCATGGAACTGAAGCACCTTTTTCTGGTGAACTTTTGGATACAAAAGAGGAAGGTATTTTTACTTGTGTTTGTTGTGGCAATGAGCTTTTTTCCTCAGATACAAAATATGATTCCGGAACTGGATGGCCAAGCTTTTGGGATGTTCTTAATGAAAATTCTGTTGGTGAAGAAATTGACAAAAGTCATGGGATGATTCGAACAGAAGTGCATTGCCAAAAGTGCAATGCTCACTTAGGACATTTGTTTCCTGATGGGCCGATGCCTACAGGAAAAAGGTATTGTATGAATTCTGTTGCAATGCAGTTTAAAAAATCTGATAAATAAAGTTGGATTCCTCACAAAGTCAAAAGGCTAAAACTTCTCTTAGGACTCTAGTTGTTTCATTTTGGACTTTTATTTCGAGAATATTTGGAGTTTTAAGAGACATAGCAACCACATATATTTTAGGAGCTGGAGTTGCTCACGATGTATTTGTGGTGATGCTAAAAATACCCAACTTATTCAGAAGGCTAGTTGCTGAGGGTGCTTTTAGCCAAGCTTTCATTCCTGTCTTAACGGAATACAAGAATAATCAATCAAAGGAAGAGCTAAAGAAGCTGATAGATTTAACTTTTACTGCAATTTCATCATTGGTTTTATTCCTTTGTATTTTGTTCATGATTTTTGCTCCAATCGTGGTTTTTATTTTTGCTCCAGGGTTTTATTTTGATCCGGCAAAAAAAATTCTTGCGATAGAAGTCTTAAGAATTACTTTTCCTTACCTATTTTTTGTATCTTTGGTTGCTTTTTTTGGGGCCATACTGAATTCTTTTAGCTTTTTTTCCATCCCAGCTGCAACTCCTATTGCTTTTAACTTAAGCATTATTATTGGAGCAATATTTTTTACAGATTACTTTCAACTTCCGGTTTTGGCTATTGCTTGGGGAGTTTTTGCCGCAGGACTCATTCAATTTTTTATAAATTTAATTCCTATTCTAAAACTCAAGCTGTTTCCAAAATTAAAATTGGATTTTAATCATCCTGGATTAAAAAAAATTTCAATATTGATGCTTCCAGGAATTTTAAGTGGTGGAATAATTCAAATTAATATCCTTATAGATACAATTTTTGCATCCCTACTAAAAACCGGAAGTCCAACTTGGCTATATCTTTCAGATAGACTAATTCAATTACCTTTAGGAATTTTTGCTATTGCTGCAGCTACAGTTATTTTGCCCGCTTTATCAAATGCTGCTGCTCTAAAAAATGATTTGGAATTCAATGAAAAATTTAATTGGGCTTTAAAATTCATATTTATTGTAGGTATCCCGTCATCAGTTGGGCTTTACTTTTTAAGCTCGGAAATCATTAGCATTTTATTCTTGCGAGGTGAGTTTTCAACTTCAGATGCTCTTATGACAAGTTATAGTCTAAAAGCATTTTGTTTTGGGTTGATTGCATTTATGGCTATAAAAATTCTCAATGTAGGTTTTTTTGCAAGACAAGATCCCAAAACTCCAATGTATGTTGCTCTAGTATCCTTGATCCTAAATGTATTTTTTAATTGGCTTTTTGCTTTTAAGTTTGGTTATGGTCATATTGGTTTAGCAATTGGAAGTGTTATAGCTGCGATAGTTAGCTTTTTTATTTTGAGCTTTATACTTATAAAACGATCCATATTAACCCTAGAAGGAGATTCAGTGATTTTTCTTATGAAAATTATTATCAGTTCTTTAGGTTTATTTATTGGACTTCTTGGCTTTCAAACATTATTTCCTAACTTTTCCGACTGGAGTTTGTTATTTCAAATTTTTAATTTACTCTCCATCATTTTCTTTGGAGCGTTTATATATTTTGGTTTAATGTTTGTACTCGGCTTAAGGATGAGTTTTTTTAAAAATTAAATGTATTTGATAAGAGGATTAAAAAACTTATCGCTATTCAATGAGAGATTTAGCGAAGAACAACTCGTAGTTACTATTGGGAACTTTGATGGCCTCCATAAAGGCCATAAAAAAATTATTCAGGAAATGAAAAATATTTCTCAAAATTCAAGTGCTAAAACAATGGTGATATTTACTGAACCTCATGCAAAGGAATTCTTTTCTATGGATAAAAACATCATGGAGCAGCCAGCAAGAATCTCCCCTTGGCGTGACAAGTTTAAAAATTTAGAAAATGAAAATATAGATTTTGCCTTTTTCTTAAAATTCAATAAGTCTCTTCAAACAATGAGTCCAGAAATATTTATTGAGAAAGTTTTAGGACCATTAAATATTAGCAATTTAATGATAGGAGATGACTTTAGATTTGGACAGGATAGAAAAGGAGATTTTTTGATGCTTAAAGATTGGAGTAAGAGTCAGGGTATTTCATTGTCAAAATTACCTACTTTTTCAATCGATAACCGTCGCGTTAGCAGTACTTGGATTAGAGAAACACTATCTTTAAGTGATTTTTCGACAACAAAGAAATTATTGGGCAGACCTTACTCCTTTGAGGGAAAAGTTGTTCATGGAAACAGATTGGGGAGATCAATAGGATTCCCAACCGCAAATATATGGCTTCCGAAAAATAATTTGCCTATAAAAGGAGTGTTCTCTGTAAAGATTTCAATAGATGTGTCAGAATTTGAGGGTATTGCCAATATTGGAATCAGACCTACGGTTGGAGGTACCTCTCCAGTACTAGAAGTAAATATTTTTGATTTTAAAAAAGAAATATATGGGAAGCGTATAAAAGTAGAATTCGTTAAAAAAATAAGAGATGAAAAAAAGTTCGATAGTCTTGATGATCTAAAAAAACAAATTGCAAAAGACGTAAATACTGCCAAAGAACAATTACTAGATGAAAAAAATTAAAGATACTTTAAATCTGCCTAAAACAGGATTTTCCATGAAAGCCAATTTGGCTCAGAAAGAGCCAGAGATGATTAAGTATTGGGAAGAAATTAAGCTTTATGACTTGCTGCAAAGTAAAAATAAAGATGGACCAAATTTTTTATTACACGACGGACCACCTTATGCAAATGGTCCGATTCACCTTGGAACTACAAATAATAAGGTATTGAAAGATATCATTATTAAATTTAAACAACTTCAAGGGTTCAACTCTCCATACATTCCAGGCTGGGATTGTCATGGGCTTCCAATCGAATTGAATGTTGAAAAAAAGATTGGAAAGGTAAATGTTGAAGTTCCCGCTGATAAATTTAGAGAAGAGTGTCGAGAATACGCTAACCAACAAATTGCCATTCAAAGGAATGATTTTAAAAGGCTTGGGATTCAAGCGGACTGGAAAAATCCTTACAAAACCATGTCTTTTGATTATGAGGCGAATACCATCAGAGCGCTTGGCAAAATAATTGAAGCCAATCATTTAGTAAGAGGAGAAAAACCTGTCTACTGGTGTTCAGAATGCAAGTCCGCACTTGCTGAAGCTGAAGTTGAATATTATGACAAAGAATCTAAAGCGATAGATTTCCTCTTTCCAATGCAAAAGGAAGTTCTTGAAAATTTACTTTCATTAGAAATTAATTCTCCAACTTTTGCTGCATCATGGACTACTACTCCTTGGACAATTCCAAGCAACCAAGCAATCTCTTTCAATCCTGAGTTTCAATATGAATTAATAGAATTTGAACATGAAAATAATCAAATAGCTGTATTAGTTGCTTCAACTTTAAAGGAAAGAACTTTAGAGAGAATAGATGTTAGTTCGCACAATGTTTTGGGTAAGTTACCTGGAAGTGCATTAAACGAAATCGAAGCAAATCATCCTTTTTTAAAGAGACGATCTTTATTTATTTCTGGAACGCATGTAACCGATGAAATGGGAACAGGACTCGTTCATACAGCTCCTGCTCACGGTATGGATGATTATCATGCTTGCTTAGGTAAAGACTTAGATTTTCGAAGCCCGGTTGATGAAAAGGGTGAATTTATCAAAAGCCAAGAATTTGTTGGTGGACTAAATTTAGAGGAGGCAAATAATAAAATTATTGAATTATTGGCTGAAAAATCTTTATTGCTTAGTAAAAGTACTTATAGACATAGTTTTCCAAATTGTTGGCGTCATAAAATTCCTGTTTTTTTTAGAGCAACACCTCAATGGTTTATTTCCATGGAAAAGAACTTCCTCTTGCAAAACTCTGAAGAAAAAATAAATGAGATCAATTGGCTTCCAGAGTGGGGAAAATCAAGAATTGAAGGAATGATGCAAGAAAGACCAGATTGGTGTATTTCAAGACAACGCTCTTGGGGGGTACCGCTTCCTTTGTTCACAAATAAAGAAACTGGAGAACTTCATCCTAAGACTCTTGAAATTATAGAAAAAGTTGCACAAGAGGTAGAAAAAATAGGCATCCAAGCTTGGTATGATATGGAACCAAGTTCGTTAATTGATGACTATGAATTATATGAAAAATCTTCTGACATCCTGGACGTCTGGTTTGACTCTGGCGTAACTCATCATTGTGTTTTAGAACAAAGAGAAAATTTATCTTATCCTGCTGATTTATATTTAGAAGGTTCAGATCAACACAGGGGGTGGTTTCAGTCTTCTTTATTGACTGGCATGGCTATTAATAAAGAGGCTCCGTATAGATCAGTTCTCACGCACGGATTTGTAGTTGATGGCGAAGGAAAAAAACAATCCAAATCTCTGGGTAATACTGTCTCACCTCAATCAGTCTGGAACAAGAAAGGAGCTGATATTCTGAGGGCATGGGTAGCTTCATCAGATTTTAGAAATGAAATTTATTTTTCAGATGAAATCCTCGATAGAACCGCGGATTCTTACAGAAGAATCAGAAATACGATTAGATTTTTGTTATCAAATTTATATGATTTTGATCATCAGCAAGAAGTCAGTTTAGATTCAAGAGTGGAAATAGATATATGGATTCTTAAAGAGGCTGAAAAACTCCAAAATGAAATTATTGAAGATTATTCAAATTATGAGTTTCATTTGGTTTATCAAAAAATTCTAAATTTTTGTACCAACGAATTGGGTAGTTTTTATTTAGATATTCTCAAAGACAGACTCTATACCTCAAAAAAATCTGGTTTTGCTAGAATTTCAGCGCAAGCAACAATAAAAAGCCTGTTGGATAAATTATTGTTATGGATTGCACCAATTTTAAGTTTCACTGCAGAAGAGGCTTTCAGAGAGTTCTATAAAGACAAAAAGTCTATTTTCCTAGAAAGTTTTTCATCAGCTCAAAAAGATATATCCCTAACTTTAGACGAAGATTCTTGGAAAGTGTTAAATGAAATAAAAATTGAAGCAAATAAACTTTTGGAGGAAAAAAGAAATGACGGAATTATTGGTTCTTCCTTAGACGCTGAAGTAAAAATCTTCTGTAACTCTGAGACCTTTTTAAGATTAAGTCCTTGTATTGATGAGTTGAAATTTCTTTTAATTGTTTCAGATGCTTCCTTGGAGGTTGCCGATGACAATGGTCAATCTTCTATTTTAATTGAAGTAAAATCCTCCGATAAAGAAAAATGTGATCGTTGCTGGCATCATACGGGTAATCTCAAAAAGATTTTAGATTCAAGTCTATGCCCAAGGTGTATAGAAAACGTTGAGGGCGAGGGTGAAAAAAGAAAGTTTTTTTAAAACACAAAAATTATTCTTTCTGACTGCATTAATTATTTCTTTGGTCTTTTTTGATCAATTCTCAAAATACTTAATTGAGGCAAACTTTAATCTTTATGAGTCTACAAACATAATTCCGTTTTTAAACTTCACTTTTATAAAAAATTTTGGTGGCGCTTTTAATTTATTTAATGATGCTTCTCTTAATTTAGGATTAATATTTATTTTGTTAGTTTCTTTAATATGTTTTTATCTGCTTTTAGCAATTTTTACCAATCTTGTATTCAAAGAAATCCTTTTCAAAGAAAGGGTTTTTTGGAGCCTCATTTTTGCTGGTGGCTTGGGAAATCTTTTAGATCGAATTACAAGAGGCTATGTTGTAGATTTTATTGATATAACATTTAATCCTTATGTATTTAATTTAGCTGACTGCTTTGTGACATTAGGTATAATTTTTTTATTGTTTGATTCCTTTTTTGTGCATAAATCTGATGCAGAGTAAGACCATTAAGCTAGCTAATCCTAGAGGCTTTTGCGCCGGGGTAGATAGGGCAATAGATATCGTAAACATTGCTTTGGATAGGTTTGGACCTCCTGTTTATGTAAGGCATGAAGTTGTTCACAATCGAAAAGTTGTGCAAGACCTAAAAATTCGTGGAGCTAGATTTGTTGATAATCTTGATGAGGTTCCAGAAGGATCTGTCACAATATTTTCAGCTCATGGGGTATCTGAAAAAGTAGAATCTCAAGCAAAAAAATATAATTTAAACTTTTTTGACGCTACTTGCCCCCTTGTTACTAAAGTACATATGGAAGTCATTAAATATGCTCAGCAAGGAAGAGACGTCATCATGATCGGACATAAAAATCATCCTGAAGTTGAGGGAACTCTTGGCAGGTTTCCAAATGATAGTTCAGGAAAAATATATCTCGTTGAAGATGAAAAAGATGCTCAAAATATAAATATTTCTCAGCCCTCTAATTTAGCTTTAGTAACTCAGACAACTCTCTCGGTAGATGACACGAAGCAGATCATTGAAATACTCAAGAAAAGATTTCCCAAAATAAAATCACCAAATGCAGATGATATTTGTTATGCAACACAAAATAGACAAGATGCTGTAAAGCAGCTTGCTTTAGAAACAGACTTTATAATTGTTGTTGGTTCCGAAAATAGCTCAAATTCAAATCGCTTGAAGGAACTAGCAGAACTCATGGGAACGGAATCATGCTTGGTAGATCATGTTTCGCAACTTTCTGAGGACTCTTTGAAAAACATCAGTAAATTAGGCATTACTTCAGGAGCTTCAGCTCCTGAAGAACTGGTCAAAGAAATAATTTCTTATTGCAAAGGTTTTGGGTTTTCTATAGTTGAAGAAATCCAAGGCCTCAAAGAAAATATATCCTTCAAACTTCCAAAAGAGCTTAGATGAGAAGTGACATAGCAATTATTGGAGCTGGTATCGCTGGCATAACAACAGCATACGCACTTGCTAAAAAAGGTCACAAAGTTACTTTAATTGATTCCAGAAGATACCCTGCAATGGCAACCAGTTATGCTAATGGAGGTCAACTAAGTGCTAGTAATTCCGAAACTTGGAATACTACAAAAAACATACTTAACGGAATTAAGTGGATGTTCAAGAAAGATGCTCCGCTTCTTTTTAATCCCTCGCCCAGTATTCAAAAATACAAGTGGATGATTGGTTTTCTTTTAGCTACATTTAATGGCAAACACAAATCTAACACTCAGCAAACTATCGAGTTAGCCAAAAGAGCCAGAGAAATATACTTTGATATTGCCGACTCTGAAGGCATTAAGTTTGATCTTTTAAAGAAAGGTATTCTTCATTTTTATAATGACGAAAAAGAATTTAGTTCTGCAGCAGACAAAGCTTCTTGGTTAGATCAGGAAGGCATGGAATGGGAGGCTTTATCTTTAGATGAAATTGAAGATTTGGAACCTGCATTCAAGTCTGCGAGCAACGAAAAAAAAATAGTCGGGGGAATTTATACAAAATCCGACGCAAGTGGTGATATTCATAAATTTTGTACTAATATGATCAAAATCCTGGAAGAAAAATACGGTGTGGAAACTTTTTTCAATACTGAAATAGAAACAATCTACAAGGACAAAGATAAAGTAATTCTTTCTGCGACAGATCAAGCCAATTCAAAAGGATATGTTTTCGATCAAGTTGCAGTTTGTGCTGGCGTTGAAACTCAAAAGTTTGCAGATATATTAGGTGATGGCATGAGGGTTTATCCTGTCAAAGGTTATAGTGTGACTATCTATCTTGACGATATGATTTCTCAACAAGCAGCACCTCAGGTTTCTTTATTGGATGATCCGGTAAAAATTGTTTCCAGCAGGCTTGGTAATAGACTTAGGGTTGCAGGAACTGCAGAATTAGCAGGAAAAAATAAAGATATCAGACAAGATAGAATTCGTCCTTTGCTTAATTGGGTAAGAGAATATTTTCCTTCTGTAAGTACAGAAAACTATACACCCTGGGCTGGTTTGAGACCTATGACACCTGACATGATGCCTTTAATATTTGAGAGTAGAGTTAAGGGTATATTTTACAATACGGGACATGGTCACTTAGGTTGGACTTTAGGTGCAGCTACTGGCGAAATATTGGCTGAAAAGATGGGAAATGATAAATAAAGAAGGTTGGCTTACAAACGCGGAAAAACATATATCTCCAAACTTTGATGAAAGACCAAAAAATTCTGAGATAAAACTCGTCGTTATTCATAACATAAGCTTGCCCCCAGAAAACTTTGCGCCTGATAATGTCAAAAAGTTCTTCAAAAACGAACTTGATTTCGAGTCCCATGAGTTTTTTCATGAGATAAGAGGTCTAAAAGTATCTAGCCACTTTGTAATTGATCGAACAGGAAAAATTTATCAATTCGTGTCGGTTTATGACAGGGCATGGCATGCTGGCGCATCTTCTTTTAAAAACCAAGAAAATTGTAATGATTTTTCATTAGGTATTGAACTTATTGGCAGTGATAATGCTCCCTTTGAAGATAATCAATATGATTCTTTAAATAAGCTTATTGAAATTCTTTGCAGTTCTTTTCCAGAGATAAAAAAAGAAAATATCGTAGGCCATTCTGAAATAGCACCAGATAGAAAGACTGACCCAGGACCCTTTTTTGATTGGTCAAAGATAAGATAAAATAGCTTTATGCCGTCTTTTGATATTGAATCCAAAATTGATAACCATGAGTTATCAAATGCAATAGACCAAACTAATAGAGTTATAACTAATAGATACGACCTTAAAGATGCAAACGCCAATGTGGCTCTGCAAGAGAACGAAATTAAAGTTGCTGCTAATGAGTCTTTTCAATTGGATCAAATTATTCCAATTCTCAAAGAAAATCTAAGTAAACGTAAAATTGACTTAAAAAGTTTAAAAATAGGTGAGACTCATGAAGCCAACAATTCAGCTTCAGTAAATATTGAACTTGTTCAAGGTATTTCGAGTGAAATAGGTAAAGAAATTAATGTACTTATAAAATCAAAAAAAATGAAAGTACAGAGCTCTATTCAGGGAGACTCCGTAAGAGTTTCTGGAAAGAAAAGAGACGATCTTCAAGCCGCAATCACATTAATAAAAGAACAAAATTTCAATATTCCTCTGCAATTTCAAAATTTTAGAGACTAAAAATGACTTTTATAGATTCTTTGAGGAATTATTTAAGTCCTCAAATTTTAGTAATTTTATGCTTGGGTTTCATCTCCGGAGTCCCTTATGGGGTCTTAATGGATCCTTTGAACTACTGGTTATCAGAAGAGGGCATTGAAAAATCTACTATTGGCCTGCTTTCTTTGGTCTTTTTAATTTATTCTTTAAAAGTATTTTGGGCTCCCTTAGTAGATCGTTTAAAAATACCAGGACTTCATAGATTAGGACAAAGAAAATCGTGGTTGTTTTTATCTCAGTTTGTAACTGGTTTAATCATATTATCAATAAGTTTTGTTGAGCCTAAAGAAAGTTTAAACATCTTTGTATATTTGATTCTTGCAATTGGGTTTTTTTCTGCTACGCAAGACATATGTGCAGACGCATTAAGAATAGAACTTGTCGAAAAAAGAGAGTTAGGCGAAGCATCAGCAGTTTTTGTTATTGGTTGGAGAATCGGAGCTATCTTGCTTTCTGGGGTAGCAACTTTTTACTTAGCTGAATTATTTGGATGGAATTTTGCTTATCAAATGATTGGCTTAATTGTTATCTTTTTGTCTTTTATTTTCCTAACCCTCATAAGAGAGCCAACCAGAGAGATCAGACCTCCTAAAGATTTTTTTAAGGAACCTCTTGGATGGTTTGAAGATTCTTTTTTAGCTCCTTTAAAAGACCTTTATTTAAGATATAAGAACCATCTATTGCTGTTACTTCTCTTGATATTTACTTATCGACTGAGCGATATGTTTTTAGGTCCAATGGCTATGCCGTTCTACAGAGAAACAGGATTTACAAAAATTGAAGTTGCTGAAATAACTAATTTTTATGGACTTATCATGACCATCTTAGGCGGTCTATTTGCTGGAGCTTCAGTATATCGTTACGGCCTTTCAAAAAACTTGGTTGCAGGAGCCATTCTAACTCCTTTGACTAACCTCCCTTTTATATATCTAAATATGATTGGTCATGATGTAAATTTCCTGATAGTGACGATCACTTTAGATAATTTTACTCAGGGATTTGTAAATGTTATGGGTGTTACTATTCTCGGCACAATCGTTTCGAAAAGTTTTACCGCAACACAGTTTGCTTTTTTAGTGGCACTAGTTTCAGTACCACCAAGGATTGTTTCAGGAGGTTCAGGAATAATTGTCGATAGTATGGGATTTCACGAGTTTTTTATAATTTGCGCTTTACTTGGAATTCCGGCAATTATTTTCTCGATAATGGCCCATAAAAGAAGACAGGAATTAGGTTTTGAATAGATCTGAATTTTTTAATCCATGGTTAAATAGTTTTTATATTCTATTTTTCATATCTTTGTTTTTATTTTTTGCTCCTATAGAAAATGACGGTCAAAAAATTTTTCCTCATTCAGATAAAGTAGCCCATTTTTCTATTTTTTTCTTAATGACTTTCTTTTTAATAGTCGGAAGATTAAAAAAGAATAACGCACTTATTTTTTGTATTTTTTATGCTTTGTTTACTGAAATTGTTCAAACTTTTCTAAATTATAGAACCGGAAGTATTTTTGACTTTGTTTCAGACATCCTAGGTGTAACTTTTGCAATTTTTTTTCTTTTTTTTCTTGAAAAAAGACCTAAAGAACATAAATAAATAAATGTTGTGAATTGAGCATACGTTTAATAGAATGCGCATCTCACATTTGTTTAGTTATTTTTAAGGAGTGCTAATATGAAATTTAATCCATTAGGAGACAAACTTCTCGTAAGAAGAAGCGAAGAGGAAGAAACCACTGCAGGAGGTATTGTTTTGCCTGGTTCTGCAGCTGAAAAGCCTTCTCAGGGTGAAGTGTTAGCTATTGGACCAGGAAGAGTTCTTGATTCAGGAGAAAAAGTTGAAGTTCCAGTAAGTGTCGGAGATACAGTTGTTTTTGGCCAATACGCAGGGAGCAACACTATAAAAGTTGACGGTGAAGAATTATTAATTCTCAGTGAAAGCGATCTTCTTGGAACGGTTTCCAAGTAAACAATTACATATTTTTTTAATACGAGGTAAAAAATGGCAAAAGACGTAAAATTTAGTGATTCAGCTAGACAATTGATGCTTGACGGAGTCAATGTACTTGCTGATGCAGTAAAGGTGACCCTGGGCCCTAAAGGAAGAAACGTAGTTTTAGATAAATCTTTTGGAGCTCCTACAGTAACAAAAGATGGAGTTTCTGTAGCTAAAGAAGTTGAGCTTCAAGATAAATTTGAAAACATGGGTGCTCAAATGGTTAAAGAAGTTGCTTCGCAAACTTCAGATGCAGCTGGTGATGGAACTACTACTGCTACTGTTCTTGCCCAAGCAATTGTTAATGAAGGCTTAAAATCTGTTGCAGCTGGTTTCAATCCTATGGATCTTAAAAGAGGCATAGACAAGGCAGTAACAAAAGCTGTTGAAAGCATTCAAAGCATGTCCGAGCCTTGTGCCGACAGCACTGCTATAGCTCAAGTTGGTACCATTTCCGCCAATAGTGACGGCGAAGTTGGAGACATCATTGCTGAAGCTATGGAAAAGGTTGGAAAAGAAGGCGTTATAACAGTCGAAGAAGCTAGCGGTATTGAAAACGAATTAGAAGTTGTCGAAGGAATGCAGTTTGATCGTGGATATCTTTCTCCATATTTCATAAACAACCAAGACAAAATGATTACCGAATTAGAAGATCCTATGATTCTTCTTCACGATAAGAAAATTTCAAATATCAGAGAACTATTACCTTTGTTAGAAGCTGTAGCAAAAGCTGGAAAATCCCTTCTTATTATTGCAGAAGATGTTGAAGGCGAAGCCCTTGCGACATTAGTTGTTAATAACATGAGAGGTGTTGTTAAAGTTTCTGCCTGTAAAGCACCAGGTTTTGGAGACAGAAGAAAGGCTATGTTGGAAGATATAGCTATTCTTACAGGAGGAACAGTAATTTCTGAAGAAGTTGGTCTCAATTTAGAAGGAGCAACTATAGAATCTCTTGGAACAGCTAAAAAAGTAGTTCTATCAAAAGAAAATACTACCGTGATTGATGGCGCAGGCTCTCAAGACAACATTTCTGGCAGAGTTAACCAGATAAGAGCTCAAATTGAAGAAACTTCATCAGATTATGATAGAGAGAAACTTCAAGAGAGGGTAGCTAAGCTAGCTGGAGGAGTTGCTGTAATTAAAGTTGGAGCAGGTTCAGAGATTGAGATGAAAGAAAAGAAGGCTAGGGTTGAAGATGCTTTGCATTCAACTAGAGCAGCTGTCGAGGAAGGAGTTGTTCCAGGCGGAGGAGTAGCTTTAATTAGAGCATTACAATCATCTGAGGGTCTTAAAGGAGATAATGAAGATCAAAACATAGGTATTTCAATTGCTTTAAAAGCTATGGAGGCTCCTATAAGACAAATCGTACTCAATGCTGGTGAAGAAGCATCGGTTGTAGTTGATAAAATTAAATCCGAAAAAGGAAATCATGGGTTTAATGCTGCAACATCTGAGTATGGTGACATGATTAAGATGGGTATCTTAGATCCAGCAAAAGTTACAAGAACTGCTCTGCAAGCAGCAGGTTCAGTTGCTGGTTTGATGATCACTACTGAAGCCATGGTTTCTGATATTCCTGAAGAAAATGCTGGCGGTGGAATGCCAGGCGGCATGCCTCCAGGAATGGGTGGCATGGACGGAATGATGTAAAAATCTTCTGTTGAAAAAAAAGAGGCCATGTTAGGCCTCTTTTTTTTATTTTACGGTTTTAGAATATAATATAGCTTTAAAGAGGGAGATCTAATGGAAATAGAACTATATTTATACAATGTCCTAGTGAGATGGGGACACATCTTAGTTGGTATAGCCTGGATAGGGCTTTTATATTATTTTAATTTTGTGCAAACAGAATATGTAAAAGTCGCAGATCCTGATGCTAAAGCAGATGTTATGAAAAAATTAGCACCTAACGCACTTTGGTGGTTTAGATGGGCTGCTTTTTTAACTTTTCTAACAGGTTTATATCTTTTGTATGTTCAAGAACGAGCAATTACAACAGCTATAACTTTAGGATCATTAATGGGGATCATCATGATGTTAAATGTTTGGGGAATCATTTGGCGTAATCAAAAGATTGTCATCGGCCTTAAAGAAGGAGATGCTGCAGCTGCTGGAGCTAAAGCTGGTCTGGCTTCGAGAACGAATACTTTACTTTCTTTGCCAATGCTTTATTTCATGGTTTCTTCAGCTCATGGTGGAACGGCATCTTACCCAAAATCGTATCTTTTAATTGATCAATCTGCTGCTGGGGGACCCATTGCAGGTTATTTAGGTTATGATTTTTGGATTGTAGTAGCTGCGGTTCTTTTAATTGAGTTGAATGCAATTTATGGAAAAATGTTTCCTGTAATTGCATCCGTAAGATCAGTTATAACTTCAAGCTTTATCTTAACTATTATTTTTTCTGGCTTAGTTTTTTATATCTAAGTTAATCATCGCTGAGTTCTTCATCTTCTTGTTTAATTTGAAGAACTCTTGCGATTTTAATCATATTATTTCTAATCAATACAGTTTCGATAGCGTAATTGTCTATTTCTATTTTGATATTGTTTTCAGGAATCGTTTCAACTTGATCAATAATTAATCCATTAAGGGTTTTAGCTCCATTTATTGGAAGCTGCCAATTTAGTTTTTTGTTTAGCTCTCTCAAAGGAACTGAAGCATCAATTAAATAACTCCCATCCTTTTGCTCCATAATTTCTACGGTCTCTCTATCGATATCCGTAGCAAGCTCACCAACAATTTCTTCAAGAACATCTTTAATCGTAACCAATCCCTTAACAGAACCATATTCGTCAATGATTACTGCAACTGTCTTTTTATTTTTTTGAAAATTGAAAAGTTGTGTACTCAAAGGAGTATTTTCTGGAATGAAATAAGCTTCATCCAAAGATTCAATTAAACTTTCTATTGATTTGTCTTCATTTGAAAGAAAAGAAGTGATTCCATAAAGATCTATAACTCCTCTTAAATCATCAAGAGATTCGTTATAGACAGGCAAAAAATCTTTTTGATTATTTTGAAGATTACTCAGAATATTTTCTATTGGCTGATTTATATCTATACCAATTACTTCACTTCTTTGTGTCATGACCTCATCTACAGAAACTTTATCTAGCTCCAAAACACTGATCAACATGTCCTGATATTTCTTTGGAATTAAATTTCCAGAGTTTTCCAAAACACTCTTTAACTCTTCAGGCGATAAATCTTCATTGATGGTTGTTTCTTTTGTACCCAAAAGCCTCATAAAAAAGTTTGAAAAGAAATTAACAAATAACACCAAGGGTCTGAGTATTTTTTGCAAGTATTTAAGGATAAGAGATGCTGGAAGAGCAACTTTTTCTGAATTCAATGCTGCAAAAGTCTTCGGGGTGATTTCAGCGAATACTAAAATTATTAATGTTAAGACAATAGAACCGATTACAACGCCACTATCTCCAAATAAATTTAAACAAAGGACAGTCGTTAGTGAAGCTGCAAGAATATTTACAAAATTATTACCTATGAGAATAACACCAAGTAACCTATCTGGTCTTTTTAAAAGTTTGTCAGCTCTAATAGCTCCTTTATCGTTTTCCTTAACCAAATGTTTAAGACGATACCTATTTAAGGACATCATAGCCGTTTCTACTCCAGAGAAAAAAGCAGAAAGAAATAGCAGAAAAACGATGCTTGAAAAGAGCATCCAGGGATTAACGTCAGCCAATTGTAGGAATTATGTGAATTGTTTGCATTTTTTTACAATTATAGGAAGGTTTTACTTGAATACAAAATTAAATTACTTAGAATACCTTTCTCAAAGAGATTTATGGTAACTATAAGACTAGCCAGAGGAGGCGCTAAAAAGCGCCCTTATTTTCATATCACAGTCGCGGATTCACGCAGAGCTAGAGATGGGAAATACATCGAAAGAGTGGGTTTTTTTAATCCAATTGCCTCAGCTCAAAATGACAGACTTAACATAGACCATGAAAGATTGGACTATTGGGTAAGCAAAGGAGCTCAAGTTACCGAGAGAGTAAAGACTTTGATAAAAGAGTCAAAACTTTCAACAGAAGACTTCAATCAACTAATTGCAAAGAAAGAAAAACTCAGGTTAGTGAAACTTGAAAAGAAAAAATCTTCAGCCTCTGAAGCAGATACTCAAGAAAGTTCTTCCGAAGGAGAAGAAGTCTCGACTGAGGCAGAAAATAAAGAACCAAAAAGTACCAATAATAATAACCAATCAAACAATGAGGATAATCTAATGGAAAAAACCGAAGATATTATCGATAAGGTTGCAGAGGGTACAAAAGACGTAGCCGAAGGCGCTGCTGAAGCTGTAACTGATGTAGCTGAAGGCGCAGTTAATGTTGCTGAAGAAGTAGTAGAAACTGCTGAAGATGTCGTTGAAGACGCTGCCAAAGCAGTAACAGACGTCGCTGAAGGAGCTGCTAACGTAGCTGGCGATGTTGTTGAGACTGCTGAAGATGTTGTTGGAGACGCAGTTGATGCCGTTAAAGATGTTGCCGAAGGTGCAGCTGATGTTGCTGATGATGTTGTTGATACAGCAAAAGAAGTGGCAGGCGATCTTGCTGAAGGTGATGTTGTTGAAGCAGTAAAAGACGTAGCTGAAGGCGCAGTAGATGTTGCCGAAGACGTTGTCGAAACTGCAGTTGATGTTGCTGAAGATGCAGTTGAAGCAGTAAAAGACGTAGCTGAAGGCGCAGCTGATGTAGTTGAAGACGTTGTCGAAACTGCAGAAGATGTTGTTGAAGATGCAGTTGATGCTGTGAAAGATGTTGCTGAAGGCGCTGCTGATGCAGTTGGTGATGCAATTGATGCTGTCAAAGACGCATTCACATCTGACGACTCTAAAGAAGATAAATAAATTATCAAAATGACCTACCAAGATGATGATTTCATTTTGGTAGGTAATTTTGGTCGTCCAATCGGTCTCAAAGGAAGTATTAAATTAAATTCCTTCACAAGACCTCCTGAAAACATAAAATCTTACAACTCTTTCTTTATGAAAGAGAGCTCCCAATTTGTTGAATTAGAAGTAAAAGAAATAACCACTTCCGGCAAAAATTTAATCATTTTCTTGAATAACTGTAATTCTCTTGAAGAGGCTGAAGAAACTTTTAAAGGTAGAGAAATATTTATTCCTAAATCAGATCTCCCTGAAACAGAGGATAAGTTTTATTGGAATGATCTAATTGGTTTAGAGGTAATCATACGAAGCTCAGAAAAATCTTTAGGCAAGGTCCATTCTCTTATGGAAACTGGCTCTAATGATGTGCTAATAATTAAAAACCCCAATCAAGAAGATATTTTGATTCCTTTCATCATGAAACAAGTAATTCTAGAAGTAACAAAAAAAAACATTTATGTAGATTGGGAGATTTAAATGAATTTTACTTTTATTTCCTTGTTTCCAGAAATCATAAGATCTTCATTGAATGAAAGTATAACCAAAAGAGCTATCGAAAAGTCTTTGATCTCTTTTGAAACGATAAATCCTAGAGATTATCTAAAGACCAAAGAAAGGATTGATGACAAAGTTTATGGCGGTGGTCCGGGAATGCTTTTGAAATCTGAACCTTTAATGAAAGCCATAGACGATGCAACCTCTAAAGTTGATAGATCAGAAAGCAAAATTATTTATTTATCTCCAAAAGGCAAGCCATTTACTCAAGAAACTGCTGAGACTCTGGCTTTGGAGAAAAATATAATATTCATTTGTGGTCGCTATGAAGGAATTGATCAGAGAATCATTGATCATTATGTGGATGACGAGATAAGCATTGGAGATTATGTTCTCTCCGGTGGAGAGCTTCCAGCTTTAGTAGTATTTGATGCTATCGTAAGAAATATTGAGGGAGTCTTAGGTGACGACGCATCTCTTGAGCAAGAATCTTTCTCTGAAGGACTACTAGAATATCCCCAATATACCAGGCCTGAAAAAATGAAATTAGGTGATGTGCCAAAAGAATTATTAACTGGAAATCATGCGGTTATAGAACAATGGCGAAAGAAACAGATGCTAGGAATTACAGCTTCGAGAAGAAAAGATCTTCTCAAAAAAATCAAATTGTCACCTGAAGAAAAAGCTCTTTTGGAAGAATTTTTTGATGAACTTGAGTAATAATCTGATAGAATTCTTTTCCTTGTAGATAAGCAGTAATAGAAATGAGCAGCAAAAGAACATCTGTCCAAGTCGTAGAGGCAGCACAACTTAAAGATAGCATCCCTGATTTTAACCAGGGGGATACTGTTTTAGTTGAGATTGTAGTTAAAGAAGGAGACCGACAAAGGACTCAACCTTTTGAAGGTGTAGTAATTGGCATCAAAAACAGAGGTCTTAATTCTGCTTTTACAGTAAGAAAAATTTCCAGTGGTGTTGGCGTTGAAAGAACATTTCAAACTCACAGTCCATTAATAAAATCCATTAAAGTTAAAAGGAAAGGTAAGGTTAGGCAATCTAAACTTTATTACTTAAGAGAACGCTCTGGAAGATCCGCAAGAATAAAAGAAAAAGTATAATCTCATAATGAGTGATTCGGATAGGCAAATTCTTGATGCCTTCATCGATAATATCTGGATTGAAAAAGGATTGAGTCAAAATACATTAGACTCATATAGAAGTGATCTTGAGCAATTTTCCACATGGCTTGAAAAAAATAATCTTAGTTATATAAAAACTTCCAAGAAAGAAATTCTATCTTATTTATCTTTTCTTTTTCAAAAAGGGTTAGGAAGTAAAACAGTTGCCAGAAAACTTTCTTCATTAAAATCTTTCTTCCGCTATTTGGTCTTCAAATCCATTATTCCAAACGATCCCTCAAGCGAGGTAGAAACTCCAAAATTATTAAAGTCCATTCCCAAATCCATTTCAGAAAAAGAAGTTGAAGCATTGTTAGCTGCACCTGATGAAAAGACAGATATCGGACTAAGAGATAAAACCATGATCGAGACTTTATATTCTTGTGGGCTGAGAATTTCAGAATTAACAAATTTAGAATCGCTTAATCTTAACTTGCGCCAGGGTGTGATCAGAGTAATTGGAAAGGGCCAAAAAGAAAGATTAGTTCCAATGGGCGATCAGCTTATTGCTTTATTAGAACTCTACATTTCCTCTTCAAGAAAAAATCTTCTCAATAAAAGACACTCTGACTTTTTATTTTTATCAACAAGAGGACAAAGAATGACTCGACAATCCTTTTGGCACAGGATAAAACACTATTGTTTGGCCTCAGGTTTTGAGCCAGATAAAATTTCGCCTCACGTACTTAGACATGCTTTTGCAACCCACCTTTTAAATAATGGAGCTGATTTAAGAGTGGTGCAACTTTTACTCGGACATAGCGACTTAAATACAACGCAAATTTATACTGAGGTTGCTAGACAACGATTGAAAAGACTTCATACTGAGCACCACCCACGAGGCTAAGATATGATTATTTTTAGGTTTATTGTTTTGTTATTTTCTTTGCAGAGTTTTGTTTTAGATAAAGACGAAATAAAAGCAAAATTAAATGAAATCATTCCTGACGATATATCGGTAGATATAGTTGAAGATACTTATTCCCCAAACTTTTTTTCGGTTGAATTATCTGACGGATCTTTATTTTACGTAACTGCAGATGGTGAATTCATCATCAATGGCGATCTTTATCAAATTGAAAAAAACTCTTTGATAAATTTTTCAGACATCAGAGATTCTAAAAAAAGAATTAATAGGATACTTGAAATAAATCCAAGTGAGTTTATTACCTTTGAGCCCAAAGAAAAGAAAACAGATATCTATGTATTTACCGATGTTGATTGTGGGTATTGTAGAAAATTGCATTCTGAAATCACAAACTATCTAGAAAATGGCATACAAGTTAATTATTTGGCATATCCAAGAGAAGGCTTGGAAAGTGAGACTTATCAAAAAATGAAGACTGCCTGGTGTTCAAACGATCCTCAGGTAAGTTTGACGACTTTAAAACTTGGAAAAACCATCAAAAGCGATGATTGCACTAAAAAAATTGTTTCAAAACATTATAATTTAGCCAAAGAATTTAATGCCCGAGGAACTCCTACTATAATTCTTGAGAACGGTTTCTTATTAGCAGGTTATCACTCTGCTGAGGAGATATTGAATTTTTTAAAAAAATAACTATGGATAAAAACTTTTCTTCAATAGATCGACTACCTCCTTATGTTTTCGAGGAAATTGGCCAACTTAAAATGGCGGCTCGAAGAAGGGGCGAGGATATTATTGATTTTGGAATGGGAAATCCTGACGGTGCAACTCCTGATTTTATTGTTGAGAAGCTTAAAGAGGTTATCATGCGACCCGATACCCATCGATACTCTCAATCAAAAGGCATACCCAAATTAAGACAAGCTATAACCGATTGGTATGCCAGAAAATTTGATGTTGCATTGGATCCCGAAGAAGAGGCAATAGCCACTCTTGGTTCTAAAGAAGGCTTGAGTCATTTAGCCATTGCCACAATGGATAAGGGAGACGTAATTTTAGTACCAAATCCAGCTTATCCAATACATCCTTTTGGTTTTGTAATTGCTGGCGCGGATATTCATCACGTACCAATCGGACCAGGCATTGATTTCTTTAAAAGTTTAAAAGATGCGATAAAAAATTCTTTTCCAAAACCTAAAATGTTGCTCATTAATTTTCCAAGCAACCCAACAACGAGTTGTGTAGATTTAGATTTTTTTAAAGAAGTTATCGCTATTGCTAAAGAGCATAACATTTGGGTTGTTCATGACTTGGCTTATGCCGATCTCTGCTTTGATGGTTATGAAGCTCCTTCGATTCTTCAAGTAGAAGGGGCAAAAGATATAGCTGTTGAGTTTTATACTCTTTCAAAAAGCTACAATATGCCAGGTTGGCGCTTAGGCTTTTGTTGTGGCAACAAAGAACTCATAGCTGCGCTAGCACGATTAAAATCTTATTTTGATTACGGTCACTTTACACCCATTCAGGTAGCTGGAATAGAAGCTTTAAATAATGGCGATAAAGAAGTAGAAAAGATTTGCCAAACTTATAAATCCAGAAGAGATGTACTCTGTGATGGTTTAAATTCATTTGGCTGGAGCATTGAAAAACCCAAAGCAACTATGTTTGTTTGGGCAAGAATCCCTGAATCTTTTGAAATGAAGTCTATGGAATTTTCTAGATTCTTATTGGAAAAGGCTAAAGTTGCCGTTTCTCCAGGTTTGGGTTTTGGAGAGTATGGAGATGACTTTGTTAGATTTTCTTTGATTGAAAATGAACAAAGAACAAACCAGGCAGTCAGAGGTATAAAAAAAGCCTTCAAAGAGTATCTATAATGACAAATTTAAAAATAGGTTTGTGCGGCACTGGAAATGTCGGATCAGCTTTTATTGAAAGTATCATTTCTTCGGAATCTCTTATTAATCAAAATTATGGTTTGAATATTTCAATATCTTTGATTGGTGCAAGAAAAGGCAAGGTATCCGGAGTCTCAGATATTTCAGTTATTACTGATATTCAAGAAGTTGCCAAGTCAGATGATGTTGATGTTGTGGTGGAGTTGATTGGCGGGGTTGAAGACGCTTACAAACTAGCTATTTCAGCACTTAAAAATAAAAAACATTTTGTCACGGCAAATAAAGCTCTCATTGCTGCTCATTCAAAAGAACTTTTTGAATTGGCAAAGGAAAATAAGGTTCACATCGGTTTTGAGGCTTCCGTAGCTGGGGGTATTCCAATTATCAGAACCATTAGAGATGGTTTAATTAGTAATCACATAAATTCCTTTGCAGGAATATTAAACGGCACTTCCAATTTTATTTTTTCTAAAATGGCTGACGAAAAGTTATCTTTTGACACTGCATTGGCTTTGGCTCAAAAGGAAGGATTTGCTGAACCCGATTCTTCTTTTGATATTTCGGGTCAAGATGCTGCACAAAAAACAAGTATTTTAGCGACACTTTCTTTTTTTCAAAACTCTTCAATGGAAAATGTATACTTTGAAGGAATCGATAAAATCTCACCTGATGACATAGATTATGGCAAGCAATTAAATTTTGTTTTAAAGCCCTTATCGGTTGGCATGCAAAATAAAGACCAGATTTCTCTTGGTAGTTTTCCTGCTTTTGTAAAAACAGATTCACTTTTGGCCTCAATTCAAAATGAAAATAATGCGGTGCTTGTAAATGCCGAAAATGTTGGCGGTACGATGTATTCTGGACCAGGCGCTGGAGCCAAACCGACGGCCAATTCAGTCTTATCAGACGTTATCGATATAGCGCGTGGAAAAATTTTTGATTATGGAAAATTTGTTAAGCAAAACCTTTCTTCAAGTTTTGATAATTTTTCCTGTGATCGCTACCTAAAACTTAAAGTAAATGATAAACCTGGAGTAGTGGCAAAAATTTCTACTTTGTTAGCGAACAATAATCTCTCAATTGATAATCTTATTCAAAACGAATTAGAGAGAAGTGATGACCAAATTCCCTTGGTTATTGTACTAAGTAACTCCGATGAAACGACTATCCAAGAGACTATCAAAGAATTGGAAGCTTTAGATGAGGTTTCAGGACCATTAACTCATATTAGGATTTTAGATATCTAAAATGAAATACTTCAGCACCAGAGGAAATTCAGAAGCGCTAAACTTTATTGATGTGCTTACATCAGGTACTGCAAAAGATGGTGGATTATATGTGCCAGAAAATTTTCCAAAGTTTCCCAAAGAAGAAATCGCTGATTTTGAGACTGCAAGCTATCAAGAACTGGCTTCGCACCTTTTGTATCCATACGTTGAAGGTTTTTTATCAAAAAATGACTTTGAGCAAGTTGTAAAAAATGCTTATGACTCTTTTACTATTCCTGAGGTTGTAAAGTTAGTTGAAACAAAAAATATTGGCTATGTCCTTGAATTGTTTCATGGCCCAACTTTTGCTTTCAAAGATGTAGCTATGCAATTGTTGGCGGCTTTACTGGATAAAGCTGCTGAAAAAACAGATAAAAAAATTGTTGTACTTGGAGCTACTTCAGGCGATACAGGGTCTGCGGCCATAGAAGCATGTAAAAAATTCAAAGATATCGATATTGCTATTTTATTTCCTCATCAGAAGATTTCTCCTGTTCAACAAAGACAAATGACAACTTCAAATGCAAAAAATGTATTTCCTTTAGCGGTAAAGGGTGATTTTGATGATTGCCAAAATTACGTAAAAAAAATGTTTAAAGCAAACACCAACGAAGAGGTCAAGTTTGTATCAATTAATTCAATTAACTGGACAAGAATCATGGCACAAAGTGTTTATTTTTTTTCCACCAAACTTCAATTAAAAAAAGATTATGTAGCTTCAATTCCTTCTGGAAACTTTGGGCATGCGTATGCTGGCTGGACAGCAAAAAATATGGGTCTTTCATATAAAGGAATCAATATCGCAACAAATAAGAATGATGTTTTGCACCGACTTTTCTCGGATGATGTTTATCAAAAAAAAGAAACATCCGCTTCTCTTGCTCCATCTATGGATATTTCTGTAGCAAGTAATTTTGAGAGGTTATTATTCGAGATTTACAAAAAAGATGGAACCAAGCTTAGCGATACTTTCTCATCGTTTCCTGCAAAATCGATTGATTTCAATCAATCCGACGAAATATGGCAAGAAGTGAAAGCTTTTTTTCAAAGCTCTACTTGTAATGATAAGGAAATTGTTAACACAATCGTAAACAGTTATGACACAGAGAATATTTTATTTGATCCTCATACTGCAACGGCAATAAAAGGAAACAAAGACCTTAATCTTGATACTTCGGAGCTTGTAACCTTTGCTACAGCACATCCAGCTAAATTCCCAGATGCAATAAATAAAGAATTGGATATATTAGAAGAAAATACTCCAAGTCCTCTAAAGGAAATTATGACTAAAGAGGAATCTTTTTCAGTGCTTGAAAACAGTTTTGAGGACCTGAATAATTATATTAATTTGGAGATTTTAAATTAAATGGTTGAACTATCTTTAGGTGAAAGAATCAAAGTTGCTGCTAAGTCTCTAGCTGAGCTTAGGGGGTACCTTTGACTTTGAAGAAAAGAAAAAACGCTTAAACGATATCAACACTAGACTTCAAGATCCTGAAGTTTGGTCCAATCAAGAAGAAAGTCAAAAATTAGGTAAGGAAAAAGCTTCTTTAGAAAAACTTGTTGATTTGGTAGAGGGATTAAATGACTCTGTGGGAGATCTAAATGAATTATTTGAGCTCCTCAGCGAAGATGAGTCTGAGGCAAATCAATTAAAAGAAGAACTTTTAAAAGTTGAAGAAAAAATTGCGGATTTGGAGTTCCGTAGAATGTTTTCAGGAAAGATGGATCAGTCAAATACTTATCTCGATATTCAGTCTGGTTCGGGAGGCACAGAAGCTCAGGATTGGGCAGAAATGCTTTTGCGGATGTACTTAAGATGGGGAGAAAACAAGGGTTTTAAAACTGAATTAATTGAAGTCTCTCCGGGAGAAGTAGCAGGAATAAAAAGCGCTACGATTAAATTTGAAGGTGAGTTTGCCTATGGTTGGCTTAGAACAGAGTCAGGGGTACATCGACTGGTAAGAAAATCTCCTTTCGATTCTGGAAATCGTCGTCATACCTCTTTTGCATCAATTTTTGTATCACCAGAAGTAGATGATGATATTCAAATTGATTTAAATCCTGCTGACATACGAATCGATACTTACCGAGCAAGTGGAGCAGGAGGGCAACACGTTAACAAAACGGATTCGGCAGTGCGTTTGACTCACATACCTTCGGGTGTGGTGGTGCAGTGTCAAACGCAAAGATCGCAACATAAAAACAAAGATAGTGCGATGAAGCAGTTACGAGCAAAGCTCTTTGAGATAGAATTAAAAAAGCAACAACAAGAAATGGAAAATTTAGAGGCATCGAAAGCAGATATCGGTTGGGGAAGTCAAATAAGATCTTACGTATTAGACTCGGCAAGAATTAAAGACCTCAGAACAGGTGTAGAAACAGGAAATTGCAACGATGTACTGGATGGAAATTTAGATTTATTTATTGAAGCTAGTTTAAAGCAGGGAATTGCATAATGTCTCAAGACAAAGAAGAAAACCATTTAATTGAAGAAAGGCGAAAAAAACTAGCCGAACTAAGACAAGCTAATAAAGCCTTTCCAAACGATTTCAAAAGAAAACATTTGGCTCAAGAGTTAAAAGATGAATTCGATGAATTTTCCAAAGAAGAATTAGAAAAGAAAAAAGTAAAGGGTACAGTCGCTGGACGCATCATGCTTAGAAGAATGATGGGCAAGGCAAGTTTTACAACCATTCAAGATTTTTCTGGAAGAATTCAGCTTTACATTAGAGCTGATGAAATTTCTAATTATGATGAATTTAAAAATTATGACTTAGGAGATATCGTTGGTGCAGAAGGCACAGTATTTAAAACCAATACCGGCGAACTTTCGATACATGTTAAAAAATTAATACTCTTAACCAAATCTTTAAGACCATTGCCGGAAAAACACATAGGTTTAACTGATACCGAATTACGTTACCGAAAACGCTATCTAGACTTATTGACCAATCCAGAAAGTTTAGAGGTCTTTAAAACCAGAGCAGAAATAATAAGCAAAATCAGAGCTTTTTTGTTGGCTGATGACTTTATTGAAGTTGAGACTCCTATGATGCATCCCATTCCTGGTGGGGCAACAGCAAGACCTTTTGTTACGCATCATAACTCTTTGGATATGGATTTATTTTTAAGAGTTGCACCAGAATTGTATTTAAAGAGATTGATTGTGGGTGGATTTGAAAAAGTATTTGAGATTAATAGAAATTTTAGAAATGAAGGGCTTTCAACTAGACACAATCCGGAATTTACCATGTTGGAATTTTATACAGCTTACGTTGATAGTGACTTTCAAATTAAATTTGTGGAGAAGATGTTCAAAGCAATTACAAAATCATTGCCTCATAAAACAAATATATTTAAAAAAGCTTTTCATAAATTAACTATGGATGAAGCAATATTGCAATTCACTTCTTTGAAGAAAAAAGACTTAAGGGATGTCAAAAAACTTAAGGAATTTTGCAAGGCAGAAAAAATAAAAACTGATGCTAAAGCCTCATTGGCCATCATTAAAAATGAAATATTTGAAGCATTGGTCGAAGAGAAACTTTTAGAGCCTACTTTTATTACTGAATATCCAATTGAAGTTTCACCTTTAGCGAGAGCTTCAACTGTAAATCCTGAGATAGCAGAAAGATTTGAACTTTTTATTGACGGTAAAGAGATTGCTAACGGCTTTTCTGAGTTAAATGACCCTGAAGAACAGGCAGAACGTTTCAAAGAGCAAGTTGTTAAAAAGGATTCAGGTGATAATGAAGCGATGCATTTTGATAAAGATTACATTGAAGCCCTAGAGCATGGACTGGCTCCATGTGCTGGAGTTGGTATTGGTATAGATCGTTTAACTATGCTAATTACCTGTACCGAATCTATTCGAGATGTTTTATTATTTCCTCAACTAAAAAACAAATAAAAATTATGAGTAAAGATTGGACAAAAATTAGAGCAAAAGTAAAAGATTTCATTGAAAGTGAAATTTATCCCAAAGAAACTGAGTTAGCTAAGGGTACGCCCGAGGCGCGAGAAATGCTTGGTTCATTAATGCAATTGGCAAAGGATGAAAAAATTTGGGCATTGGGACACCCAGAAGATATTGGTGGAGGCGGGATGCCTTTTATGGAATATGTATACGTAAATGAGGTCATTGGTAGATCTTCTTTTGCCATGGTGGCATTGGGCACACATTCTCTACAAGATTCAATAATGCTTAGAGAATTTGCTTCGCCACATTGGCGAGATCAATATCTTGAGCCCTTAGTACAGGGAGAAATTTTTCCAAGTTTCGGTATGACCGAGCCGGATGTTGCAAGTTCAGATCCTACCCAATTACAAACCACAGCTATCCTTGATAACGGTACGTGGAAAATAAATGGCACAAAATGGTTTACCACTGGAGCTGCCAGAGCTGCTTACACTACAGTAATGTGTCGAACTGAATTAGACGCTCCTAGTCATGGCGCTTTCAGCATGATTATTGTTCCTACAGATAACCCAGGTTATAAAATTGTTCGAGAAACTCCTGTACTTGGCATTAATGGTGGACACTACGAAGTTAAATATGACAACGTTGAAGTTCCTGAAGAAAATTTATTGGGTCCAAGGGGACAAGGTTTCATCATCGCACAAAAACGACTTGGACCAGGTAGAATTTTTCATTGCATGCGTTGGCTAGGCCAAGCTCAAAGAGCTTTTGATCTGCTTTGTGAAAGAATGCATGAGAGAGAAACTTTTGGGACACCTCTAACGAAAAAACAACTGCTACAAAAATTTGTCTTCGATAGTGCTTGTGAAATCCAAGCCTCTCGTCACTTAACCCTTGATGCTGCTAAAAGAATTGACCAGGGAGATGATGCCAGAATTGAAATCGGTTTGATTAAGGTGGTTGGGGCAGAGATGCTACACAATGTCATAGATCGAGCCATCCAAGTTCATGGCGCTAAAGGACTCACTGACGATACTCCATTAAGTTTGATGTATCGACATGCCAGAGAAGCAAGAATCTATGACGGTCCTGATGAAGTTCACGTCCAATCCGTTGCCAGACGTATTCTCAAAAACTACGAAAACAATGGCCCTGGATGGGATTTTGGTGAGCGAGACGCATCCTTAGTGTCTTAATATGTCTAATTTTCAGGAATTTTTAGAAAATTCTCTGCAGCAAAAAATCAAACAACTTATTCCTCTTACAGGGGGAGCTTCTGCAGACATCAATCGTATTATTCTTGTTAATGACGATGAGTTGATTGTAAGGCGAACTCTGTCACAAGAAAAATCCGTGATGGCAATTCCAAAAATCTTAGAAGCAAAAATACAAAAAGTTGTAAAAAAAAATGGTGCCCCGGTACCAGAAATTTTATTTGAGTTTTCTGAAGGCGAAGAAATAGGTGAGGGATATGTTATGGAAGCAATCCCAGGAGAGACTATTCCTCGTAAAATTCTTAGAGATGAAAAATTTGCAACTGCTCGAGAAAAACTTCCTTTTGAAATCGGTAAATCTTTAGCAAAAATCCACCAAACACAATTAGACGATTTAACAGCTCTTGATCAGGTGACCTTTTCAGATTCTTTAGAAAAACTTTTTCAGGTATATCTGAGCTTTAACCAACCGCAACCGGTTTTTGACTTAGCTTTTAAATGGCTGGAAGCTCAAGAGCTTACTGACTATGGAGATGTTTTGGTTCATGGCGATTTTCGCTTTGGCAACTTCATTATCTCGGAAGAAAATTTAGAATCCATTATTGATTGGGAGCTCGCACATATCGGTAATCCTATGGAAGATTTAGGATGGCTTTGCGTGCGTTCTTGGCGATTTGGAAACGTCGAGAAAAGAGTTGGCGGTCTAGGAGATATCAAAGATCTCATCGCCGGCTATGAATCCAATTCTGATATAAAAATTGAAGAATCGCAGCTGGATATATGGCAGCTATATGGTTCATTACGATGGGGAGTTATTTGCATGATGCAAACTTTTGCTCATCTAAGTGGCATGGTAAATTCAGTTGAAAAAGCAGCTATTGGCAGAAGGGTATCGGAAACGGAATTTGACTTGATGAATATGATTAAACATAAAAATTTCTTATGAGTGTTTTTGATAGACCAACCTCTGCAGAACTTTTGGAGGCGATAATTGATTTTATCAATGACGAAATAAAATCTGACTCTCATCCTGCAAATAAAAAGTTTAAATTTCAAATTGTTTTAAATGTTTTGAATATCGTTAAAAGAGAGGTTGAAACTGGAAAAGCGATTAATGAAAAATTCACTGAATTAGGTTCAAAGCTAATTGGAGAAAATGGTTTCGCTATAGATAAATTGTCTCAAAAAATAAGAGATAAAGAATTTAACCATGAAGACAAAGATCTTATAGATTTTCTTTATGACCTTACAGAGGAAAAAATTAAAATAGATAATCCCAAATATAAGTTATGAAAAAACAAAAAAAACTTGAATCTAAAAAGACACACTTAACATTTTCTGTGGTTGATGATAAGACTATCAAGTTTAATTTCGGAAGAAGCACATATATTTTAGATTGTTCTGAAGAAAATAATTCATATATTTCAAGGGCATATGGAAATGCCGCAGGATTATTGGCTAAAAAAGAAATTAGTTCACAATCTAAGATTTGGAAAACACTAGCTGAACATCTGGAAAGAGTTGAAAATGAATGAAGAAGATTTTCAACCAATAAGATTTCTTAACTATTTAAAATACAGATCTGATCATCAAGGAGTTCCATTAGCTCTAGATGAGGGTTTTATTATGGAATCCTTCCATGTTGGAGTAAGGTATTTTTTTGGAGTAACTATTGATGATAACGGTTTGCCAATTCACGATAGAGAACAACCCTACGAAGGTTTTTTAGAGGAGTGGATTGATAGGAGTATTAACTAATGAATAAAACTTTGATATTTGTAATTCTTATTTTAATTTTTGGAGGAGCTTTCCTTTATAACTTCTATCACACTCAACTAGAGAAAATGCAACATTCTGTAGAACATATGATTCATAGGCATTAAAAGGTAATTTATTTATCAACAGGAGCTTCTTTATTTAGCTTTTAGGATGCAGAAAGGAAAAAAATATTGTAAAGTTTTCGAACAAAATTATGGGCGTACAGTTAGATATAGATGTTTTTGAGTTTAAACTGTTAGAAACTCATGAGCTTGAAAGAAAAGCTGATATTGAAAATAGAGCACAAAATGATGCTGCTGCAGGGCTACCTTCGGCTGAGCTAAATTCTCTTTGCGAAACCGCACAAGAAGCTGAAACTGAGGCTTTGAATCACATAGGAGAAGAAACACAGAGAGCTAGAGCATGGAGTCAAGATATAGCAGGCTACATTAGCAATAACAGACAGAAATTTAGTTTAAATCCTTTTTCAAGAATTGAAGGAGAAATGAGGGCTCAATTAAACGCAGATTTTGCAGGTGCGGAATCAGATTTTGCTACCTTAAGAGATGAAGTTAGCCGAACAGAAAATAATCTCAGAACTTTCAAACTGGAACATAGACTTAAAAGAGACCCAGTAGTTCGTCCTTATTGGATAAAGATTGTTACTTACTTGGTTCCCTTAGTTTTCATAGGTTTTGAAACATATTATAACGGACAAGTTTTTGCTGATAACATGCAAGGCGGTGCTGTTGCAGGTCAAATGATGGCCTTAGGAATCTCTCTTGTAAATGTATTGACCTCATTTTTCATAGGCATGATGCTCCCATGGCTTTGGTTTAAAGAAATAACATATCGTATTTGGGGTTCTGTTTTTGTTATTTTGTGGCTTGCTTTAATTACCTTTGTAAATTTTCTTTTTGGGGTATATAGGTCCCTATTAGAAAATCAAGCTAATAGTGAAGATTTTTCTTTTGGCTTAGCTTTAGTCCAGGTGGGGAATCCCTTTAGTCAACTAGGTGCATTAGAGCAAAACGGCATTCAATTTATAACAGTATGTTTTATTTTTGCGTTTGCCTCTCTTTTAGATGGTTTATTTAAAAATGATACTTACAGAGGATATGGGTCTCTTGGAGAGAAAGTAAACAAAGCAAAATCAAATCTTGAAGACAATAGGAATGCTCTTACCGAAAAATTACTTTCTAGAATGACTCATTTTTCTAATGAAGTGAAGAAGGAATTTGAATCTGATATAGAGTCAATTCAACTTTGGAGAAGTTCTGTAGAAACCCTACAATTATTTAAATCAAGTTTTGATTCTTTCATTAGAGATGTTTCATCAAAGCTAGATCATGCGATACAAGAATATTATTCAAAAAATGATGAATATAGAAATCAAAATTTACATGGAAGATCGGCTTACTATGACTTGATCAGGTCCCCAGAATTTGAAACTCATTTAAATCCTAATAATTATTCATTTTCAAACACTTTTCCTTTCTTGCAAGGAGAATACTTTGAAGATGATGCTGCCAATCAGATTAAAGCTGAAGCAACAAGAACTCTAGAAGTCAATAGAGATAGTGTTCTGAGACGTATTCAAGAGATCTACGAAGAATACAGCAATCAAAGAGATGGGCTGATTCAATGATAAGGATAGTTCTTTTTTTTATTTTTAGTTTTAGCTTCTCTGCTTTTACTTTTTTTGGATCAGATGAAAACCTAAATGAAGTATGCAAATCTGACGTAGATGGACAAACAAGAAACCCTCCTCTGATAACAAAGAAAGAATGTTTTGATTCAAAATCTTGTCCTTTACTTTCTGAGATGAAGAGGAAACATTATCTCGTTTTAGTAGACACTACAGATGGTCTAAGCAATAACGAAATCGGTTTTTTGAAAGGAGATGTGCTCGATAGAAAAACCTTACTTTCATTAGAGCCTTATACGAAAGTATCTCTAATAAATTTAAATGATAAAGTCACTCCATCAGAGGCGATTCCTCTTGCAGATCGCTGCCGACCAAGAAGTGGCATTGCTGTTTCACCATTTGCAGCAGATGCTCCGCATTCATCTCAAGGAGTAAATTTTACAAAGAATGAGTTCCGTAAATGGGGAGCATTAACACAGCTAAAATCTTTAGAAAGTCTAGGAGCTGCTAAACCTGCAAATAAAACTCTTCTTTTTGAACATATAAATGCTGTGACCACCGTTTCAAAATTTGATTTTAGAGAAAGCGATTACCAAGAAAGGACATTGGTTCTATTTTCTGATTTGATGCAATTTAGCGATCGTATTTTTTTGAGAAAGTTATGTAAGGACTATAATACAAAACTAAACTGTTCCGATTTTGAAAAATTTTATAAAGCTGCTTCAAGAAAAATTCAATCTTATTTGGATGAAATTAAGCCTTCTTTCTCAGAAAACTCAAAGATAATAATCTATCACGTAATAAATAAGGAAGTTAGAGGAAAACCTCTTGAAAGAAATTTGAAGGGTTTTTGGATTTCTTTTTTTGAATGGGCAGGCGTCAAGAGAGAGAATATTGATTACAGAATGTTATTTGATTCTGTATAGCTTATTCGAATTTAAAATTATCTTTTTTGTAATAAAAGGCAAAAGCTGTGATGAGATTAATTATCATCCATAAACTTTTTTCATATAAATAAATAGGAAAGATAGGGTTATAAAGAATTACAAAAAAACTAAAAAAAGCTACAAAAACGAAATCTTTCAACTTGTAAAGCTTGTAAGCTAAGAATAAAGAACATAAAAATATAACTAGTCTTAAAAAATTATAATATCCGTAGGGCATTGGAAAAATTCCAACTGCCAAGGTGATTACAGGTATAAGCCAAAGCCTTTGTTTCATTTTAAAATATTAAAAAAGTATTAAATTGTAAAAATTAGGTAGGTAAATATAATAAAAAAGCCTAATGGAAATAAAGTTTTTGAATAGTAATCAAAATTTAATGCCTTTTCTTCTCCATTATTTTCATAAACTCTTCTTACTATAACTGTCTGGATTGTCGGAATTCCGGCAAATAAGTACGATAAAAGAATGTATTGATCTAGAAAAGTTAGATATGCCAGTTTTGGTATGTCGCCATCAATTACAAAGTTATAAGCTATAAGAGACAACAAGCAAACTATGCTGATCGTAACCCGGCTTTCTAATTGTCGTGGGTGTATCCAAAAAACTGAATAACATATAAACACCAAACAAAAAATGGGAAACATAATTTTAAACAGATAATATAGAGATTCCCTCTTGACCGTTACACTTAAATTAAAGGTAGGTATTACTTCATCTCTTAAAACATCTAAAGTTGTTCCATAGTTAACATCATAATTTAGTAGATCCCATTCTAAGAAATTATTTTTAGATAAAGCGTAATACAAAAAGTCATCTGTCCTACTTTCGGTGGTAGGGTCATCAAGATACTGTGTTAAATTTTCCAGATAAAAGCTAACAACAATGTCTTGAGTATCAAAAGGGAACTTCTCTAAATTGTATGTGGAATTCAAAATTCCTACATATTCTTTTTTATATACGAGTTGGGTTTCACCATGTTCCTTTTCGTAGGGATCGCAATCAGCCTCAGGGGTACAAAATTCTGGAGGAAAGTAAGCAACTGTTACAGATTTTATTTCTATGTCTTCAAAACTTGGTTCAAAACCAACAAAGATAGGTTTTGGCAATAAGTATCCTAACTCTTTAAACAATTCTATGGGATATATGCACTGCCAAGATCCATCTACAGAGTCTATGCCTTTTAGTTTATTAGCTTCTCTTGAAATAAACGTGTCACTCCAATTTACATTTAGATCAAGTGATATATCTATTTTACCTTCTTTAGTATTTATATTTTTTATCCAGTTAAGTTCAGGCCTAACAAGAACTTCACGCCAGCTTAAACTTTGTAGCTTGAATTCAAAAATATCTTCAAAGTTCTCAAATTCCAAAAATATAGATTCTTTGTAAAATTCCTCTTCCAGTTGAGTTTCGTCCAATGTCAAAACGTCTTTACCATTAATTTTTGTGAGTTTTTCATTAAGAACAATCTCGTGAATTGCTTTTGTAATTAACTGGCCATTTACTATGCTCTTTGGGTGAATTTTCGTTATGAGAGGATAGGCATCTCCCATAAAAACATAATCTATTCCTGAATACTCTGCATCGGATAAATATGGAAGATTAAATGCAATTTTTGAAGGATTTGAAATAAGTAAATTTTCTAGAATTTCACATTCGTTAAATTCTACATCTATAGTGACTTTCTCTCCAAAAATAGATGAAGAAAAAAAAATGTACATAAATGCAAAAAATAAATATTTAGATAGCTTTTTTTTCATCCTCAATATTTTTTAATTTTTGTTTTTTTGCAACATTTTTGAGCAATCGATAAGCATAAGCTCCTGCAATGAAAAGTATTATCAAATATAAAAGCGTGAAAGTCACAAGGAAGTTGTATAAACCATGAAATATCATTGGAATAATCCAACTTTTAAATATATCAGATGAGTTACCTTTAAAAACATACTCACCAAAAAAATAACCCATTATGATTCCACAAATTGCATGCATCGGGATTGCAGAAAATGACCTCCATGCAGCTACTTCAAAAGGGGCTACTCCATATTCTGTAGAGAGGATGTAAACGTATTGAATATTTTCATAAGTCGCAAATCCTAGAGAAATTAAAACTCCATAAACAATACCATCCATAGGCTCGTTAAAATGCTTTTTTTCTCTGATAAAGAAATATAAGCAAAATAATTTTAGTGACTCTTCCGTGAGTCCTGCTAAAAAAGATAAGTCTTGTTCCTGATTTTGAAAAATTAAGAAACTATTTAAAAAACCTGCAGGTAGGATTATTAAAAATCCTAAAAAAAAGGTAGTTAAAATAGAAATTAATGGCTCTCTGAATTTATCAGAAAAAATTACGTACAAGAGAATTGCTATGCTTGGAATAATTGTTAATCCAAGCGTTATCATTACTGAGGAATATATCCAGCCCCACGACAGCTTTTTCTCATTGCAACTTCTTTTACGGCAACTAAATTTCCTCTTATTTGAGCCAATTCTTCAGCTTGCTCTTTATTGGGTTTCATCCCCGCAAGGAGCGGAAGAAAAAGAACAGCTCCGGTGGATATCCAGACATCATTATCTTTTTTAATTTTATCTATCTCATTTTCTAATTCAGGTGCCTTCGAGATTAATTTAGCAGCCTCTCTTTCTAATTCATTACACGAAAGGTTCATGTACATCGCAGGAGACACATAAGCTGGCTTGATTGTGGTTGAAGAATTTGTAAATTGACCTCCTGCACAAGCTACCAAGAATGATGCAACAAGAAGAAAACTTAATAATTTTTTCATTTTTTTTAGAATAATTCTTGAATTTATCCCTTATTGAATTTTACAACAAGTCTTTGATATCGTTTTTCTCATCCAGAAGCTCCTGAGTAGTTAGATCAATTTTTTCCTGCGCATAATCGCTTATCGGCAAATCTTGGACAATTGAGATCTTTCCATTGGCATCTGCCTTCAAAGGAAAGCCAAAAATTAAACCTTCTGGAACATTGTAACAGCCGTCGCTTAAAACTGCCGCACTGAACCAGTCACTTTCAGGAGTTTCTAAAAGTGTTGCCTTTACAGTATCAATAGCAGCATTAGCTGCTGACGTTGCAGAAGAAGCTCCTCTGGCATCGATAATGGCTTTTCCACGTTGTTGCACTATTCTTAGAAAATCACTTTCAATCCAATTTTGATCATTGATCCAACCGCTTGCTGATTCGCCTTTGATTTCTGCATTGTCCAAATCAGGATACATGGTTGGACTGTGATTTCCCCATATCGTCATTTTCTTAATATCGGAAATCTCCAAATTGCATTTGTTTGCTACCTGAGCTTTAGCTCTGTTGGCATCCAAGGCAGTCATTGCCATCCAGGTTTGAGACTCATTTTTACCATGCGTGCAGCCAATTAAAGCGTTAGTGTTTGCCGGGTTCCCAACAACAAGTATTTTTGCATCTGCCTTGGCGTTTTCTCCTAGAGCTTTTCCTTGTTCAGTAAAAATTCCGCCATTTATTCTTAATAAGTCTGCGCGTTCTTCAATTTTTTTTCCATTGATAGTGATACCTCTCGGGATGCTGCCAACTAAAAGAGCCCAATCTACATCTCCTGAAGCTTCATTCATATCGGAAAAGTTTTTTACAGTTCCCAAGGTATTAAAACCACAATCTTCTAATTCCATGCGAGAGCCTTCAAGCCTAGATACTACTTGGGGAACTTCAACAAGGTTCAAATTAACTTTAACATCCGGCCCAAAAGTTTCACCACTAGCCAATCTAGTCAATAAGGCATAACCGATTTGACCGGCAGCTCCAGTTACTAAAACATTTACTTCTTTCATATATCTTTCCTTAAATTAAGTTAAAAATATTCTTTCCTTCTTTTTGAGAAACGGATATTTTGGCATCCAGCATTTCATTATTAATCATTTTATTTAGAAGAATCTCATCTTTTTCGCTATTAGCAATAAATCTAGTTCCATCATCTAGAGTTCCTACTATTAAAGCAAATTCTAAACCTTTTCTCCCGTTGATCACGGTATAAGTATCTATCTTTCCATTTCCTGAAGGAGTTTCTGTAAAATTTTGAATTGCTTTTGAATTGATATCTTTTTGCACAGAACTATTATTTATTTTTTTAAAAGGTTTAGCTGGGATTGTCGACATGACAAGAGCTGCGTGTTTGGTAATAAACCATGAATTTGCAGTAAGCAATCCATAACTTTGAGGTTTTTTCCTGAGCTGCCTAACCATTTCTGTAGTTGAAAACATCGTGTAAGAATTTCCGGGGCCTCCAAAGTAGGGCAAACCTCCCGTAACCGTTAAATCTTTTTTTTCTTCCGGAATTTTCAATTCTCTTTTTGCAATTTGTACTGCTGAAGGGAAACAAGAATACAAATCAAAATGTTTTATGTCAGATAAAGAAATTTCAGCTTGATCCAAAGATTGATTGACACAAGTTTTGATTGCTGGGGAAGAATGAAAATCAGGTCTTTCAGTAACGTTCCAAATGTCATTAAGAATAGAGCAACCATGTACATACACTCTTTTATTTTCCGCAACGCCTAGTTCATCGGCTTTAGCTTGTGACATCAAGATAAAAGCGGATGCCATATTTACACGAATGACTGAATTTAAATATTTTGTATAGGGGAAACCAACCATTCGATTGTTTGACGTTTCTTCTGCTATCTCGGTTGCACTGCGGTAGGAAGGAAACCAAGAATAAGGATTTTTAGATGCAATCTTGCTGAATTCGCTGAATAAGGCGCTACATTCACCAAGATGAGTAGCCGCTGTTTTTTTCTCTTCTTTTCTTAATGCCTGAGCAAAAAGAGGGTATACGTTGGTTGGCAAGTCCATTCCATGTAACTTTTCATGATCTGAAAACCCAATATCGTTATTGCCTATCATCTCTGGCGAGCCTCCTGGCTCATCTAGCCAATCCAATGACATGCCAGCTTTTAACTTGGCTATCATTGTTTGAAGAGCTTCTCCACCACTAAGCAAAGCGCAATCTGTTTCTCCAGTGGAAATTTTAACTAGAGCATCCTCTAACAATACTTGAGGGCTGTTACCACCCATCGGTGCATATACTTCATTTTTTGCTAAGACATTTAGTTTATTGGCAAGAGTTCTTGGAAAATTTGAATATTGAAAGTTGGATTGGTTGGTTGCGGTAAGAAAATCTATGGTAAATCTAACTACGCCCACATAATCAATGTGCTTATTCAATTCCTTAATACCAGAGTCTTGAATCGCATGCTCACAGGCTTTTGCAAGAAGCTCTTGAGGGTTTAACCCATCTTCTTTGGATCTATCAACCAAGTCACCGACACCAACGATGACAGGAGCTCTTTTATCAATTTTTTTATTTTGCTTACGTTCTGACAAGATGTAATATTACCGACTTGAATTAATCAAACGCATATTAAATAACAAGGAGAACTAAATGACTATTAATTTTGACGGAAAAGTTGCCATAGTAACTGGAGCTGGTGGCGGATTAGGAAGATGTCATGCTTTAGATTTAGCAAAGAGAGGGGCTAAGGTTGTTGTAAACGATCTTGGTGGAAACGTAGATGGTTCTGATGATGGTTCTTTATCGGCAGCAGAAAAAGTTGTAGAAGAAATTAAAGCAGCAGGCGGAGAAGCAATGGCGAATGGAGCAAGTGTCACTGATGTTGCTCAAGTCGAGGAAATGGTTAAACAAACTATGGATGCTTACGGCCGAATAGATATCTTAGTTAACAATGCCGGAATCTTAAGAGATAAATCTTTTTCAAAAGTTACTGATGAAGATTTTCGTATGGTCTTAGAAGTCCATTTAATGGGAACAGTAAACTGTACAAAGGCAGTTTGGGAAATTATGAAAGAACAGAATTACGGCAGAATTGTAGTGACTTCATCTTCTAGCGGTTTGTATGGAAATTTTGGACAAACAAATTACGGTGCGGCGAAAATGGGTGTCGTTGGCTTAATCAACACCCTTAAACTAGAAGGCGCTAAGTACAATATTAAATGTAATGCTCTTGCTCCTGTAGCAGGAACTCGAATGACCGAAGATTTGATGCCCGGAGAGGTTTTAGATCAGATCCAACCTGATCACGTAACTCCAGCAGTAACCTACATGGTCTCTGAAGATGCTCCGACAGGAGTCATCATGTCAGCAGGCGCTGGAGTTTTTGCAAGAGTTTTTGTTCATGAAACAATGGGTGTCAACTTAGGTACTGGTGAGGACATGACCGCAGAAAACATTGCAGACAAATGGGATGAAATCTCTGATATGAAAGACGCAAGACCTTGCTATCAAGGTGGAGAGCAATCTCAGAAAATCTTTGAACTCATCATGAAGGGTTAAAACCTAAAGATTAGTTTTCATTTACAACTTTAAAAAGTTTTTTCGGATTGTCAGTGATGATTGCGTCAATCTCAGCTGCTACCAGCTCTCTCATGTATTTCTTATTATTTATTGTCCAAGAAATACAATGATTTCCTTCCTCTTTAAATTTTTTTAAAAGACTTATGCCTTTTTTAGAATCTATGTGTTGGCTAATTCCAAAAGAAAGAGATTTCTTTATAGATTTGTTGATACTCTCAAAATCGTAATTATAAAATACCGGAACAACATTCAATGTTGCAGGAATATCTGGAAACGTATTTTTCAATTTTTTAATCACATTAGGATAGAAGCATAAAAAATGACTATTTTTACTTGTAATTAATCCTTTTTTTATAAGAATTCCAAGTTTTTCAAAAGATAAGTTACTTGGTTTTATTTCGATAAAGACTTTCTTTTTTTTTGGAATTGTCACGAGTATTTCCTCTAACTTTGCGATCGAAGTTCCTCTAAACTTTTCAGATCGCCAACTTCCTACATCAGTTGCTTTTAATGTTTTATAGTTTGATCTTGCAATTGACCAGGTTTTATTACTTATCCTTGCAAGACTTGCATCGTGGACTGAAACAAGTTCCTTATCTTTAGTTTGTCTTAGATCTACCTCTATTGCGTCAACTCCTATTTCCCAGGCTTTTTTAACCGCAGGAATAGTATTCTCGGGAGCTTCCATCGAAGCTCCACGATGCGCAACTATTAAAGGAGAGTTCTTTTTTTTTAGTCCCAACTCAAAGCGCCACCAGTCTGGTACTCAATGACGCGAGTTTCAAAGAAATTCTTTTCTTTACGCAAGTCCATGATCTCAGACATCCAAGGAAAAGGATTAGTTGCATTAGGAAATTCTTCTTCAAGTCCAATTTGGGTAAGTCTTCGGTTTGCAATGAATCTTAAATAATCAGACATACTCTCCGCATTCATACCTAAAATACCACCAGGCATGGTGTCATGAGCGTACTCTATTTCCAGTTGCGTTCCTTGCAGAATCATATTCCTTGCTTCGGTTTGCATAGCTTCATCCCAGAGCTGAGGATTTTCAAGTTTAATCTGATTGATCATATCTATTCCAAAATTAACATGCATGGATTCATCTCTTAAAATATATTGGAATTGTTCCGCTGTCCCTGTCATCTTATTTCTGTTACCCATGGATAATATTTGGGTAAAACCACAGTAAAAGAAAATTCCTTCCAATACACAGTAAAAGGCGATTAGATTTCTTAATAAAGTTTTATCATCCTCTAATGACCCAGTTTTAAAATTCTGGTCAGCGAGAGATTCTGTGAAAGGGAGGGCCCAAGCAGCTTTTCTTGCTACCGAAGGGATTTCTTTGTACATATTAAAGATTTCTCCTTCATCCATACCTAAAGATTCAATAACATACTGATAGGCATGAGTATGAATTGCTTCTTCCAAAGCTTGTCTCAACAAATACTGTCTACATTCTGGATTTGTGATGTGTCGGTATACAGAAAGGACGATATTATTTGCCACCAATGAGTCGGCCGTGGAGAAAAATCCAAGATTTCTCATTACGATTCTCCTTTCGTCCTCAGTAAGGCCATTTGGGTCTTTCCAGAGAGCTACATCGGCAGTCATATTTATTTCTTGTGGCATCCAATGATTGGCACTACCATCAAGATATTTCTGCCAGGCCCAATCGTACTTGAAAGGAACCAATTGATTTACATCCGCACGACAGTTGATCATTTGCTTTTGATCAACGTCAACTCTACTTGATGCACCTTCCAACTCTTCTAGGCCTTTTTCTATATCCAGATTATCCAAAGCTTCGGATACATCATTAATTGAGCCTGTACTTATTGGCGGGTTTTTCGCTGGGGTTACAGCATCGTCATTCACAACAGCAGATTGTTGCGTTGCGACTTGTGCTTTTGCTGGTTCAGTTACCGGCGTTTTTTGTGTTTCTTCTGAGTTAAAGTCATCCCAAGATAACATAGCTACCTCCTTATAAAATTACTGACATGCCTCGCAGTCAGGATCGTCAATGGAACACGCTTCTGGCTGATCATAGGTTTTAGGTTCAGTCTTTACAGCATTGAGCTCCATATTGGTTATTGTTGATTTTTCGGTTGTTGTGGCACTTCTTGATCTTAGATAGTAAGTCGTTTTCAAACCTCTTAACCACGCCATTCGGTACATAACATCGAGTTTCTTACCGTTAGGCTCTGAAACATAGAGATTCAATGACTGACTTTGATCTATCCACTTTTGTCTTCTGCTTGCTGCTTCAATTAACCACTTGGGCTCTACTTCAAAAGATGTAGCGAATAGCTTCTTTATGTCTTCTGGTACTCTGGCTATACTTTCTAAGCTTCCGTTGAGGTTCTTAAGATCGTAAACCATAACCTCATCCCACATATCTATTTCTTTAAGCGCAGCAACGAGATGCATGTTTATGACAGTAAACTCTCCAGAGAGATTTGATTTCACAAAAAGGTTTGAATAGGTGGGTTCGATCGATTGAGTTAAGCCTGTGATATTGGCGATCGTTGCTGTTGGTGCAATTGCCATAGTATTTGAGTTTCTCATCCCTTGTGTTTTGACCTTTTCTTTGAGGGCGTCCCAGTCAAGGCGAGTTGTCTTATCAACTTCGATGAAATCTTTACCCCTTTGTTTTTCAAGAATTTCTATTGAGTCTAGCGGCAATATTCCTTGACTCCAAAGAGAGCCCTCATAAGAAGAATAAGAACCTCTTTCTTTAGCTAAATCAGAAGATGCGTTTATCGCCATATAGCTCACTAATTCCATTGACTCATCGGCAAAATCAACTGCTGCTTCTGATGCGTAAGGTATTTTCTTAATGTAAAGAGCATCTTGAAAACCCATGATTCCCATACCTATGGGTCTATGCTTAAAGTTTGAGTTTTCTGCCTGAGGCACTGCGTAGTAATTTATGTCTATCACGTTATCGAGCATTCTTATTGCAGTAGTTACGTTCTTTTCCAGTTTCTCTTTGTCTAGGTTTCCTTCTGCATCAAGATGATTAGGAATGTTAATTGAACCTAAGTTACAAACTGCAATTTCATCATTTGAAGTATTAAGGGTAATTTCTGTACACAGGTTTGATGAGTGAATTACCCCTGTGTGTTGTTGCGGAGATCTGAGGTTACAAGCGTCTTTGAATGTTATCCAAGGATGACCGGTTTCAAAAAGCATGGACAATATTTTTCGCCATAATTCTTCTGCTTCCACTTCTTTATATGCTTTAAGCTTTCCTTCCTGAGCAAGCTTTTCATATTCCTCATACTTTTCTCTGAAGGCTTCCCCTGAAAGATCATGTAATTCAGGTGTTTCATTTGGAGTGAAGAGGGTCCACTTTTTCCCTTCAAACACTCTTTCCATGAATAGGTCTGGAACCCAATTGGCTGTATTCATGTCGTGTGTTCTTCTTCTATCGTCTCCAGTATTTTTTCTCAGCTCAACAAATTCTTCGATATCCAGATGCCAAGTTTCTAGATATGAACAGACAGCTCCCTTCCTTTTTCCACCTTGATTTACAGCAACTGCTGTATCGTTAACTACTTTTAAAAATGGAACTACCCCTTGAGATTTACCGTTAGTACCTTTGATATGGGCTCCCATTCCTCTTACAGGTGTCCAGTCGTTACCTAGACCGCCTGCCCATTTTGAAAGCATGGCATTATCTTGAAGTGCACCATAAATTCCATGTAAGTCATCGGGGACAGTAGTCAAATAACATGAGGACAATTGAGAATGCATAGTTCCTGCATTGAATAGGGTAGGCGTAGAACTCATATAATCGAATGAAGACAGCAACTCATAGAATTCTAGGGCTCGTTGTTCTCTGTTTTCCTCGTTAAGGGCCAAGCCCATTGCCACTCTCATAAAGAATACTTGCGGGAGCTCAAATCTTATTTCATTCGAGTGAATGAAATACCTGTCGTAAAGGGTTTGAATGCCCAAGTAAGAAAAAAGTAAGTCATTGTCTGAGATTATTGCTTTACCGAGTAAATCCAAGTCATAGTTTGCTAGCTCTGGGTTAAGAAGTTCTAACTCAATCCCTTTTTTTATAAATGCTTTTAAAGCTTCAGGGTAGAGAGCTGACATTTCCTCATGAGTTGCATTCTCTGTTATCTCTAGGAAAGAAAGAGCCTCTGACCTCAGACTGTCTAATAGAATCCGTGCTGTTGCAAAAGTATAGTTTGGCTCCACTTCAACAAGTGAACGCGCGGAGAGCACCAATGCCTCTTTTACTTCATGTTCTGGCGCTCCTTCATAGAGGTTTTTGTTTGCTTCTGAAATTATTTTTTCACTGTCTGTTCCTTCTAAGCCGATGCAAGCTTCTTTTGCTATAACCTCAATTCTTTCAGAAGTTTCAAGCTCCTCCTTTTCTGGACGATCATGAATGTGAGTTTCTATTGCTCTTTGATTTGCTCTTTCAGCACGGTATAAAACATATTCTCTTGCAACCTTGTGTTCTTCAGAGCGCATCAAAGCCAGTTCTACCTGATCTTGAATTTCTTCTATATGAATGGTTCCGCCAGATGGCATTCTCTTTCTAAAAATATCTTCAACTTGGTTACTTAAAGACGATACTCTGCTATGAACGCTTGAAGATGCTGCTGCAGCACTGGTATGTACTGCCAGAAAAGCCTTTGTAATGGCAATTTCTATTTTAGAACCATCAAAATCAACCACGGATCCATTTCTCTTTATAATTCTTAGTTGACCTGGTGAAACCACAGCTTTTTTTGGTTCCGATTGAACTGATTCTTGCTTCTTCTCTTCTATTGTTCCTGTTGTTTCCAAAACAATTCCTTCTTAAAAATTAACTAAAATTGGGTATAAAAAACACAACATGTTGTGTTTTCTCAACAATGGAGTACAAGATAAAGGGTTTTTAACAAAAAAGCAATACAACAATTTATGAAAATTTAGTGGATAGGCTGTGTATAAGTGTATATAAATGTGTTCATGTCTAAGTATTACATCTCAATAGATCAAGGCACCACGAGTTCTAGGGCAGTTCTATACGACAGCTCCTTTAACCAAATAACTCAAGAACAGCAAGAGTTTAGACAACACTATCCCGCAGAAGGATTGGTTGAGCATGACCCTGAAGAAATTTGGACTTCAGTGCTTAATACAGTGAATTCCTTGATGAGCAAGAAGGATATCAAGAGCTCAGATGTGATCTCCATTGGCATAACCAATCAAAGAGAAACGGTAATGCTTTGGGACAAAGATGGCAAAGTTTTGGATAAAGCCATTGTATGGCAAGATCGCAGAACAACAGAATTTTGTGAAGAACTCAAAGCCAAAGGTGTTGAGTCAGAAGTAACAAAAAAAACCGGCCTTTTACTCGATCCTTACTTTTCCGCAACTAAAGCTCGTTGGTTATTAAAAGAACACAAAATTGATCCAAACAAATATTTTTTTGGCACTATAGATACTTTTCTTGTTTGGAAGTTAACAGAAGGAAAAAGCTTCAAAACAGATGTAACCAATGCATCAAGAACATTATTACTAAATATTGATTCTGTCGAGTGGGATATGAACTTGATAGACATATTTGAGTTAGGCGGCTTAAATTTACCTGAAGTAACAAAGAACACCGCAGATTTTGGCTCAACTAAGCTTTTTGGTGGAGAAATAAAAATTTCTGGCATTGCAGGAGACCAACAAGCATCTCTAATAGGACAAGGTTGTTTTGCTAAAGGACAGTTAAAAAGTACCTACGGCACAGGATGTTTTTTAATGGCAAACACAGGCAAAAAAAGACAGAACTCCTCAAATAAGCTTTTATCAACGATAGCCTACCAAGTGGACGATTTATGCTATGCCTTAGAAGGAAGTATTTTTATGGCTGGAGCTAATTTTCAATGGCTTCGAGACAAAATGAATTTTTTCGAAGACGTCAGCGAATCTCAAGAACTAGCTAAAAGAGCAGATCCCAATACCAAAGTTTTTCTCATTCCTGCTTTTGTGGGTTTAGGAGCTCCGCATTGGGTTCCTGATGCCAGAGGAGCCATTTTTGGACTTACAAGAGACTCCGGAAGAGAAGAATTGAGTTTAGCTACCCATGAAGCAATCGCTTTTCAAACCAAAGAGATCATATCTTCTTTAAAAAATGACGGCGTAAAAGTGGATAGTGTAAGAATTGATGGTGGTTTAACGAGAAATGCTTTTTTTAATCAGATTTTATCCAGCGTCATTGAATTGGAAGTTTTGTGTTCCAAAACGGTTGAATCTACTGCATTAGGGGCCGCTTATCTTGCTGGTATTGGAGCCGGGGAAGTATCTTTGCAAGATGTTTCAAAGAATTGGTCTCCCAAGGCAGAGTACAATCCGGATTCCAACTATGATTTAGGACGCTACGATGCCTGGAAAGAATTCTTGAACAGATTAATCAGCTAACAAAAATTCAAGAAGACTTTGCTGAGCATGCAATCTATTTTCTGCCTGGTCCCAGACCACACTTTGAGCATGTTCTAGCATTGTGAAGCTTATTTCTTCGCCCCTGTGAGCAGGCAAGCAATGCAAAAAGATTGCATTGTCATCAGCAAGATCCATGTCTTCTTCTTCAACAAAGAAATTTTTAAAGGTTTTTCTCCTCTCTTTTGCAGAGGCTTCGCTATTCATGGAAGTCCACACATCAGTCGTGACGATTTGGGCTTTTTCAAGGGCTTCTTTTTTTGAGGATGCTAATGTTATGAAATCTTTAGCCTTATTTAGTAATGGCTGATAAGGCTCACAACCTTTAGGACAAAAAATACTAATTTCAAAATTAAAAATAGAGGCAGCTTCAATATAAGAATTGCAAACATTGTTTCCATCACCAATCCAGCATACTTTGCTAAGAATTTCTCCCTCATTTTTCTCTTTAAAAGTCATCAAGTCAGCAAGAATTTGACAAGGATGAAATAAATCCGTTAAACCGTTAATCACAGGAACAGAGGAGTTTTCTGAGAAAAGCTTCAATTCTTCATGACTGTCGTTTCTAATTACCACGGCATCAACCATGGAAGACAATACTTTAGAAGTATCTGCAATTGGCTCACCTCTGGACATTTGTAACTCAGATGAACTTAGGAAAATTGTGTTACCCCCCAATTTATTCATAGCTACTTCGAAGGAAACTCTCGTTCTAGTTGAGGGTTTTTGAAAAATTAAACCTAGAGTTTTTTTATCAAAAAGATTTGATGTTTCTGATTTTAATTTTATTTCTATTGCTCTATCAATGATATTGCTGAGGTCTTGTCTCGAAAAATTTTCAAAATTTAAGAAATGCTTTGGTCTCATTTAATTTAAGTTATAGAATTGCAGATTCAAAAAACTAATACTAATAGACTTCATTAAATAAATAAAATTCATATGACGCAAAAAATTAAAACCTTCAATGCTATTGCTGAGAAGGGCCTAAATATCCTTCAAGAAAAAAAATTTGAGGTATCTGATGGTCTTTCTGATCCTGATGCAATTATTTTGAGAAGCCACAAACTCAAAAAGGAAGACTTTGGAAACAATCTAAAGGCCATAGCCAGAGCTGGGGCAGGGGTAAATAACATCCCTGTCGAAGAATGTTCTGAGCTTGGAATTCCTGTATTTAACACCCCAGGAGCGAATGCTAATGCAGTTAAAGAAATAGTGTTAGCAGCACTTTTAATGTCTTCCAGAGGTCTTTTTCAAGGAGCTAATTTTGTAAATTCAATAGAAGAGTCAAATCAAGAAGAATTAAAACCTTTAATTGAGTCTGGAAAAAAAAGCTTTAAGGGCAGAGAATTAACTGGTGGAACTTTAGGCGTTGTTGGTATGGGGGCTATAGGCTCTAAAGTTGCTGATATGGGAGTAATGTTAGGTATGAATGTTATTGGCTATGATCCAGCTATAACTGTTGAAGCTGCTTGGAAATTGCCTAATAAAGTTGAACGAAAAGAGAGTATTGAAGATGTTTTCAAAGAATCTGACTACATCTCTCTCCATGTACCAGCAAATGATAAAACTAAGGGTCTAATAAATTCAGATTTACTCAAAAATGCCAAAAAGGGCTTAAGACTTATAAATTTTGCGAGAGATGAGATAGTTGTCTCAAAAGACATCATAGAAAGCTTGGATAAAAACATCCTTAGCAAGTACATCACAGATTTTGCTGATTTAGACTTAATCTCTAGAGCCAAAATAGCTAACGATGTCATTATTTTGCCTCACATTGGAGCGAGCACAAGCCAAGCAGAAGAAAATTGTTCTGTCATGGCCGCTGAACAGCTCGATGATTTTTTAAATAATGGAAACATTAAAAATTCAGTGAATTTTCCTGAGTTAATTGAACCCAGGCCTTCAGAATTTAGGATTACTCTTTCAAATAAGAACCATCCAGGAATGATAGGTAAAATTACCACCGTACTTGCCGATAATAAATTAAATATTATAGATATGGTAAACAAAAGTAGAGGTGATATTGCCTACAACGTAATTGATCTGGAAACCAAACCGCCGGAGAAGGTTTTGGTTGAGTTGTCTGCTCTAGATGATGTTATTTCTGTAAGGGAGGTATAAAAATGACTAAACCAGTTGCAATTGTTACAGGTGGAAGTAGAGGTGTTGGCGCCGAGGTTTCAAAACTCCTTGCAAGCAAGGGTTGGAACATAGCAATAACTTGTTCAAGTTCAATAGAAGCAGCAAATGAGGTAGGTAAGGAGTGTGAAACATTAGGAGCAGAGACAATTGTTTTAAAAGCAGATGTTTCACAGCCCGATTCTTGTGCTCAAACAGTGAAAGAAACCATAAAAAAATGGGGAAAACTGGATGCTTTGATTAATAATGCCGGCACTACTAAATTCAATGCACATGATAATTTAGATGGTCTTACCAAAGATGATTTTCTTGGATTGTATGCAACAAATACCGTGGGTCCTTATATGATGATTAAAGAAGCAAGAGAAAGCCTACTTAAGTCGGATAACCCATCAGTTGTGAATGTTGCCTCTATAGCAGGAGTTTTAGGAATAGGTAGTTCCGTAGCATATGCCGCATCAAAAGGGGCCTTGATAAATATGACCAAATCTCTTGCTAGGGCTTTAGGGCCAATCAGAATTAACGCAATTTGTCCTGGATTTATTCAAGGAGATTGGTTGAAAAACGGCTTGGGCGAGGAAACTTATGAGTTTGTAAAAAAATCTACTGAAGACAGTGTTCCATTGAACCTAACTTGTACTGCAGAGCAAGTTGCAGAAACAATCTGTTATTTCATAGAATCAGGATCAACAATAACAGGAGAAACTTTATTGCTCGATGGTGGAATGCATTTAGGCAATTATTAAGCTCTAAAAATATTTTTCCACATATTCTTTTGTAAAACCTACAATCTCCTCTTCTCGGCCTTCTTTAACCTTCAAAACCCATTCTGGATCAGATAAGAGAGCTCTCCCTACGGCAACCATATCGAAGTCTCCTCTTTCGAACATCTCAACTAAAGTTTCAATAGAAGAGGTATTAGCTTTATCATTGCCGACATACAGGCCTATAAAATCTGAATCCAGCCCCACACTTCCCACAGTAATAGTGGGTTTGTTGGTTATTTTTTTAGTCCAGCCTGCAAGATTTAAATCAGACCCCTCAAATTCTGGCTCCCAGTATCTTCTTGTACTGGCATGAAAGACATCAACTCCAGAATCAGATATGGGTCCTAAAAAAGTTTCTAAGTTAGCAGGAGAGGGAGCAAGTCTTGCTTCGTAATCTTGTTGTTTCCACTGAGAAAATCTCAGCATTATCGGAAAATCATTTCCAACAAGCTTTCTAGCACGTGAAACTATCTCGCAGACAAACTTTGTTCTTAAATCTTCTTCTTTGCCGTATTCATCTTTTCTTACATTAGTATCTCGCCAGAAAAATTGATCGATCATATATCCATGAGCTCCATGAAGCTCTACGCCATCAAAACCTAACATTTTTATAGTTTCTATATCGTTGACATAGTTCTGAATGAGATCTTCAACATCGTTATCTGTCATTGCATAAGCTACTTTTTTATCTTTTCTGACTAAACCTGAGGGTGTATAACCAGGTACTTCAGGATTTGGGGGTTGCCCGGGTTTTCTTATTCCTCCCACATGCCACAATTGACAAAATATCGTGGAACCTTCTTCTTGAACCGAGGAAATTAATTTTTTCCAGCCTTCATGAGAATCTTGTTTTAAATTTGGAACATTAGGATAGCCACTTGATGCAGGATGACTTACCTCAACACCCTCAGTAATGATCATCCCAACCTCTGCAGCCGCTCTTCGTTTGTAATATTCTAAATTCTGATCCGTTGGAATACCGTTTGGAGACATGCTCCTAGTCATAGGCGCCATAGCGATTCTATTGGGTACAACTAAGTTGTTGATTTTTATTGGTTTAAATAATGCTTCCATTTTTACCTCTATTTTTATTCAAAATTGATAAGACCTTATTGGAATAAGAATTTTTTTTATAGTAACTTTTATATGAGTTACACACAAAAGTTTATTTATTTTTTTTGAATTTAAGTTATGTCCATCTTTTACTGCTTTATCTTAGTGCAATCTCAATATCTTTGTAAGTTATTGATTTTATTGAATAATTTATAAGTGGTTAAAAATTAACCAATTTAGCTAAAACACTTCTGTTTAAAGGTTCCAATCAATCTTCCTTATTTTATCCAAAGAGTTATCCACAATTTCTGTGGATAAAAAAAATTGAATATTTGATAATATTTCTCTTATGGTGAAGTCATTAGAATCCTGGAAAGAAGTTGCTGCTGAATATGGCTTAAAAGAAATTTTGAAACCCATAAGAAAAAAAATATCTGAAGTTTATTCAAAAAAAAAGAAAATTCATCCAAGTAGTAAAGATATTTTTAGAGCGTTTGAATTAACATCTTTTAAAAATGTAAAAATTATAATTCTTGGGCAAGATCCCTATCACGGCCCAAATCAAGCAAACGGCTTAGCATTTTCAGTTAATTCAGAGGTTAGATTTCCTCCATCTTTATTGAATATTTTTAAAGAATACTCCACAGATCTAAATTTACCTATTCCAAGAGACGGAAATTTATCAGCTTGGGCAAAACGAGGGGTTCTATTACTAAATTCTATCTTAACTGTAGAATCCGGATCTCCAGGATCGCATAAGAATTTTGGATGGGAAGAATTTACCAATCAGATCATCAAAGCTTTAAGTGATAAAAAATCAAATCTAGTTTTTATCTTGTGGGGGGCATATGCTCAATCAAAGAAAATTCTTATTGATCCTTCAAAGCACTTAATAATTGCAACTCCTCATCCATCACCATTGTCTGCTCATAGAGGATTTTTTGGATCAAAACCTTTTTCTAAGTCTAATGATTATCTTAGGAAAAACAAAAACGAAGAGATAGATTGGAGAATATAAGGATTACAGAATGTTTAAAATTTGTCCGTCTAGATAAACAGAATCAGTTTGATCATCTTTGTTTTTAAAAAAAACAAAGCCGTATTTACCCTCTCTAGATAAAACTTCTCCAACTTTCTTTCCTTCTTTATTATGAAGCGAAGACTCCTTGACCTCATCTTTTAAATTGTCTGCAATTTTGAGAGCAAATTTCAATTTCCCTCTGTATTCCATTCTTGCAATGACCTCTTGACCGTTAAAGCATCCCTTTGAAAAATCAATTAGTTCGTTATTTTGATAATTAAGTTCATGGGGAGTAAATTTTAAGGAAGTCTGTTTGTTAACTTCCACTATTCCCTCATTAATTAAAAATTTCATCCATTCTGTTGAATCTAGATTTTTTTTAAAGTCATCTTCATCTTGTACATCATTTTTTAATTTCGCATCAAAGAAAGGGATATATTTGTTCATATGTTCTTCAAAAGAGGCGATTAACTCTTGGAGGATGGCTATCTTAAATCCATTTTTTATCTTTTTAACCCAAAAAGTTGCCATGACTCTTCCTTTGTTGTTGCAAATGCAGGCAGGTTTAAAATCTTCATTAGAAATCTTTTCTGTATCTATTGTAATTTGTCCTTGCAGAAATTCTGCAGCTTGAGATCCTTGAACAACGAGAGAAGTATGTTTTTCTGAAAAATTCATTCTTTTTTGTATTTTCATGATTATATAATTCTTTCTGTGAGTGACCTATTAAATAAAGCTAAATTTAAGGCAAGAAGAGGCTTGAATGAACTAGATAAAATCTTTGTACCATTTGTAGAAAAAAGGTTCTTATCTTTGAGTAATGCTCAAGTTGATCAATTATTTGAGCTATTTGAAATTGATGATGTTTCTCTAGCAGACATCATCATTTATAAAAAAATGGATTATCCAATTGAACTCAAAGAAATATTTGAAGAAATATTTGAATTTTATAGTGAAATTTAGCTGAACTTGTGGACAATACGCATGTCTATAATGATTGGGACATGGAAAACGATATAAACATTATTAATCTTGTTAAAAAAGGGGATGTGAGAGCCTTCGATATCCTTGTGGTCAAATACCAAGATAGGCTTGTTTATTCTGTTTTTAAGTTTTGCAAGGACTTTGAATTATCTCAAGATATTGCTCAAGAAGCTTTTGTTAAAGCTTTCAGAAATATTGATAAATTTAGAGGTGAAAGTTCGTTCTATACCTGGATTTACAGAATTGCTATCAATACAGCAAAAAACTACTTTTCCAATAAATCCAGAGGAGCTGAAACTTACAATGAAGACGTGCTTGATGGCGCTTTATCTGATTTGTCTTTAAATTCTGATAATCCCGAAACTCTCTTAGCAGCCGAAGAAATGAAAGATGCTGTTAATCAGGCCTTTCAAAATTTACCTGATGAAATAAGATCAACCTTATCTCTCAGAGAGTACGATGGATTGAGTTATGAAGAAATAGCTAAAGTCCAAAACTGTCCTATTGGAACGGTGAGATCTAGAATCTTTAAAGGAAGAGAGCTTATTAATGAAACTTTTTCTAAATTAGGACTGTCTAAAACCTGGAGTAATTAATATGGAATCAAGTGTAGATCATAGATTGTCTTTACTTTTGGATGGCGAAGCCTCCGAATTCGAAACTCGCAGGCTTGTTGAAGATATTTCTAAAAATCCTCATATTAAGAAGCGCTGGCTTGAGATGAATAAACAAAAATCAGCGCTTCGAAGAGAACTTTTAATGCCAAATCTTGACCTTTCTTCCAAAATCCAAAACGAACTCCAAAAAACCAAAAAACCAAATAACCAAAAACATCACGAAAACCATTTTAGCTGGGGAAAAATTCCCTATATGAGGACCTGTTCTTATCTTTTTGGCCTCTGTTTCACTCTCACCTTTATATTTTTCGAATTCTCCTCCCAACCCACTCAATCTTTCCTCCAAGTCTCAGCTCCAAAAACTCTAGTTTCTACAATAAACCCAGTTATCCTTGATGATTACGGTAGAAACTTTGATGGAAACCTTCGCAGTTATAAATTCATCTCCAGTAATCAAGTAGAGGCTAATTACGGAATCAAAGGTTCAAATGCGAATCTTAAACTAAAATTTTTCCTCAAAGATGGCTCTAACACTGTGAAACTGTCTTCTATTTCCAACGGCGTTACTATAAATACAAGGAAAGGCGACAAACCAATGATTATAAACCTATCAAGTGATAAATTATCCAACCAAAAATTGATAAGTATTTCTAATTTGATTTTAGAATAAAAAAAATCTTACTATGCAAAAAAAATTATTTGTATTTTTTACTCTTTTCCTCATTTCCAGTTCAGGATGGGGTCAGTTGAACCAAAACGTATCAGACCTTCCAAATTTTGCCTCTTTAGCTGAGAAAGTAACGCCTGCTGTTGTAAATGTAAGCGTCACAAAAGTTATTAAATCTCCAGCACAAAATGAAATGAGAAGAGGACCTTTCAACGATCCTTTTTTTGACGACTTTTTCGGGTCTCCCTACAATCCTCCAAACCGTGACAGAAAAGTAGCATCAGGAGGCTCAGGATTTATTATTTCAGCGGATGGTTACATATTAACAAATCACCATGTAATTGAAGATGCCTCTGAAGTTATAATTAGTCTTCAAGATAGAAGAGAATTTTCTGCAGAGATAGTTGGCAGTGATAAAAAGTCAGACGTTGCTCTTTTGAAGGTTAAAACCAAGGAAAATCTTCCTTTTTTGAATTTAGGAGATTCCGAAAAAGTTCGAGTTGGTGATTGGGTCATGGCAATCGGATCTCCTTATAGGCTGAATGCAACAGTTACAGCAGGAATAGTGAGCGCAAAAGCTAGAAGCGTTCCAGGACAAAGCACTTCATATATACCCTTTATTCAGTCAGATGTGGCTATAAATCCAGGAAACTCAGGAGGTCCGTTATTCAATCTTAATGGAGAAGTCATTGGCATTAACGCAATGATTTACTCAAATCGTGGCGGGTATATGGGTATTTCTTTCACTATCCCTATTAACTATGCTGATGAAATAGTTAAACAAATAAAAGAAAACGGGTTTGTCTCTAGAGGTTGGTTGGGTGTAGCAGTTCAGGAAGTAACTAAGGATTTAGCAGATTCGTTTGGCTTGGATGTGCCTCGTGGGGCACTAATTGGCAGTGTTTTAAAAGATTCTCCAGCAGAAAAAGCAGGTCTAAAAAATGGTGATGTAATTATAGATTTTGATGGGCAACAAATAATTTATTCAGGCGATCTTCCTTTGATAGTAGGAAGAATCCCTCCTGAAAAAAAAGTAAATGCAACAATATTCAGAGATGGAAAGAAAGAAACGGTTTCTGTGACAACTGGTAAATTAGATGAAAAAGTTGCGCAAGATACAACCGTTGATAAAAAAGAAGAGACCGGAAATATTTTGGGCATTGCCGTTAAAGATATCGCTTCCTTGACGGATCCAGAACAAAAACAATTGGGCCAAGATAAAGGAGTAGTGGTATCAAGCGTTTTTCCTGGACCGGCGTCTGAAGCTGGAATCAGAAGAGGAGACATAATCGATAAAATACAGTTCAAGGATGTAAGCAATATCAAAGATTATGAAAAAATTTCTAAAACTCTAAAAAAAGGCTCTACCATTGCTTTAAGAATTATCAGAGATAAAAACGGTTCTTTTCTCACCCTTAAAATTCCAAAATAGGACATAATGCCCGCATGTCGAGCCATGCTTCTATAAATCAGATAAGAAATTTTTGCATCATTGCACATATTGATCATGGAAAATCCACGCTTGCAGATCGCCTCATCGAAATATGTGGAGGCTTGAGCGAACGGGAAATGCAAAATCAAGTGTTGGACTCTCTTGATTTAGAAAGAGAAAGAGGCATTACCATCAAAGCTCAGTCGGTATACCTAGAATATGAGTTGGATGGTGAAAAGTATCAGATCAACTTAATAGATACCCCTGGACACGTGGACTTTGCCTATGAAGTATCAAGGTCTTTAGCTGCTTGCGATGGCGCTATTTTACTAGTCGATGCTTCTCAAGGAGTTGAAGCGCAAACTCTTTCTACTTGTTATAACGCTATCGATCAAGGACTTTCGATATTTCCCGTATTAAATAAAATTGACCTAAAACAATCAGATCCAGAAAGAGTCAAACAAGAGATTGAAGAAATAATCGGTATAGAAGCTAGTGAAGCACCAGCCATAAGTGCAAAAGATGGATTGGGCGTAAAAGACTTGTTGGAAAAAATAATTAGAGAAATACCTGCTCCAGAAGGCTCTATTTCAGAACCATTACAAGCTTTGATAATTGACTCTTGGTTTGATCAATACCTCGGAATTGTCTCTTTAGTGAGAGTGGTAAATGGCGAAATAAATCTTGGTGATAAAATTAAATTTTCCTCAAATAATAACGTTCACTTAGTTGAAAAATTAGGAGTCTTTACTCCCAAAAGATTAGAAAAAACTAAACTAGTTGCCGGAGAAGTTGGTTTTATCTGTGCAGGAGTTAGAAGCATTAAAGGCGCTCCTGTGGGAGATACCATAGTTCTGCCTGATAAAAGTAACTCTTTACCAGGATTCAAGCCAATAAAACCTCAAGTTTTTGCTGCTCTTTATCCTTTGGATTCCGGTGAATTTGAATCATTTAGAGAATCCCTAGAAAAACTAGCGTTAAACGATGCTGCTTTGCAATTTGAACCGGAGCAATCTCAGGCTTTAGGCTCTGGTTTCAGATGCGGTTTTTTGGGAACTTTGCATATGGAAATTATTATTGAAAGACTTCAAAGAGAGCATGGAATAGAGCTTTTGGCTACAGCACCTACTGTCGTGTACGAAATTCTATTGAAAAACAATGATGTGATTGAAATTGAAAATCCAAGTAAATATCCTGATCCAAGTTCAATAGAGGAAGTCAGGGAGCCAATAGCTCTTGCAACTATTCTTGTTCCTGAAGAATATGTTGGAAATGTCATCTCTCTTTGCGTGGAAAGGAGAGGAAGTCAAAAGTCTCTCAGATATGTGGGTGGACAAATTGAACTGGTTTACGAAATGCCCATGAATGAAATCGTTCTCGATTTCTTTGATAAATTGAAATCAACCAGCAAAGGATATGCATCTCTAGACTATGATTTTGTCAGATTTGACCAAAGTGATATTACTAGAATTGATATCTTACTAAATGGCGAAAAGGTTGATGCTCTTAACTTTATGGTGCATCGCTCAAAAGCTGACTATAAAGGAAGAGAACTAACAAAAGCTCTTAGAGAGGTTATTCCCAGGCAGATGTACGATGTTGCAATTCAAGCTGCTATTGGAAACAAAATTATTTCTCGTGAGACAGTCAAAGCCTACCGTAAAGATGTAACAGCTAAACTTTATGGTGGAGATGTAACTCGAAAGAAAAAACTTTTAGAAAAACAAAAAGCTGGTAAGAAAAAAATGCGTCAGATAGGAAAAATCGATGTTCCGCAAGAAGCATTTTTATCGGTTTTAAAAGTAAGCAAATAATTATGTATGAATCAATTTTAATTATTTCAGTAATCATTATTTCTATCTTATTTGCAGCTTGGGTTTACTCAGAGAAAAAATTAGATGGTAAATTTTCCAAGACAATCAGTACTGTCTCTTTCCCTTTTCCTCTTTTAGCTTTATATGCGGTTTTTAAACTTAATATTAGCTTTGGTTATATTTTAGTTGGTTTAACTTTAGTTTCACTTGTAGTTTGGATTATCTCTCGACGAACCGATCTAGTAAATTTGCAAAAAGAAGCAAGATCTTTTTTCCTTATCCTCCTAGGTATAACTATTTTTAGATCATTTATTTATGAACCTTTCCAAATTCCCACAGAGTCTATGATTCCTCAGATACAAGTTGGAGATTTTTTGGTGGTTGATAAATTCTCTTATGGCTTAAAAAATCCTGTAGGTAAATCAACTTGGTTTGAAACCAGAGAGCCAAAAACAGGAGAGATGATTGCATTCATTCCAGAGCATACTATTTGCAGCTCACCAATTGAAAACGCTTATCCTGAAAAAAACTTTGATAGCTCTCAGGAATATCTTTGGCAACGTTACAGCGAAGCTTGTACTCCCTTGGGTCTTACTTTTGTAAAAAGATTGATAGCCAAAGAAGGAGATGAAGTCATTTATCGAAACAAAGAATTGATAGTTAATGGTGAAAAATTAAAAAGAGAGTTTTTATCTTCAAATGATGAAGAAGTTTACTTAAAAGAGTTCTTCCAAGATAAGTCTTACACGATAAGACTAATAGAAAACTATAGGAATCAGCTTACATACGGAGCTGAACGTAAATGGGTAGTACCAAAAGATTATTATTTCGTAATGGGCGATAACAGAGATAACAGCGCTGACAGCAGAAGTTGGGGCTTTGTACCAAAGCAAAACGTGGTTGGTAAACCAGCTTTTATATGGATGCATTGGGAGTGTCTAACTTGTCTGCCCTCTTTTTCAAGGAATAAATTTTTGAATTAAGAATGAGTCTTGCCGAGTTAGAAAATTCTATTGGTTATAAATTTAAAAATAAGAAACTCTTGGATGAAGCTATTACGCATAAAAGCATAAATTCTGATTTCAACAATGAAAGGTTAGAGTTCCTTGGCGATTCAGTAATCTCGCTTATTGTTTCAGAAGCCTTGCACTTTAAAGAGAGTTCTCTCGACGAAGGAAAATTAAGTATTTACCGCTCTAGAATCGTAAGCAGATCTTCATTGAGCAAAGCGGGTCTGAAAATAAAGTTAGATAAGTATTTGCATGCAGGTTCAGCGCTTAAGAATAACCAAAACCTAACAGAAACTATCATCGGGAACACTTTAGAAGCTCTCATTGGAGCTATTTTTCTTGATTCTGATTTTTTAAAAGCAAAAGAAATTACCCTGTCTATTTTAGATATAGATTTTTCTAAACTCTTATTAGAAGAACAGAAAGATTCAAAAACTCTTCTTCAAGAATTTTTACAATCTTTAGACGAAGATTTGCCTGAATACGTAACTACTGAAAAAAAGCAAAATGGAGAAATCTATTTTATCTCTAAGGTAACTTTGCCGATACATAATGTTTTTGGTGAAGGACAGGGAAAAAGTAAAAAATTAGCAGAACAAGAGGCCGCCTCTAACGTTTTAATCATGCTGAATAAAGATGGAAAATAAATTTGGTTTTGTTTCGCTATCAGGCCGAACAAATGTTGGTAAATCAACCTTGCTAAATGCTTTCTTTCAAAAAAAGATTGCCATTACTTCGAGAAAACCGCAAACCACGCGCAATCGAATTTTAGGAATACTCACAGAAGAAAAATCTCAAATCGTTTTTCTAGATACTCCTGGCGTTCATCTTGGCTTTAAAAGGCAGCTCAACAAAGTCATGAATAAAATCGCCTCTCACTGCTATGAAGAGGTAGATCTTGTTCTCTTCTTAATTGATCGTTTTAAGTGGCAAAAGGAAGAAGAAAACATTCTCAAAAGTTTAAAAAACCTCAATAAGCCTGTTGTTTTAGTCATTAACAAAATAGACAGACTAAGAGATAAAACTAAGCTTTTAAAGTTTATTAAAGATATCAGTGAAAAATTTAATTTTTTATCTATTGTTCCGATATCCGCATTAAAAAAAGATAATTTGATGGAATTGAAAAGTGTAATTTTGAACAATTTGGAAATTGGTCCATATCATTTTCCAGAAGACTCTCTAACAGAGTTTTCAGATAATTTTTTTATCTCAGAAATAATTAGAGAAAAAGCAATCAATAGGCTGGGTGATGAATTACCTTATCGTCTGAATGTTGTGATTGAAAAAATTGATGATTCAAAAAATCTTAAGACTATTTACGCAGTTGTCATTACTGAGTCTCAGAGTCAAAAAGGAATCATCCTTGGTAAGCAAGGCAGTATGATCAAAGCCATTGGAACAGCTGCCAGAAAAGAATTAGAAAAAGAGTTTTCAAAAAAAGTGAATCTTCAACTTTGGGTTAAAGCAAACAAAAATTGGACAAACGATATCAATAAGTTAAAAAAATTTGGTCTTGGAGTTGATTTTTGAAGTCTTTAGTTGTTAACGAAACAGAAGCAATTCTTTTACTAAGTAGAAAGTTTTCAGAAACCAGTCTGATTTGCGAACTTTTTACCAGAAAAAATGGCAGAGTTTCTGTAATAGCGAAAGGAGCTCGATCAAAAAAAAACAAATTGCAAAATGTTGCAGCTCCAAACATTTTAGCCAACATTAATTATTCCGGTAAAAGCGAACTAAAGACCTTAACTTCTTGGGAAGAAATCAAATACTTTCAAATACTTGGAAAAAATTTAAAAATTTTACTGTATCTTAATGAATTGATTTTCAAATTAATAGAAAAGGAAATTAAACAAGAGAAAATTTTTGATGCCGTAATTAATTTTTACAAGATCTTAGAATTGGGAGAATCTAAAAATATTGAGATATCTTTAAGAGAGTTTGAATATTTTTTAATTTGTGAACTTGGCTATGGTTTTGATTTTCAATTTGATGACAAAGGAAAGGGTATACAAAAAGATAGAATCTATTATTTTCATCCAGCTCAAGGATTTTCTGAAAAACCTTTAAATAATTTTTTAAAAGTCTCTGGAATTGATATCATAAATTTTATCAATGGAGAAATCACTTCTTCTTCAGCAAGAAGTAAAATAAAAAAAATTATGCAACTTGCAATCACCTACATCGCTGAAAAACCTATGAATGCAGGAGCAATATTCAATGACTAAATTAAGAAGCGGAATAGATTTGGTAAAGGTCTCTAGACTGGCAAAGGTTTATGAAAACTTTGGACTTAGATTTCTGCACAGAATTTACGATAATCTTGAAATCGAACAATTTCAAAAAAAATCTTCTAGAGCTAAACCTTTCTTTTTGGCAAAAAACTTTGCTGGCAAAGAAGCTGTATCAAAAGTCATAGGCTATGGCTTCACCAATGGCGTCAGGCCAAAAGACATTGTGATATTAAGAAAATATGGCGGCCCAAAAGTAAAACTTAACGGAAAAGCTAAATTATTAGCAAAAGAGCAAGGGCTTAAAGATATTTCCCTTAGCCTAAGCGACACCGAAGAACACGCAACTGCAATGGCTGTAGCAATCACCGAATGAATCTCATTATTTTAGGTCCACCTGGAGCCGGTAAAGGTACTCAAGCAGCTTTCATTGCATCAGAAAAAAACATTCCGCATATCTCTACAGGTGACATGTTACGAGAAGCCATTAAGAATGGAACAGAATTAGGCTTACAGGCAAAGGCAGTAATGGATGCTGGAAACTTAGTTTCTGATGAGCTAATCATCGAATTGGTCAAAGAGAGGATTTCACAAGACGATTGTAAAAATGGCTTTTTATTTGATGGCTTTCCAAGGACCATACCTCAAGCTGAAGCACTGCAGGAAAATAACGTTGACATAAATGGAGTCATAGAATTAGTTATTGCAGATGAAGAAATTATCAAAAGAATGTCTGGTCGGAGAATCCACTTGGCGTCAGGTAGAACATATCATGTTGATTTCAATCCTCCCAAAAAACCTGGATTGGATGATGAAACGGGCGAGGAACTTATTATTAGAAAAGATGATGAGCCAGAAACAGTCAAAGACCGTCTAAAAGTCTATTGGACTCAAACTCAACCGTTGATTGAATATTATTCAAATTTTAAAAACGCCTCAGATTTTAAGTATCTTACCGTTGATGGCACTTTAACTGTTAAGGAAATTAAAAATAATATTAAAGACTTTTTATCTCAGTAAATGACCAACATTTTAGCTATTGAAACCTCTTCGGTTTACTGTTCAATTGGCTTAGCAAAAAATAAAGAAATATATATCGAGCATTCTCAGGAAGAAAATACTCATGGTAAAAATATTTTTGGGTTTATCGATAACCTTCTTAAGAAATCTCAACTTGAAAAAGAAGAGCTAGACTTCATTGCCTTGAGTGTTGGTCCAGGGTCTTTTACAGGGTTAAGGGTAGGGTGTTCTGTAGCGCAAGGCCTTGCCTTTGGTTTGCAAAAGAAAATTTTACCTTTGTCTAGCCTTATGGTTTTGGCTCAAACTGTTTTTTTAGAACACAAAGCTAAAGAACTTTTTATTGTTAAAGAAGCACATATGAATGACTTGTATATTGGTAAATTTATAAGAAAAAATAATGATTTGGCTCTCCCTTTAATCGGTGATGTTGCCATTAAGAAAACAGAACTTTCTGATTTTATTTCTTCAGATAATAAAGAATTCATCTGTAGCGATTGTCATGAGTTTTTAGATTACTTAATTGAGCCAAGCCTTTTGGAAACAAATAATCATGCAAAAGGTTTATTACACTTAGCATGTAATCTTGATGATTTAGATACTAGATTAAAAAATCCTGAAGAGGTATATCCCACTTATCTTTCAGGCACCGATCAATGGAAGAGAGTTAAATAAATGGAAGTTTTGCAAATTATAATTTTGTCAATCATTCAAGGCTTGACTGAATTTTTGCCTATTTCGAGCTCTGCGCACCTAATAATATCTTCCTCAATCTTAGGTCAAGAGACCCAATCAATCACTGTTGATATTTTTGCTCATGGCGGCAGTTTATTTGCAGTAATTATTTATTTTAGAGAAGAGCTAGCAGACGCTTTCAAAGATTACAAATTGTCTTCGAGCGATTCTTTTTTTAACAAATTATTGCTTGGATCCTTGCCAATATTAATTACAGGATTTTTATTAAGAGATTTCATTTCAGAAAATTTAAGGACTCTAGATATCATTGCACTTTCAACTATTTTTTTTGGCATTCTTCTTTGGGTCGCTGATAGAGGCTCAAAAGAACGAACGCCTTATGAATCCGTAACTTTTAAAAATGCTTTTTTCATTGGTTTAGCTCAATGCTTAGCTTTGATTCCAGGAACCAGCCGTTCGGCGATCACAATCATTTGTGCATTATTTTTGAGTTACTCCAGAACGGTTGCCTCAAAATTTGCTTTCATGCTTGCAATACCTACTTTGGGTATTATTTTCCTTTCTGAAATTATTACCTTAGGATTTACCCCGTCAGAAATAATTTGGCTTGATGTTCTTTTGGTTTCAACCTTTTCTTTTTTAAGCTCTTACTTATGCATTGGAATTTTTTTAAACCTCATAGAAAGAATAGGCTTTACACCTTTTGTCATCTATAGAGTTTTACTTGGGATTTTTTTACTTTTTTTAGCCTACTAGTTGTCTCTTGATGCTCCACCCATTATATTTTTGGACGACATAAAAGATATAGGATATGAATCTAACGATTCTTGGAATCTTTGTTTCTTTAGCAAAAACTTCTCTTTTTAATAAACTTTCATACCAATCATTAACATTGGGATGAAGAATATGTATTGGATATCTTGCAGCCTTAAGTCTTGAAACATAAATAAACCAAGCAATATCTGGCAAGGTTAGTTCGTTACCTAAAATGTAGGTATGGTGAGTAAGTTTTTCATTTATCTCATCAAGATGGAGTTTGAGATTGAGCAATGATTTAGTTGCAACTTCGTCTGTGATCCCTACTTTTTTATAATTCTCCCAAAACTTCCTATTTGCATCGTCTTCTGAGTCTTCATTTCCATGTAAGGTAGCCTTTGATTTGGATTTTTCTTGAATTTTTACGTTATTCAAGAATTTTGGAACTAAAAATTTAAAAGTAACATTTCGGATGTCTAAATGAAGGTCATTTTCTTCAATCATCATCTGATTTATCTCTTCTTCTTTATCTGCAGGTATCAAACTCATGATGGGAAATTTATCATCCAAATATTTAAGGATGTCATTACTCTCAATATGAACTTCTCCGTCATCAACCAAAACAGGTACTAACGATCTTGGGGTAATGCCTTGAAAGTAAGGAGAAAAGTTTTCTTTTTTTTGAAGATTTATATGATGGCCAGTGTAATCTATATTTTTTAGACCCATAAAAATTCTTGTTTTCATTGAACAAGCAGAAAAAGTGAAGTGAAAGAGATGGATTCCTTTCCAAGAAAGGACTTCTTTTGTTTTAATATCTTCTTGTCTGAGTTTTACCATCGTTTTTTACTGACATGAATAATTTTACAGAAAGAAAGCCATTTGTATCCTATCTTTCGAAAAATGAAATCAGATTTGCGGAACAATTTGCTTCTAAACACGACTTGGAATTAATCACACCGAGAAACTTAAGGATTTCCGAAACTCACAAGCAAGTCATATGGGCATCAGCCAAAAACCTTACATTGCAAGATTTGGCAACAAAGAACTCAAAACCTTTTGTAATCAATTACATGGATTTTAAAAAAATTATGTCCAAATCATCTTTACTAAAGAAATGTTTTTCCAAGAAAGATATTGGGAGAAAGGTGATTGATATGACTGCGGGATTTTGCATAGACGCTTTAGAAATAAGTTTTCTTGGGTATTCAGTCACTGCTATAGAAAAAAAATCTTGGTTGTATGAATTTACAAATCAATGTCTGCAAAACTCAAGGTATAAAGATTTGCAAGATTCCATTAATCGAATAGATTTTCTACATGGCGATTCTCTGGATCTCTTAAAAAAATATTCTGATCATGAGATTGTATATCTGGATCAAATGTTTGAACAAAAAAATGATGCAAGAGCTAAAAAAGAAATGCAATTTTTAAGAAATTTAGATTTTGAAGAATTTGATTTAAATAGATTTAAAAAATATCTGAAACAAAACAATTTCAAGAAAATCATTTACAAATCAGCTTTGCACAGCAACACCAGCTCGCTTATCAATTTAAAGCCTTCCCGTGTTATAAAAGGCAAAGCATTTAAATACAATATATTTACCTTAGACCGGGAGAACGAATGAATTATCAAAAAGATGTATCTAACTTTATGATTTTAGGAGAACAAAAAATAGCTTCAGAACTAAATCTTAAAAATGAGCAAACTCAGCTTTATATGAACTTGATCAAAGAGGAGTTTGAAGAGACTGCGAAAGCATTTGATGAAAAAGACTTGGTTGAAGTTGCTGACGGTCTTGCAGATTTGGTTTGGGTCATTATGGGTATGTGCAATAGTGTGGGTATAGATTTTGATAAGATTTGGGAAGAAGTGAAAAGATCAAATATGAGTAAATTTGTTGATGGAAAATTCATTAAAAATGATGCTGGGAAAATTATGAAGCCGGAGACTTATTTCAAACCAAATATCAAAAAAGCTTTGGGTTTATAATCCATGCCGCCTTGATGGCGGCATGTTTTAGGGGAGATTATTCTGTAATTAATTCGCCTGAATTAATTTGAATAACTTTTGCTTTTTCCGACTCTGGAATAATCCTTTCTAGGTTTATTTTTAATAAACCATTCTTTAGATCAGCAGTTTTTACAACAACTTCAGGTGCAAGAGAGAATTGCAATTTAAATGCTCTCGCAGCAATACCTTGATGCAAGACTTCTCCAGAAGAATTTTTAGAGCCTTCGTGAGTAATACTCAAGTTGTTTTCCTTAGTTTCGACGGTTAAATCGTCTTCACTAAGACCTGCAACTGCAACTTCAATGGTAATATCATTCCCTTCGCGTTTGATGTTATAAGGCGGATAAGACCTAGAATCTTCTCCTATCTCACTGAATGTTCTCAATGAATCAAACAAACTATCGAAACCTAAAAACCTCGTTGAAAAGAAAGGATCTGATAAATTTAATAAACTATTTTTCATAATAAACTCCTTAAATCTAAGCAAGTTAATAAAAAGACACCTCATTTGAGCATGTCAACCTGTGGAAAGATCCCATCACGGCAACCTTTCTCTATATCTATATGGAGGTATTTTTTATTTTTTCAAGACGTTAAGTAGTACTTTTGGAAAGTTCTTTCAGCCAATTTGGCTCTAAAAACTTATTGGCATCTTTTTCTAATCGTTGAGTTACTCTTGTAGGATAAAGCATGCCCTTATTATCCTCGCGTACATATTTATTTTCTATTAACCGACTTAAAAAAACATCAAACATCCATTTTTCTGAAAATTCTGGGGTTAGTCTTGCCTGAGTTTTTTCTAAATTTTTAAGTATTTCTAGAGAATTTCTTTCCAATTCATTTTTTGAAATATGTTCTTCTGAATTTTTCCATAATTGAGAAATCAGAACATAAAATCTATCAATGGATGGCTGAACAAGTTTTCCCAGCGATTGAGTTTCATAAAATTCCTTTGATTTGAAATCAGGTCTTTTGTAAACTTTGGAATCTTCAAGAATGAGATTTTTATTTATAAGTTTGTTTAGTTTTAAGTTAATTAATTGATCCAAATTGGCCTCATCCCATTTAAGAAAAAATTCCTCTTTTAAAAACGGATAAATCATTTTTATGGACTGCAATAAATCTTCCTTAACGATTTCTTTTTGGTACTGAAAAAAACCGCATATCAGTGACTCAAAAATAAGCAAGTGAGAAATATTATTTCTATAAAAGCTTAGCTTAGCTGCCTCTAAATTTGTCAAAGAAATTCTGTCGTTTATGTCTTCCTTAGAAAGGAAACCCAACTTTCTCATTTGATCAATTATCTCTTCTCCAGTTTTTTCACAAATCAAAGTTTTGGGAGAATATTTATCCTCTTCAAGCAAAGACTTCAATAGTTCAATTCTTGAAACAAGTTCTCGATTTGAAATAGAGAAACCATCACTATTTAAAATTGCCAAAGAAAACAATGCTGTAGAAGTCACTACAGTTGAGTCGTTGATAGTAGTCATGATTTTCTTACCAAGAACGGGAGTAACTTTAAAGAGCCAATCCTTCTCAGATGAGTAGTCACTCAGAGGATATTCTTTTAAAAGAGCATTTAAATTTATCGGTTCTCCAAATTGTAAATAAGCCTCTCCAAGATAATTTCTGAAATCTCTAAATACCGAAAAGATATCTTTTAAATTTTCTTTTTTCTTCTCTGCACCCATTACTTCGTTAATATAAGAATTTCCTTCAAGGACTTTTTCATAATTTATAGAAATTGGCACGAAACTAACTTGTTTTTCATCCATACCTAAGAAGGACCTTAGAATCATCGAAATAATTCCAGGTCTTGGCGGCATTAATTTTCCTGATCTAGATCTTCCTCCCTCAGGAAAAAATTCTATCGAATGTCCTCTTTGCATTAATTTTTTTAAATGCTCATAAAACACTACAGAGTAAAGACGATTGTTGCTAAAAGAGCGCCTCATAAAAAAAGCTCCGCCTTTTCTCAAGAGTGGACCAACCAGCGGTAAATTTAAATTTTTACCAGCAACGATTTGAGGCAGCATCAAGTCTTTATAGTAAAGCAAATAAGATAAAGCTAGATAATCTATATGGGAACGATGACAAGGTGAAAAAATTAGAGAGGTGCTGGGCGCAATTTTTCTTATTTCTTCAAAATTTAATACCTCCAAGTTTTCATATCTCGAGTTCCAAAACCAAGTTAGGGCTCTATCGTAAAGATAGATAAATGGATAAGACATATCCGAGCAAATTTCCCATACATATTTACTGGCTTTTTTTTGTAATTTAGCTGATTTTTTTTGACTGCCCTCAGATTCAGATTCAATATAATTTCTAATCGAATTAGAATTTAGAATACTGGTCACCAATGTTCTTCTATTGGAAATATCCGGTCCTAAGTGAGCTTTTCGATTTTGTCTGAATCTAGCTCTCAAAAGCCTTTCAGTTTTTAAAACAAGATTTTTATCTGATTCGGGACTATTGAAAATATCGTCTACTTCAAGAGGTTTGTGAAAAAATATTTTCACATTTCTGCCATTAAAAAAAAGTTTGAATAAGTTTCTAATAAAACTGGTTCCCTCCCAAGATTCTCTAAATAAAAGCTTGAGCCAGTTATCTTGCCGTTCTGGGGATTTCCCCCAAAAAACGTCTACAGGGATGATGATCGCTTTTTTTGAAAAATTTCGATTCTCAGCAAGTATGCCTAATTCTTTTGGATGCATCCTTTTTGGAGTCTGCCAGGGAAATTTTCTTTTCGGATTTCTAATTTGAAAATAATTTTTCTTAATAGGAGATTTTTCTTTTTTTAATTTAAGTTCAGTTAAATTATTTTGCTTAGTAAGGATTTTTAAAGCTTGATAATCTATTCTTGAGGTTGAGGAAAGCGCGTAGATAATATCTTCATTTTTAAGAAGTAATTCGGTTTTTTTCGATTCACTTTCGTGATTGGCTTTTATTAGAAAATTAAACATTAGAAGTTATTCTTTCTTTATGGTGATAAAATGCGGATTTTAACAAAACAAATCTTATTTTTTTTGAATTTTACCTTGTAATATAGCCGGAGTGGCGGAATTGGTAGACGCGTTCGATTCAAAATCGAGTGCCCACAAGGCGTGAGAGTTCGAGTCTCTCCTCCGGCACCAAAGGAGAAGTTAATATGAAAGAAACCGAAATAGTTATGGCCCAACAAACTCCAAGTTTTTTTGGCCCGCAATTAATTTTGTTAATAGGTTTTGTCGCCATTATGTATTTTTTAATCATCAGGCCGCAAAACAAAAGGCTCAAAGCTCAAAAAGAAATGATTGAATCACTTTCTGTGGGAGATGAAGTAATTGCTTCGGGCGGAATGGTCTGTGTAATTACAAAGATGAATGATGACTTTTTAACCGTTCGAGCTAATGACACAGTTCTTACAATCCAGCGAGAATCTGTAAGTAACGTTTTGCCTAAAGGAACAATTAAATCTCTCTAAAAGTGCTCAGATTTCAGCTCTGGAAAATAGTAATCATATTGTTTGTCATTACCATTGGCATTACCTATGCTTTGCCTAATTTTTATCCGCCAAGTCCAGCAGTTCAAATCACCTTGGATAGTTCTTTGGGAAAAATATCTCCTAACATTGCGAAACGTATTGAACAACTTGCATCAGAAACAGAAATCAGTTTCTCCTCGAATCTTAATGAAGAGCTTGATGGATATGAATCAATTTTATTTAAGGCAGAAAATTATCAAGATCAAGTTAAGCTCAAAGAATATCTAGAACAAAACTTAGAGAGAGAATTTGTTATAGCTTTGAACTTAGCTCCAAATACTCCTGCCTGGTTATCAGATATTCAGGCTTCGCCAATGAAATTAGGCTTAGATCTTAGAGGGGGAGTTCATTTTTTAATGGAAGTAGACTCCGAGTTGCTAATTTCAACTCGCTTAGAATCCTATTTGGCTGACATCAAAAGAAAACTCAGAGAAGAAAGAATTGGAATTAGTCGTTCTGAAATTGCCGAAAACAGAATAATTTTCACCACCAGATCGGATGCTTCAGATCAGTTAGACGATTATCTAAAAAGCAACATAGATCTTGAGTATAAAAAGCAGGGTAACAACCAATTTATCGTTGAGTACAACGAGCAAGGTCTCGAAGATTTAATTGATTACGCAGTTTCCCAAAATTTAGTGACTCTAAGAAATAGAGTCAATGAGCTTGGAATCTCTGAGCCTGTCGTAGTTCGTCAGGGAAAAAATAGAATTTCTGTTCAACTGCCAGGCGTCCAAGATACTGCTGAAGCCAAAAAAATCATAGGAAAAACTGCTAATTTAGAGTTTCGTCTCGAGGCTGAATCCAACAGTTTACTATCTAGAACAGAACAATTTGATTTTTCCGGACAACGCGTGAGGTTATTGAAGCAGGTCATAATTACCGGCGACAAAGTAGCAGATGCCAGCGTTGGCTATGACGAAAGTGGGTTCCCGCAGGTAAATATTTCTCTAGACGGCGAGGGCGGAACAAAAATGCATCGTTCAACCAGAAACAATGTGGGCAGAAAGATGGCAGTAATTTTTGTTGAACGCAAAATCAAAACATCCAATATCAGTGATGAAATTGAAAGTTACTTTGATAAAAGAATCATCAGCTTAGCAACCATTCAATCTGCTCTTGCAAACCAATTTAGAATAACCGGCTTAGATAGTCCCAATGCAGCCTCTGAATTGGCTTTGCTTTTGAGAGCAGGGGCGTTAGCTGCACCAATGAATTTTGTTGAAGAAGGTACAGTTGGTCCATCTTTAGGGGCTGATAATATTCGCGTTGGGGTGCAATCTTTAGTTCTTGGCTTATCTTTAGTTCTTATTTTCATGATTTTTTACTACAAAGTTTTTGGTGTCATTGCCAATATTGCAGTCGCTTTAAATATTGTTTTGATAAGCGCTATTATGTCAATTTTATCAGCAACGTTGACGTTACCTGGTATTGCAGGAATTGTTTTAACAATCGGGATGGCGGTAGATGCAAATGTTTTAATTTTCTCCAGAATCAAAGAAGAATTGAAAAATAGACTTAAACCTTTAGATGCAATTAATGCTGGATATGATCGTGCCTATATAACTATTGTAGATGCAAATTTAACTACTTTAATTGTAGCACTGATTCTTTATACGATTGGCACAGGGCCGGTTCAAGGCTTTGCAATAACCTTATCGGTTGGAATTTTGACCTCAATGTTTACCGCTATCTTAGTTACAAGATTTTTAGTTTGGTTAATTTATCGAAATCGAAAACATCTCGATACGCTCTGGATATAAAATGCAAATAAACTTTATGCGACCCAGAAAGATAGCCTCAGTGCTATCAATTTTAATGGTCGTCCTTTCAATTTTTTCGCTTTCTTTTAAAGGATTGAATGCCGGATTGGATTTTACCGGCGGCACTTTAATTGAGATAAAGTTATCGCAATCAACCAACCTAGAAGAAATCAGGGAAGTGCTTGGATCTAAATTAGAAGACGATTTTCAGGTTTCTTATTTTGGTTCAGAGCAAGATGTTCTGATTAAGATTCCAGGAGGCTCACAAAATAATTTATCTGATGAGATAGTTGCTGCATTGAAAAACTCATTTCAGTTTGATTTGAGGCGCAAAGATTTCATCGGTCCCCAAATTGGAGAGGAGTTACGTGACCAAGGAGGTTTGGGGATACTGGCAGCGATGTTAGTAATGATGGTCTACATCATGTTTCGGTTTCAATTTAAGTTTGCCATCGGCGCTCTCTTAGCTCTGATACATGATGTCTTAATAGTATTGGGTTTTTTCTCGCTATTTTATATAGGTTTTAACTTGACGGTACTAGCGGCCATATTGGCAGTTATCGGTTACTCTCTTAACGATACGATAGTAGTTTCGGATCGAATAAGAGAGAATTATCGAAAGAAGAGAAAATCCGATAATGTCGATGTGATTAATAGATCTTTGAATCAAATGTTAGGAAGAACTTTAATCACCTCTTTAACAACTTTATTGGTTTTATTTGCACTTCTTATTTTAGGAGGGGATTTCATTCAGAATTTTGCTATCGCTTTGATTTGCGGCGTCATTGTTGGCACTTATTCATCAATTTACGTTCTTTGTAATAACCTGATTTTGATGAATTTAAATTTTGAGGATCTAGCAATCAAAAAAAGTGAAACTTATGATGACGGTATGCCATAAAAAAAAGGGAGGCCCGAAGACCTCCCTAAATTTTCAACTATTTCTCAATTAAGCAGAATGTTTTACGCCACGGTAAACACCGTTCTGTAACTTTTCTGACTTATCTGACTCTATAGCATCATGCTTTACGCCTCTGTAAACGCCCGGTTGAGAATTTTTGTTCTCAACGTGAAGGTTGTTTTCAGTGACTTTGATACCTCTGTAAGTAGACATATCGCCTCCAGTTTTCGTTTCGATTATGTTTCATGTGCCTCACGGCATACACCCTCGTAACGCGTTCCTTCGGTAGATATTCGGTCTCGTTCCCATTAAAGGTACTTGCTAGCCTTTCTACACGTTGTGTAGAAAGAGGTTTTCCTATCTTCCTACTTCCGTCCAATGCACTAAAAAAGAGCACTGAATGAACGATTAATGTGCATTTTATCAAAAAATAATGGGTTTTGTAAATATTTTAAACTAAAGATTTTTTTATTTCTTTGTTAATGGCTTTCACACATGCCATGTTTCCAGCAACTATACTATGTGATGAGAATACATCTTCCTCTCCATTAAAAGCATTGATAAAGCCTCCAGCTTCTCTGACCAATAAAGCTCCAGCTGCAAAATCCCAAACTTTCATTCCATATCCTAAAAAGGCATCAAGTTTCCCTGAAGCAACAAAGGCAAGGTCTAAAGCTGTTGATCCAGTTCTTCGAAGAGTTAATGAATTAGAATAGAGATTTCTTATAAGAGTAATTTGATCAAATTTAGGCTCTAAGTCTGGACCCCCATGAAAAGAATTACATATTAAAGAGTTTTTTAATCCTTTAATCTCTGAAACTCTTATTCTAGTTTTGTTACAAAAAGCACCTTTCCCTTTTGAAGCGTAATACTCATCATCACGAGAAAGATCATAAATCAAACCATGTTCTATCGATCCCTTGTAGAAGCATGCAATCGAGATAGAGAAAAAGGGAAAATCATGAATGAAGTTTGTGGTACCGTCTAAGGGATCTATTATCCAGTGATAATCAGCATTCTTATTTCCTTGACGACCAGATTCTTCTCCCTCAAAAGAATGATCAGGAAAGGAGGTTTTTAGTGTATTAATTATTAAATTCTCTGCAATACTGTCTACTTGAGTTACAAAATCGGTTGGTCCTTTCTCAAAAACATTTATTTTGTCTCTACGCCGAGAAAATTTATGAATTTCTTTTGCAGCAAGTCTAGCGGCATTTATCGCAATAGTTACTTTCGGTTCCATGGTGTTTTGTAAGGAAAGAATTGTAAACTATAAAAGTGTCTGATTCTTCACTTAAAAATAAAATTGAATTTATTTTGGTTGAGCCCTCTCATCCTGGAAATATTGGAGCAACAGCAAGAGCGATTAAAAATATGGGATTTCAAAATCTTACTTTGATTAATCCCAAAGATTTTCCTAGTGATGAATCTTTCTATCGAGCCAAAGGGGCTAAAGACATATTGCAAAATGTAAAAATTTTTCAAGATCTATCCAGTTCTTTGCAAAATGCCACTTTAATTTTTGGTACTAGTGCAAGAACCAGAACAATTCCATGGCCAACAAAAAACTCATCAGAATTAAGTGAGATTTTGAAAAAAGGTCTAGAAAATATCAACGTAAAAATTTGCTTTGTTTTTGGAAGAGAAATTAGCGGACTTAGTAATGAAGAACTGCAGATGTGTGACTATCATATAAAAATTCCAACCGATGAAGATTTTTCTTCTTTAAATTTGTCTCATGCAGTTCAAATAATTTCTTATGTATTGAAAATGGAAATAGATAATATTGATTCAATACCAGAAATAATAGATGAGACTCCAACCTTTAAAGATAATGAATACCTAATTGAACATTTTGATAAGGTCATGAAAAAAATTGATTTTTATGATCAGGAAAATCCTAAACAAGTAAAAACTAGGGTTCGGAGATTAATTAAACGTTTGCAACCTGATAAATTAGAAACGGGTATCCTTAGAGGTTTTTTGTCTAAGATAGAACAAATACTTAACAAAAAAAATTAGTCTGATAAAATCATTTTTTTTCTGTGTCCCCTTCGTCTAGCGGTTAGGACACCGGGTTTTCATCTCGGCAACAGGGGTTCGATCCCCCTAGGGGACGCCAGAAAATACTCCTTTAATCCTTAATCAAACTGCCCATACTTGGTGCAAATTTAATTTTAAAATATCAAGTTTTGAAAACTTTTAGTGCAAAAAGAGGTTTTTTTTGTAATTTATCACCAAAAAACTTTGATTTACATCGCTCTATAATCTGCAGAATTAATCTTTAATTAGGTGAAGATATGAAACTTTTAACAATTGTTGTTAAGCCTTCTAGGTCTGATGGGGTCAAGAGAGCTTTATCTACAATTGGTACTGGTGGAGCTACTATTGTTTCTGCCCAAGGATTTGGAACTCAGAAAGGTCATTCTGAAACATACCGCGGTGCAAGTTATGAAGTAGATACAAAACCTAAAACGATGTTCAAAGTAGCTTGTAAAGACGATGATGTCGAAAACATTATCAGAGCTGTGCGAGAAGTCGCAAATACCGGCGAGATTGGTGATGGCAAGATTTTTGTAACAGAACTTAACGAAGTCGTTCGAATCAGAACAGGAGAAACTGGTGAGGACGCTATAAAGGAGAATATAAATGAGTGAATTAGAGTATGCCTTAAATACTTTTTATCTATTGATCTCTGGAGCTTTCGTAATGTGGATGGCTGCAGGTTTCACTATGCTAGAGGCTGGTTTAGTTAGAGCTAAGAACGTATCTGAAATTGTTACTAAAAACTTAGGTCTTTATTCAATTGCGTGTGTCATGTACTTGGTATGTGGCTTCTTTTTGATGTATCCAGGCGATAGCGTTTACAACGCATATTTCCCAATGCTAGGTAGCACATGGGGAATGTCTTTAGACGGTTTAACTTTTAATACGGATTTAGGTTATTCAGATGCAGCTGACTTTTTCTTCCAGGTTGTTTTCGTTGCTACTGCAATGTCAATCATCTCTGGTGCTGTAGCTGAAAGAATGAAACTTATACCTTTTTTCCTATTTGCAATCGTCTTAACAGGATTTATTTACCCAGTTCAAGGTTACTGGAAATGGGGTGGCGGATGGTTAGATGCTATCGGCTATACTGATTTTGCTGGCTCTGGAGTGGTTCACCTTTGTGGTGCTGCTGCTGCTTTAGCTGCAGTAATCATCTTAGGTCCTAGATCTGGAAAATACTCAGCTGATGGGTCAGTTAGAGTTATGAGAGGTTCGAACATTCCAATTGCAGCTTTAGGTGCACTAATCCTATGGTTAGGTTGGTTTGGTTTCAACGGTGGATCTCAACTTGCAGTAAATGATGCTGCAAATGCAAATGCCGTTGCTCAGGTTTTCCTAAACACTAATGCTTCTGCAGCAGGTGGTGTAATAGGGGCTTTACTAATTGCCAAAGTCTTAACTGGTAAGGCCGATGTAACAATGGCAATAAATGGTGCCATTGCAGGTTTGGTTGCAATCACAGCTGCACCTGATACTCCATCTGGTGGGCTAGCTACCATCATTGGATTCATAGGTGGAATCATTGTTTACTTCTCAGTTGTTTTCTTGGACACAGTATTGAAAATAGATGATCCAGTAGGTGCTATTTCTGCTCACGGTACAGTAGGCATTTGGGGAATCATGGCAACTCCACTTTCTGGTGCAGGAGCTTTTGGTACTCAAGCAATTGGAGCTATCTCAATATTTCTTTGGGCTTTCATAACTAGTGCAGGAACATTACTTGTTCTAAATGCAATACTTGGTTTGAGACCTTCAGAGGAAGAAGAAACTTCAGGATTAGACGCTTCAGAAATTGGAGTAGAAGCTTACCCTGAATTTAAAGATTAATTAATTATCCTCCCCCTAAAAGCAGGTAAGGAAACTTACCTGCTTTTTTTATATAATCTCTCATGCCTTTTGCTTTCTTTGCATTGTTATTCTTTTCTAGTTTTTCCTTTCTTACAGAAACGAATGAAGAGCTTACGGTCTCTACCAATCAAAATTGGAACTTTGAGCCTTCTCTAGAAACAATCTCATCCGACGAAATTAGATTTTTAAACGTTACCCACAACAAAGAACTTTTCAATATTTCAGCAGGTAGTTGGATCAGTAGAGGATCGGGTCAAGAAAGCTTAATTTCTTTAAGATCACCCGTATTGACCGGCTCAGGAGCTTGTGGATCTTTCTTGATTTTAGAAGATGGTTTGCCAATCAGGCCTGCCGGATTTTGTAACGTCAACAATCTTTTTGAAGTTTCCACAAACTTAGCCTCTAAGGTTGAAATTTTAAAAGGCCCATCTAGTGCTAGGCTTGGTGGCAATGCTTTGCACGGGGCAATAAATTTTATATCTCTTGAAATTGATAGAAATAACTATCTAAAGACAGAAGTAAATGATGATGATTCTTTCAAAGCATCTTTTCAGTATCAGGAAGCAACCAATTGGTCCTTGGGAATTGCTTTAGAAAGAGATCAAGGATTTAGAGATTCCAGTGGCTTTGACCAACAAAAATTAGCCTTTAAATCAAAAAACAATACTAAGAATTGGCAAGCTACAACACATTTAAATTTAACCAATCTCAACCAAGAAACGGCAGGCTATATCAACTCTTACAAATCAAGTTTAAGATTGATGAATGTCAATCCAGAAGCCTATCGGGATTCCAAGTCATTGCGCTTAAATACACTTTTAACTCAAATTAAAGATAATTTTGAATTTCAGTTAAGACCTTACCTCAGGTACAGTAAGATGGATTTCATCCAGCACTATCTGCCTGGTAAGCCTTTAGAAAAAAATAGCCAAACCAGTTCGGGTCTAAATTTTTTAATGGACGTGAAAAGCTATGCTAATCACAAACTTTCTTTTGGAATTAATTTTGAGATGGCTGAAATTCAATTAGAAGAATTTCAGGAAAACAAATTAACAACCAGTTCAGCTTTTAATAACTCGGTAAGGCCTCAAGGCCTTCATTACGACTTTGAAGTCGACACAAATTTATTTGCTGTATTTTTGTCTCATGAATTCATAACTGATGATGATTTCAAAATTTTTTCAAATGTTAGAACTGAGAGACTAAATTACGATTACGATAATCTAATGCTTGATGGCAGAACCAGAGCCGATGGTTCGGCATGCGGATTTGGCGGGTGTTATTACTCAAGACCTGCAGATACTGACATTTCTTTTTCTGATAATTCGCTCAGATTTGGTTTCTCTAGGAAAGTAATGACAAACGAATTCTTTTTGCAGTTCAGCAAAGGTTTTAGACCGCCTCAAATAAATGAACTGTTTAAACTACAAAAAGCACAAAATTTGGCTGACTTAGATTCTGAAAAAATAGATTCTTTAGAATTTGGGATTCTTTCAACTGGAGATAACTTTCTAAATAAATTTGTTCTATTTTCATCCAAGAAAAATAATTACATTTATAAAGATAGTGATGCTTCAACTGTAGCTGGAGGAAAATCAAAACACGAAGGTATTGAAATTTCTGGATCAGTGGATGTAACTCCTATGCTAATGATCAAATATGCTTGGAGTATCGCTGAGCATCTTTACGATTATTCCCTTTCATCCATTGGGGTTTATGAAGGTAATTTGATCGATACAGCACCCAGAGTTCAAGGCAGTGTATTTTTTAATATCTTTCCGCTTGAAAAGCTAACCCTTCAAATTGAAGAAGAATACATGGGAAAGTACTTTACCGACCCAGCAAACCAATATAACTATCCCGGACATTATTTGACTAACTTTAGAGGTTTTTATAATTTAACTTCAAAGCTTGATATCAATTTCAGTATTCTCAACGTATTCAATAAGCGTTATGCCGAACGTGCAGATTACTCCTCTTTTTCTGGACAAAGATATTTTCCAGGTCTTCCGATACAATGGCGATTCGGATTTAGTTATTCTTTTTAAATAACTCATATCTCATAATTTTTTTTATATGCAAGAATCTACTGCTCGTACAGATATTGACGAAGAATCAACCGAAAAGGTATCTAGTCCTGAGACACTTTCTGTCTGGGGTCTGGCTTGGCCATCAATTCTCGCTAATGTTTTGTACGCTTCCGTTGGTGTAGTAGCTTTGAAAGCCGTGGGAAATTTAGGCACTGATGCGGTTGCTGCTGTGGGAACAGGCGGTCGAATCTTTTTTGTCATTCAATCCATCATGATGGCTATTTCAACTGGGACCACTGCTTTAGTTGCAAGAGCTTATGGCGCAAGAAGATATCAAGAAGCAAGTCAAGTTTTATATGATTCAATTCTAATAAGTATCTTCTTAAGCTTTATCTCCATTTTTGTTATCTGGGTCGCTGGGGAAGATTTAATGAGTCTATTTGGCTTGGAGGCAGAGGCAAAAGATTTTGCTGTAGATTATTTAAAAGTACTTATTTTATTCGCTCCGGCTTTTGGAGTTTCAATTGTTCAAGGCGCGGCAATTAGAGCTGCAGGGGACGTGAAGACGCCACTTTATTTGGGTCTAATTCAAAACGTAATAAATATTTTTCTTTTGATAGGATTTGTTAATGGACGGTTTGGATTTCCCGAACTTGGAGTAGTTGGAGCGGCATACGCTGGAGGCATATCTTTTGCTATCGGCGCAATTTTAGGAATTATAGTTTGGGTCTCTAGAATTATTACTATTCCTTTGCCAAAACTTGCTAGCTTTTCTTTTTCTAGGTTTAGAGAATTGATTCATGTATCTACTCCAGCTGGACTAGAGCAAGGCGTATTCCAATTGGGTCTTCTTCTTTATTTTTGGATTATTTCCTTGTATGGAAACGCACCAATTGCTGCCTACAATGTCGGTATAAATATTTTGATGCTCTCTTTCATGGTTGGTCAAGGCTTTACTGTAGCTGGAGCTACTTTAACCGGACAATTCATAGGCGCAGAAAATCCTAAAGAGGCAAAAAGAAGTGGGTGGCGTTCTGCAGGACTGACTATGGTTTCCATGGGAATTTTAGGGATCGTTTTAGCATTAGCCTCTCGTCCAATTGCCAGTTTTTTTGTCGATGATCCTGAGGTCATTCGTTTGACGGTTTTATTTGTCTGGCTCCTTGGGATTATGCAGCCCTTAATGGCTTTGGAATTTGCTTTGGGGGGTGCATTGCGAGGAGCGGGTGACACCAAATCGCCGCTCTACATCGTTACAATAAGCCTAATTTTCTTCAGGCTTACTTTTGCCGGCCTTTTCGTTTGGCTGAATTTTCCAATTGAATACATTTTTGGTAGTTTGATTATCGACTATATTGTTAAAGGAATTCTCTTTACATATCGCTTTGAATCTGGTCGGTGGATAAAACTTAAAACCTAGAGTTTTTCAAAAATTACGTATATCATCTAGGACATAACTCATTTAGGAGAGTTAATTTATAAATTAAATCACTTTTGGGAGGATTTATGAGCTATTTAGCTACAAATGATTACGTAGGTATCTCGTTCTGGATTGCGACTGCTATTATGTTAGCGTCGACAGTATTCTTCTTTGTAGAAAGACAAGACGTATCGGGCAAGTGGAGAACTTCTCTTACCGTTGCTGGTCTTGTAACTGGTATTGCTTTCTGGCATTACCTTTACATGAGAGGAATGTGGTCAGACATGGGAGCTTCCCCTACGGTATTTAGATACATTGACTGGTTAATCACAGTACCACTTCAAATCATTGAGTTTTACTTAATTGTTGCGGCTGTTACCGTTGTAAGTGCAGGTATATTCTGGCGTTTACTTATCGCATCAATAGTAATGCTTGTTGGTGGTTATCTGGGTGAAACTGGACTATGGGCACCTTCAGTAGGTTTTGCTGTTGGAATGATTGCTTGGGTATACATCATCTATGAAATATTTCTTGGTGAGACTGCCGCAGCCAATGCCTCCAGTGGAAACTCTGCAAGTCAAAGCGCATTTAACACAATTAAATGGATCGTAACTGTAGGTTGGGCTATATACCCAGTTGGTTACGCGCTTGGTTACTTTGCAGGCGGAGTCAATAATGAAGCATTAAACATTGTTTATAACCTTGCTGATTTGATCAACAAAACAGCATTTGGTCTAGCAATATGGGCAGCTGCTAAATCAGATTCAGCTACTTCAACTGCTTAATACTGACAAAATAGAAAAACCCTAGCTTTTTAAGCTAGGGTTTTTTTTTAGAGCCCCTTGCACATGTCTCCCCCAAGAGCACAAGGGACAAAACGAAATATATAAAATTCTTCCCCAGCGGTCAAAAGAAAATAAAAAAAAATATAAGAAAGAAAGTCTTTAGAGAATGGCATCAAAGGTTTCACTGATGCTGGCATTGATGACTAAATCTGCAAACTGATCCATTTCGGTAGGCTCATTATTTAAAATGACAAACTTGGCACCGCTTTGTTTGCCGAGCAAAGGAATCGTTGCAGCTGGAAAAACTACAAGTGATGAACCTACTGCGACCATTAGATCGCAATTGGCCGCTTCATTTTGAGCACGCATCATTTCCTTCTCTGGCATGGGCTGACCAAAAGATATGGTTGCCGTTTTTATAAAACCTTTGCAATCTTGACAGTTGGGAGGCTCTTGATTTTCTTTGAATGCCTGATGAATGGGCTCAAGCTCAAATTTTTTTTGACAGTTTAGGCATACCGCATAAGTAGCATTGCCATGTATTTCTGTAACCTGATCATCTGCAAGACCTGCTGCTTGATGTAAATTATCTACATTCTGAGTGACACAATGTCCGTTTTCTTTTGAATTAATAATGTTAGCAATTGCTTCGTGACCTTTATTCGGTTTGAATGTTGAGAAATTACTTTTGAAATTCACACTTTGTTCCCAATATTTTTTTCTCATATCATTAGATGACATAAAATCTTGATAATAAATGGGTGTATTTTTTTTCCAGAAACCATTCGGCCCTCTGAAATCAGGAATTCCAGAGTCGGTACTTATGCCAGCACCTGTAAAAAATACTGGATAGGAAGAGCACTCTACAAGCTTTTTAAATTCTTCAAGATCCGTCATAAAATTAATCTAACATCTAGAGTAAAAATTTTCTTCAAAAAAAATTCCATCAAACTTGAAATAACTTATATCTCAGAGTAAATTGAATTTCTTGCGAGTATAGCTCAGCTGGTAGAGCGCGACCTTGCCAAGGTCGAGGCCACGGGTTCGAACCCCGTTACTCGCTCCACGATTTAAAATTAAATTTGGTCTGCAAATTCGTGATTTTTATCACGATGACCCGCTTCGTCAGCTCTGACTGCAATGACTACATCTCTGAGTGAAGCGTCTGATCCCAGATTCCAATAATCAATAGCAATTTGTGGAGCAGGGCGATTTAAAATTTTTCCATTATCAATTTCAGCTAAATATTCTGAATAAGACATAACTGCTTCTTCTTCGAAATAACCAATCATTCTGTGAGCAGTCTTTTTGAAAAAGATATAAAGAAAGGTATAAAAAATTCCAAAAAACATTTGTGCTAAAAGAATTAAAAATCTTTCAAATTTGGAAGGCTTGGCAATTTCAATGAAAGTCATCAGATGCATTCTTTCATTTTCTGCTTCTTCAAGAAGTTCCTTTATCATACCATTATCATCTTCCATATTTCTGAGAGACTTTAGGTGATGAAGAACACCAGCGACTATACCAGGAACACCAGCAACGGTTTCTAACACAACGGCACGATGACCGTATCTTTTACGGAAAAGGGTGTCTGCAAAGAATCTTAAGGTTTTGGTAATAAAGAGCGCGAACGAATCACTGAAACTCTCAGGGGGAGTATGAAGCTGAGCTCCAATTGATTCGTTCGATACAAATTTATTGTTATCTGTATTTAGCATGGTTGTACTATATATATTTTAAAGTTATATAAAACATTTCAGTTCTAATTATTAGATATATATAGCTTTTTTGCATAAGTGCTAAAGTTTGAATAAATATAGAGGTAAAGATGAATACATTGAAAACTGAAATTAAAGAAAAAGGAGTCTTTGTGATTACCTTAAACAGACCTAAAGTCTTAAATAGTCTTAATAAAGAAATCATTGATGAGTTGCTTGAAGCATTCGATAGAGCTTATGAAGATCAATCAATAAGAACAATAGTTCTTACCGGAGAAGGCAGAGGATTTTGTAGCGGAGCTGATCTTGCGGGCGGCGGTTGGCCCAGCGATCCCAAATGGTCTCCCGGAGAATCAACGGCAAATGCTATGGAAATAGGTTTCAACCCTTTGGTTAGAAAGATTGTGAATTGTCCCAAACCTGTAGTGAATGCCATTAACGGCATTGCTGCTGGAGGAGGTGTAGGTTTGGCTCTCTGTGGAGATTTAATTTTAGCTGCCGATTCAGCAAAATTTAAATTAGTATTTGGCCCACAACTAGGTATCATTTCCGATGTAGGAGCCTCCTGGTTGGTGCCTAATCTTTTGGGTCGAGCTAAAGCTAATGGCATGGCTTTATTAGGAGAGGATATCAGCGCCTCTCAAGCAGAAGCTTGGGGATTGATTTGGAAGGTTTTTCCCGAAAAAGACTTATTGGATGAAGCATGTAAGTTAGCTGGTCGAATGGCAGATGGAGCCATTACAGGCTTGAAAGCGATCGTCAAAGCTCACGATAATGCTCTACAAGTATCTTTATCCGATCAATTGGATTACGAGAGAGATACACAACGCGTTTTATGCGATGGAGCGGTTTTCAAGGAAGGCGTGCAAGCCTTTTTGGAAAAGAGAAAACCAAATTTCAGAGATATTGAAGAAGTTTAGCTTTGGCTAATTCGAATTGAGTCTTTCTAAGAGATTTGTATAAATTCCTTTAAGCGTTTCTAAGTCTTGAAGGCTGACATTCTCATCGGTTTTGTGAATGGTTTCGTTTAATGGACCGAGTTCAACAATTTCTGATCCCATAACCTGCAAGAAACGTCCGTCAGAAGTTCCACCTCCGTTATTGATGATAGGTTCATAGCCAGTGATGGATTTAACCGAGTCTACAATCTGTTCGATAAAATATTTTTTTTCAGTTAGATAAGGAAGACCGCTTAACACCCATTCCACTTCATATTTGAGATTTAGCTTTTTAAGCACAGCCTCAAAAGTTTCTTTCAAGTATGCTTCATTGGATTCAGAACAAAATCTAAAATTGAACATCATCTCTAGAACTCCTGGCACGACATTAGTGGCTCCAGTTCCTGATTTGATATTGGAAATTTGAAAAGACGTAGGTTGAAAATGTTCATTACCTTCATCCCAAGTAATGCTTTCCAGTTCAGAGATTAATTTGGCACTGGTAAAAATAGGATTTTCTACTTTTTCAGGATAGGCAACATGGCCTTGTTTCCCTAAAACTTTTAATGTTCCGCTTAACGAACCGCGCCTACCGATTCTGATGGTATCGCCAACTTTTTTATTGGAAGAGGGCTCACCAACCAAACAAAAGTCAATATGTTCGCCATCATCCATGAATTTTTTGATGATGACATCGATTTTGCCATCTTCAGGTTCACCTTCTTCATTGGAAGTTAATAGCACTGCCAATCGATAATTCAAGATAGGATTTGTGCTTAAGAAATCTTTTAAAGCCAAAAGGTAGGCGGCAATGTTTCCTTTCATATCCGCGGTACCGCGACCGTACATATGACCATCAATGGTTACTGCGGAAAAAGGTGGTTGACTCCAATTCTCAACTGGCCCAGTTGGCACCACATCGGTATGTCCCAAGAAACACATCAGAGGGCCTTCATTACCAAGCACGGCGTAGAGATTTTCGACATTGTCATAATCAATGCGTTCGCATTTAAAACCCAAATCTTTTAAAAACGGCTCGATAAGATCAAAACAACCTTCGTCTTTAGGCGTGATCGATTCAATTTTTATTAAGTCTTTTAATAAACTTTCTATTTCCATCTGGCGCTATTATAAGTCGTTTCACAAACTAGTTTTAAATTTTATTACTGCTGCTAAAATCATTCTTTTATTAGAACTAAATCATAGGAACCAATATGACAAATCGTATCCAAAGAGGCGACCTTCAAGTAAGTGAAGAATTAGACAAATTAATCAGTGAAAAAGTTTGTGTGAATATCGATGTGGAGCCTGAGCAATTCTGGAATTCTTTTAACGAAGTTGTCAAAGAATTTACTCCTAGAAACAAAGCTTTACTTGCTGAAAGAGAAGAGCTGCAAACCAAAATAGACAATTGGCATAAAGAAAATAAAGAATTCGATAAAGAAACATATAAGTCTTTTTTAAAAGAAATTGGTTACTGGGTCGATACCAATGAGGATTTTGAAATAGAAACTACTGACGTGGATGCTGAAATATCCACCATCGCAGGTGCGCAACTGGTAGTGCCTGTCATGAATGCTAGATTTGCTTTGAATGCTGCCAATGCCAGATGGGGCAGTCTTTACGATGCTCTTTACGGTACGGATATGATCTCCGAGGATGGCGGGGCAGAACGTGGGGGCGCTTATAACCCTGTCAGAGGAGATAAGGTCATCGAGTTTTCCAAAAACTTCATGAATGAAAACTTTCCTTTGAGTAATGGTACTTATCAAGAAATTGCTGCATTTCAAATTAATGACGGCAATTTGGAAATTACGCTCAAAGATCAAACCAAGGTGACTTTGGCAGACAATGATAAGTTTGTTGGTTATTCTGGAGATGTTGAAAATCCCTCAGGGATTTTAATGAAAAATAACAATCTTCATATTGAAGTGCAAATCGATCGTGAAGACTCTGTCGGTAAAGACGACTTAGCTGGGATTAAAGATATATTAGTCGAGTCAGCAGTTACTACCATCCAAGATTGTGAAGATTCGGTTGCCGCTGTTGATGGCGAAGACAAAGCTACTGTTTACAGTAACTGGCTTGGCTTGATGCAAGGTAATCTAGAGGAAACTTTTGACAAAGGCGGCAAAGCCATGACCCGAAAGCTCAACCCTGATCGAGATTATTCCAATCCTCAAGGTGTTGGATTCACTTTGCCAGGTAGAAGCACGATGTTGGTTAGAAATGTCGGACACTTAATGACTACTCCTGCCATTTTGGATGCTGAAGGCAATGAGATTTTTGAAGGTATCATGGATGCTATGTTTACCATTACCATTGCCAAACACGATTTGCTCAGTAACGGTACTTTCAAAAACAGTCGTACTGGAAGTATTTATATTGTTAAGCCCAAAATGCATGGTCCAAAAGAAGTGCAATTAACTTGTGATTTATTTGCTGCAGTTGAAAAAGCGGTAGGCTTAGCGCCGTTGACAGCAAAGATTGGCATCATGGATGAAGAGCGTCGTACGACAATAAATTTAAAAGAATGCATTAAAGTTGCCAAAGATCGGGTGATTTTTATTAACACTGGCTTTTTAGATCGTACCGGTGATGAGATTCATACTTCCATGGAAGCAGGTCCAATGATTAGAAAAGCGCAAATGAAGCAAGAGCCTTGGATCTTGGCTTACGAAGATTGGAACGTCGATAAAGGTCTGCAAACTGGCTTTAAAGGCAAAGCGCAAATTGGTAAAGGAATGTGGGCAATGCCAGATGAAATGCTTGGTATGTATGAAAACAAAACCGTACATCCGAAAGCAGGTGCCAATTGTGCATGGGTGCCTTCGCCTACAGCAGCAACTCTTCACGCACTGCATTATCATCAAATCAGCGTGCCAAGTGTTCAGGAAGATCTGCAAAAAAGAAAAGAAGCAAACATGGACGAAATCTTGGAAATTCCTCTTTTGAAAGAAGAATTATCAGCTGAAGAAATCCAAGCTGAGTTGGATAACAATGCTCAAGGTATCTTGGGTTATGTGGTTCGTTGGATTGACCAAGGCGTGGGATGTTCCAAAGTACCGGATATCAACAATGTAGGCTTAATGGAAGACCGAGCTACTTGTCGAATTTCCAGTCAGCACATTGCCAATTGGCTGCATCATGGTCTGTGTGATGAAACGCAAGTTTTAGAGACCATGAAAAAAATGGCTGTAGTAGTCGATGACCAAAATTCTGGTGATCCAGAATACGAAAACATGGCGCCTGGATACGATGGGGATGCCTTTCAAGCAGCTTGCGACTTGGTTCTAAAAGGTCGGGTGCAACCTAGTGGTTACACCGAGCCGATTCTACACGCGCAACGATTAGTTAAAAAAGCTCACTAAAGCAAGATGAGCAATCTTTCTCAAGCAGAATGGTTGGCTCAAATATCTGAAGAGATCATTGATCCAAAACAAAGGATCATTGATCCGCATCATCATCTTTGGCCTGAGAGTAAAGGAGGCAGTCAATATCTATTGGATGATCTTTGGGCTGATACCGGCTCTGGACATAACGTGACGAATACAGTTTTTATCGACTGCAGTCAGTGCTACTGGAATTTAGAAGACGCAGCATTGAATCCAGTAGGAGAGACGGAATTTGTCAAAGAATTGGCAGATGCTTCCAAAGCAGATCCAAAGCAAGCAACCATTTCAGGAATTGTTGGACATGTCGATATGTTGTTGGGTTTTGAAGCAGAGAGAGTTTTGGAGAAACATTTGGAAGTTGGTCAGGAATTGTTCAAAGGTATTCGCCATGCTGGCGGCTGGGATCCTCATTCCAACGTTCGCAATTCGCATCACGATGCTTGTGAAGGTTTGTATCTCTTGCCAAATTTTTTAGACGGCTTACAGACTCTTGCCAAATTGGGCTATGTTTTTGAAGCTTGGCAGTATCACCATCAAATTCCGCAAATTACCGAGTTAGCCAAAGAATTTCCAGATCTCATTATTATCTTGAATCACTTTAGCGGCCCCTTAGGTATCGGACCTTATGAAAACAAACAAGATGAAATATTTCCTCAATGGCAAAAGGACTTAAAAGAACTCAGTCAACACGAAAATATTTATGCCAAGCTTGGTGGATTAGCTATGCCCGTTAATGGTTTTGGTTTTCATACACAAGCAAAACCACCAACATCCGATGAATTTGTAAGCAAACAAAAAGCTTATTATGAAACAGTGCTTGAGTATTTCACGCCTTCAAGATGCATGTTTGAAAGCAATTTTCCAGTGGACAAAGCTTCCATTTCTTATCCAGTTCTATGGAATGCTTTTAAAAAAATAGCCAAAGACTATAGCTCAGCAGAAAAAGATCAGCTCTTTTATCAAACCGCTGCAAAGGTTTATCGAATTACTGATTGAAGCCTTGAATTTCAGCTGCTTCTTCGCGAATCAATTCCGGACCGCCTAAAAGCTGACGATTTAGGCCAATTCTCTTGAACCAATAATGCAGCCCCAAAAGATCGGTAAAGCCCATACCGCCATGCACTTCGGTGGCTTTTTTGGAAACCATTTTTGCTACTTCAGAAATATGCGATTTTGCCTGGCATGCTTGCAGACGAGCTTCATCCGGCTCATGATCGAAAGAATGCGCTGCTTGCCACAACATCGCATAACAAGGTTCCAAATCCGAAGCCATCTCAGCACACATATGCTTTACTGCTTGAAACGAGCCAATTACTCGATTGAACTGTTTACGTTCTTTCGCATAAGAAACTGCTTTTTCGATCATACTTTCTGAGGCGCCTAAACTATCGGCAGCAAAAATGATACGACCAGCATCCAAAACTTTTTTTGCAATTTCAGGATTGTTTTCTGATTCTAGAAGAATTTCAGCGGCAACATTTTTTAGATTCAACTCCAAATAAGATCTGGTTTTGTCTACCGAAGTCAATTTGTTAATTTCGATACCTTTATCTTTGGCGTCAACTAAAAATAAGACACCTCCTTTATTGGCGAGTAAAAAGTAATCTGCTTCATCACCATCAATAACAAACAATGCTTTGCCGTTTGCTTTACCGCCAGACAAATCTATTCCCGCATCTTCTCGAGCTGCCACGTATTCACTCAAACCAACTCCAAATTTAGTTTCATTGGAGACGATTTGTGGCAAATATTTAGCCTTTTGCTCATCTGAACCTGCTAAGTTGATGGCAATTGGCGCCATGACATACGCGCCTGCAAAGGGAATCGGTCCAACTCCTGCGCCTAAGCCTTGGGCCACTGCTACGGCAGATAATAAATCTGCTCCTAAACCGCCATGTTCCTCTGGAACCAAAAGCGCATTGATGCCTAAGTTGATGAGACCGCTATAAATTTCTTTAGCCAAAGCCTCATCTTCTCCATTGGCAATTTTTCTAATTTCATCGACCGTGACGTTATCAGCCAAAAACTTTTTAACGTAATCTTGAAATTGCTCTTGTTCTTCCGATAAGCCAAAAAACATTATGAAGCCTCTGTGACTTTAGGTTCTTTTGGCATTCCCAAACCACGCTCAGAAATGATGTTTTTTTGGATTTGATTGGTCCCTCCACCAATGATGAGCCCAAGAAAATACATGTAAGTAAATTGGAAAGAACCGTCTTCTTTTAGGTAAGGACTGTCCTCATACAAAGTACCGATTTCTCCAAGCACATCTATAGCAAGACCTTCAAGCTCATGACGCAATTCAGTTCCGACTAATTTTTGTATCATTCCACCTAATTTAACGTTTTGCCCAGGGTTGATTTTTGAAGAAAGCAATCTCAAGGAATGCGCTTGACTGGCCATGACTTTGCCTTGAACTTGCATCAAGCGATCGCGATAAGAAGGAATATCTATCAACCTTCTACCATCAATGGTTTGTTCTTTCATCATGTTGATTAAAGTATTCAATCTATTCATAGTTGCATTTGGATCAGCTAAGGAACCACGTTCGTGACCCAAAACCGAGTTGGCAACCGACCAACCCTCACCACGTTTGGCAACGATATTCTCTTCAGGAACCGTGACGTCATCAAAGAACACTTCATTGAAGCCGGCCTTCAAGGTCATATCTACTAAAGGTCTGATTTCAATACCCGGTGTATCCATTGGAATTAAAATGAAACTGATACCAGAATGCTTAGGCGCTTGCGGCTCGGTTCTGACCAAACAAAACATCATTTGAGAGTATTGCGCGGTACTGGTCCAAATTTTTTGCCCATTGATGACCCAATTACCATCGATGAGTTCGCCTTTGGTTTGCAGGCTAGCTAAATCACTTCCGGCATTGGGCTCTGAATAACCCTGACACCAAATCATCTCACCATGCAGAGTAGGGCGAATGTATTTTTGTTTCTGCTCTTCGCTACCCCATTCAAGTAAGGTTGGAACCAACATATCAATTCCTTGGCCACCCATACCGCCTGGAACTTTGGCTTTGGAAAATTCAGTCGCAATGATTCGACTTTTGATGATATCGGTTTCACCACCATAACCACCGTATTCTTTAGGGATGGCTCTAGCGATATAGCCTTTTTCAATTAATATTTGCTGCCATTCAGAACGAGTGACCTCTTTTTTTGATTTTTTAGTTGCCGAAGAACTGTTTAGAGCATCTGCAACAACGTTGCTATCACTTTTGAAAGACACTCCTTGATATTCCTTACAAAAAGCTTGCACCTCCTTACGGAAATCTTCGTATTCTGCACCGTAATTTAAATCCATTTGTTTCTCCTTACTTTTATTGAATGGCGAATAAATATTCTAAGGCCAAATAACTCAAACGCCAACCGATGCAACAAGAAAAAGTAAAGTTGGCGCTTGGTAAGCAAACTCGCTAAAATCAAAAAATCATGTCCCGCTGGTTTCTGATATTTCTGACTTCTCTTCTAATTGTTTTGGGAGCTCGTTATGGGACTTATTCTCCTCTCCCTACAGCAGTTTTTGGCGATTGCGAAACTCCTGTCGCTGAAACTAAACTTCAAGGTCTTTGGGAATTGGATCGAATTGATAATTATGAAGCTTTTCACGAAGCGCTTGGTGAAAACTCAGGATTTTTGGGCTTTATAGAAGTGGTTGCTTATCCTTTTGTTTTGGAGCGCAGTCAACTTTATCGTATCGAGCAGTGCGGTTCGAATATAGCGCTTTCAGTAAATTATTTAAGAACATGGCTTGTCGCAACAGCAGAAATAGAAGAGTCAGATATTCAAGTAGAAATGAAAGATTTTACTACTGAATTGAAAGAAACTCTTGAAGAGACTTTTGAAGAAGTAATGACGGATGTCAAAGATGCTCTTTCAATTCAAGCAAAACCAGAGACCAATAAAGCTCTGAAATTCATACGAAAGTCTAACAATTTGAATCTTGTTGCAGAGTTGACTCTTTCAGACGAGGAAATCACTCTTTATGGCACCCTCAATGGTAAAAACTACAAAGAAAAAATTTATTACGATGCCGGTGAATTGGTAAGGGAAATTGCTTTTGTTGATTCTGCCTTGGGTTCGACTGATTTTATTTATCGTCGTTATCCTTAACTTCCCAGTGATGAGTTTCACTTAAAATTCTTGAGAGTATTGCATCGCGTTGTTCTTCAGGAATGTCCACCACAGTAATATTTTTTGATAATCTTTCAAATGCCTCTCTTTCTGTCATTTCGCCAGCAACAACTTGTTGAACTGCACCCATTGCTGCCCATTGCATGAAATGTCTGGAGTATCTAAATTCTATTAAATCTTCTATATCGGTGTTTTGTATCTGTTTTGCTCTGACGGCATTGATAAAATTCTTCTCCATATTTGGCTGTGAAGTTTCTTTGAATACCTGAATGAGCATTTGAATATCGTCCAATAGCCAATTTATTGATGGCGAATTAACTAAAAGATTAATCCCCCTCAGTAAGGCTAGATAAATAATGTAAACATAGTCATTTTCATTCTTGATTCCTAGCTTGAAATCAATCAAGGTATTTCTTACCGTTTTATTCAAGGCTTCATATTGAATGGCTTCCACACTGTCGAAATGGTTATAAAAAGTTCCGTAACCAACATCAGCAATTTGGATTAATTTTTTTACACTGATTTTTTCTTTGCCTTCTGTATTCAGATAGGAAATTGCTGCATCAATTAACTTGTCTTTGGTTTTGTTCATTGCTGACACAGTGTACAGTTTATGTGACAACCTTTGTAAATTTTGCTTTAATAAAAGCAAATGAAGATAAAAAAATATTTTTTATCTCATCAAAGTACCAGAAAATTTTTATTAAGAATTTTTTTCACCTTGGTGGGATTGTCAGCAAGTTTGGCTTCCTTTTCTCAGGAAGAAATTGGTGTTGCTGCTGCGGTAAACACTACTACTACTGATAATTTTTACGATAGCTCAGGGATGTTTGCTGAAAGACGTCTTGTCGAAGAGGGCTACAAAATTATCCAAGATCGAACCATCGAAACCGACGAAAAGGGTAAGGCCCAAATGATACTTGTCGATGGAACGGCTTTTACGATTGGGCCTAATTCCAGAGTAATTTTAGATAAATTTGTCTATAACCCAGAAACTAACGATGGCTTCTTAGAAATGCAAGCCACTGGCCTTCTAAGACTGGTTGGCGGAAAAGTGACTAAAAAAAATGCAGCTACTATCAACACTACTGTTGCAACAGTTGGTATCCGTGGAGGAATCGTGATTATTGATTCTGATAATGATTCAACCTCGGCAGCATTTGTTTATGGTCAAGAAATGGAAGTGACGCCGCTGCAAAATCAAGGCGGGAGAACAGTTTTGACAGAAGATGGATTTGTCGTTGAGGTAAACGATCCATATGACGACATCGAAACTCCTGAATTACTCACCGCAGAGACCCTAGCTGGATATTCAGCTGGACTTGAGGGTCAAGAAGAAGAGGAGGAAGAGGAAGAGAACGAAGAGTCAGAATCTGAAGAAGAAGAAGAATCTGAAGAAGAAGAATCAGAAGAAGAAGAATCTGAAGAAGAATCAGAAGAATCTGAGGAAGAATCAGAAGAATCTGAGGAAGAATCTGATGAAGAATCTGAAGAAGAATCAGAAGAAGAATCAGAAGAATCAGAAGAAGAATCAGAAGAATCTGAGGAAGAGTCAGAAGAAGAGTCTGAAGAAGAATCTACAGAAGAAGAGTCTGAAGAAGAGTCAACAGAAGAAGAGTCAACAGAAGAAGAGTCAACAGAAGATCAAAATGAAGAGTCAGGGAATAACGATGATTCAGGATCAGATTCTACAGAAAATGAAGAAGAAACTTCCTCAGATGATTCAACAGTCGATGGCGGAGCTCAAGAAGATTCCGGCAATGAAGATCAAGAAGACTCTGGGGCTTTAGAAAATGAAGAAACTGAGACTACTCAACCAGTTGGAAGTGATGCAGGGGAAGAAAAACCAGCAGCTGATACAGAAACACCTGATCTAGGAAGACAAGAAGATGGTGGTGAAGTTGATTTGGATAACGAATTCAATGAAGTTGGAGATGATAGAGAAGAGCCAGAAATAGTCATTGATGAAGACTCTCTATTAACAGATTCTGGAATTTCCGATAACAGCTCCAATGTTGCTCCTGATCAATTGACTACCTCTGATGATATTGGTGGAGAATTAGGTGATGACTTGTTTGAAATAGAGCAAGAGGAAGAGGAGCCTGCAGAAGAAACTACTGAAGAGGTTCAAGACACTACAGCTGAAACGGTTCAGCAAGAAGCCATAGAAGAAAAAATGTCAGCTAATGTTACAGTTAGAGCCGATTCGTTTATTGAGAGCTCACCAAAAAATACTTTAGTAGCAACTACTGCTGTTGAAGGTAACAACATGACTTATGCCTTAGAAGATGACTTTGGTGTTTTTAAAGTTAATAAAAGAGGAAAAATTAGAACTAAAGGTTTTCTCGATTTTGAAACCGCAGAAAAATATGACTTAGTTCTTCTGGTGACCAACAACAAAGGCAAAACCGTAAGAGTGCCTTTTACCATCAATATTGCTGATGTCTCTGAATTGAGTGCAACTGGAACAGTTCGTGCGGCAGCCTTTCATGAAGGCGACAATGTAAACAAAATTTTGGCTGATATTTTTCCAGTTTCAGATGAAACTCCGACCTATGAAATCACAGGAACAGGTAAAGAATATTTTCGAATAAATAAAAATGGAAAGCTTAGATTAGATAAAGCTTTTAATTTTTCAGCGCAAAGTAAATTTGATTTGGTAATTAAAGTTACCAGCGGAACCGATAGCGTCGATGTGCCGTTGTCAATAAACGTTTTAGAGAACATTGCACCTGATTTTACTACCGCATGTCAAAGTTCTTGTTCTTTAGCTGAGTCAGCAGCCACCGGAACAGTAGTGATAAATGCCTCCAGAACCGATACTGATATAGACGATCTGACTTATTCCTTGGAAAACAATTTTGGTAACAAATTTGCCATCAACCAAGACACCGGACAGGTAACTTTGAATAGCGCTTTGGATTATGAGACTACCACTTCATATACTTTAAATGTCATAGCTACTGATTCAAAAGGAATCACCAAAGAACGTAGCTCTACTTTTAACGTTACAGATGTAGCGGTGGGTTTTAGCGGCACCCTTGTCTCTGCAAGTAAAGCAGAAAATATCGCGACCGGCACAGTTATTTTAAACTCTGCCGTGAATGGTTTTCCGAGTGCAACCTATTCCTTAAGTGGCGGTAATTCAAAATTCGCCATCAATGCTTCTACAGGACAAGTGACATTGGCCAATGCTCTAGATTATGAAACAGCAACTTCTCACACTTTTAGTGTGACTGCTTCTGCAGGAGGCGAATCCGAAACTGCAAACTTTACTTTAAACGTTGATAACTTTACTTATACCGTTTCAGATTCTGGAGCTTCTACAAGCTATGTAAAAAAAGGAACTTATTTTCGAACAGCAAGTTCTAATTTCACTTATTTACTGGATGAAGATATCGTTTCCAAAGGAGCATCAGATAGAGTCGTTGGTGATTTTGGCACAGGCATTGCAGGTACTACTTATGGTATAGAAGGGACTAATCGCGGTAACTTTACTATAGATTCTGCAGGTATTTTAAGTATTAAAAACTATACTGGCGCTCCAGGAAGCGCAAATCCTATAATTATTAATGAAGGTAGTGTTCAAAATACAGGAACGCTAGACGTCAGGGTTACGGCTGATATTCCAGGTGAGGGTCAAGTTTCTTCTCCATTAATGTACTTTAAGGGAAAAAATGTCGAGTCTAACGAAAACTTGGTGCTGAAATTTGCCAGTGGTTACAATAGTGTAAGTCACGATTTTCAAAGCCCATTTAAAGCAACCGCACATCGTAATGCCAGTGGAAGCGGTGGACACAACAATCAGGTAGTCACAGAATCGGTTTTAACGGTAGCCGATCGAGTAAGCAGTCCACATATAGCCTCAGCCAATGATGAGTTTTACACGCGCTATGGTCAAAATGGTGGAAAAACTTATTACCGAACCAGTACGGTAGCGAATGGTGATAACGAACACGGCACCGAAATTTTGGATTTTGAATATTGGTTCCCGGTGGATTCCTCAACCGGTAACAATACTTCTCGACAATATGCCCCAATGTCTGAGGCCAATGCTGGTTGGGATGCTGCGAGACCTACCAGAGAAGAGGCTAAATATCGTTGCTTGGACTCCGGACAAGGTTGTGGTGGTGGGACCACCGAAGTCGACATAAATGGAAATTGGACTTCTACCACAGAAGGCTCCAATTTTTCTGGTTATAAAGTCACGCAAAGAAATTTTGGTCGAAATACAGATTATCTTTTGAATTCTAGTATAAACGGTGCCAACGCCGGAAATGGAACTGGAACCAATACTCTTTTGGGTGAGTACAATCAAGGCTTTGGTGGGACTAACGATAATTACACTTCCGAATTTGAAACCGTGACTTTACCTGAAACTTTTAATTTTTTTGGACAATCTTTTTCTCATATTTACGTTAATGAGAATGGATTTTTAACTTTCGGTAATGGTGGTGCTAATTCAGATAAACCTTGGCATCAACAAAATTTAAATGGTAACAGCAATCAAACTTATGTAGCGGCATATCTAGGTGGTGGTAGGCCTTTGATGTATCTGCATGAAGCGAATGCCTATTCTAATAGTGGCGGAAATATGCGTCCTGATAGTTATAAATTACCTGACGTTTACGGAAAGCCTGGAACAACTAATGCAGATAATCTGGATAACACGATCTTTGCTCTCTGGCATGACTACTTTACTGATAGTAATAATAATAATTGGTCAATACGCCAATTATGGAATTCTGCGACAAAAATCCTGACCATTGGTTGGTACAACATCAGAAGTTATAGCAACTCGAACAACAATCATGAAGCAAACTTCGAAGTGCAGTTAAATTTCAATGACGACTCTTTTCGAATCGTTCAAGGAGATTTTGGAAATAGTTTCCCGCATCAAGTATCAAATAATGCATTTATCGGAATTTCCAAAGACGTCTCTTGTGCATCAAGCGCTGAAGACATTTCCATGTGTGAAGGAAAAGATTACATCCAACTTTATTTTCACGATAATCATTTTGGCGAGTATGAAGGTCCCTCGATGAATTACTTCGATACTTTTCAAAACCCGGATGGCAATGATAACCCACAAGATATCGACCACATGCATAATGCCTACTTTACCAACAATCAAACGGTTAATGGTACAACCTATTGCTATAACGATCAGACCGGTTTTAATGCTTTAAATTCAACCACTTGTTCGAACAATTACAATGAGTATACAGCGAAGGCTGGTACCCACTTTAGTTTTAGCCCACAAGGTACGGGCGGAGTCAAAAACGTTCTTCTGCCTTCGAACATCAAGCAATCTTATCGTTCCGGTCATATGGGGCAATTCATGTGGATGCATTTGGATAAGGATCCAACCGCTTTGTCTTACACGCCGCCGGCAAACAATGCGACCGGTTTCGATGCTGCAGGACCCAATTCTCGAGACGGTGTAACCGGCGGCTCGCTGAGTGCAGGAAGTGCAATCAGTCACACGACGGCAACTGATGAAATTGTTATTGGAGGAGAGGTTTATACTGCGAGCAAACTTGAATCTTTCTTAAACAATACCAAGAAGGTAGTTGCCTACGCACCCATTCCTTTGTTGCACACGAACAAATACGAATTGCAACAATATGTCGGACCAACTACTTCTTTAAACCTAGATCAGCGATTCAGACACGTGCACACCATTATGCCGCAGTTTATTTCCACCGATTATATGGAAAGCAAAGACAACGGTACCGATGCCAATTTTGATTTCCACCAACTGAACGAAGATAATTATTTCAAAGGCAACATCTCGGCTATTACTTACAACACTCGGGGTGCTAATTTCAGCAATCAACACAATGGTGGGGTCTTGGGCGCAAGCGACTTTAGTGAATCTCGCATTGATGGCATGTATGGCTACGCGGCCAAAGTATTGGACCATAATGTGAATGTCGCCTCAGAACGTTTTGGTGATTTAGCTGATAATGCTGATTTCGTGCCTGTTGGACAATCGCTTTGGTATCAGGTTTACAACCCAACTGGCAGAGGTGTGGGTTTGTTTGCGCAACTCAATTGGAGTTGTGGAGTTGTCGCCTATAAATGTCACTATAGTCCGCATGGCACAGACACAAGTGTTGCTCCGCACCGTTCTCAACAAAGTTTGTTTTCTGTCTTGGTTGTAGATTCCGGCGATAAATCCGATTTTGCTACTTCTCAGACTTCATCTGCAGGATATGCAGTTTCTTCAACGGGAACAGTTGTTGATGGCTCGCATTATTGGAGTTACAAACGTAGAGACGGTAGAACCACGACAACCGATGGCGAATATGCCGGTGCGCAAAAAGCTCCGCAAATTACTTTTGGTATAAACCCGATTGCTTGTGTTTCCGGACCGGATAACGGTTGTTTCTTTGGCGACAATCAAGGAGCAGGTTCCTCTACGATTGGTGCGCCAGCAACCGCAATCATCACCACCAGCGATCCTTGTAGCTCAGGGCGCGCAACTTCATTTACTGGCTGTCATATAGAAGGTGGAGTAAAAAACATGGAACTGGGTGTGATGTATTCCATGGCTGCCAATGACTCTGCGACTTTAGCGGATCAGAAGTATAAAACCGAAACTTTCTATCAAGGTATTGCTCAACAAAAACAATACGATGGTTCTAACTACGTGGATGCCATAAATTTAGAAGGTTCCAACAGTTGGCGTTCGGGCATTACTACTTCAGCAAATACTTGGAACGGAAGATTCTCAGGACATTGGATGACTGATGTTGAGGGAAGTCTTAAAAGTATGCCTCAGTATTTTCGAGCACCTTTAACTGCTACCTTTGATGCCGCCAACGATCGAGTCAAAGTCATCGCCAATAACATAAACATTCATCCCGATCCCGATTGGAATACCAACACCAGTACCGGAGACAATACTTGGTATCATTCTGGCGGTTGCAGTTTTGACGGCGTTTCTTGGGCTGCCGGCAGCTGTTCGTCTGTTCATCGTTTGGTAGGAAATACTGGGGCTACTTTGCAATTTGGTGATGATGACAATCAAAAAGATACCGCATCTTTTGCGAACTCCGCCTACATCAATAAAAAAGTTTTCGGCGCCATACTTAAAGACGAATCAAAAAATATCCAATTGCCTGGGTCCACAACCTCTTTTAATACTTCAAGTAGTGTAGATAATGCCGGTGCGTTAGTTACTTGGGATACCATTGATGAAAAAGACAGAGACTGGCTGAATCCTTGTTTAGCAACTTTTAGTTCTGCAGCTCATTGTGTTGACCCCGAACCTTCTTTGGAATACATGTCTTGGGGTATTTGGGCTATGGCCACTAATGACGGTCTTGAATACATGACTGGCGAACAACCGAGCGCCGTGCATATGGGTACTTGGTATGCTGGTGATTTATTGGACTCGAGCGATTGGCCAGTCAGTCGAACTGCAAGCCTTGCCGGTATGGCAATGTTTAGTATGTGGAAAAGTCAAACCATAAGTGGGGTTACGACCAATTACGCTTGGACTGAAGGTTCTCGAGCAACAGGTTCTGTTGTCTTTAATGGTTCAGGAGATTATGGCATAACCATTGAGGTTCATGATTTAGGAAAACACACTTGTGATAATGGTGCTAATAGTGGAAACGGTTGCGGTTCAGGTGCTGGTAGTTCCGCAACTTCTTTCGATAACGGACAAAGAATGGGCACCCTTACTTGGAGTGCAAACGGCACTGCTGGAAATCCAAATTTTAGTGGCGGAAATAGTGCTGCTACTGTTGCTAATGGCGTGAGTACTTGGAAGAGCATGCAAGGCAGTCTCTACGGTACCGCCTCGCACGTTGAAGCAGGCGCAGAGCTAATTTATTCCAAACAAAATGCGGCTAATTATATTCAAGCCATTGGTACCGTAATTTTATCGGAGTAGTAAAGAGGAATTATGTAAAGGAATTTAAAGGAGCGTAATATTTTAAATAACGTTTGCCGTTGTCTTTTTGGTACTTAGGCGACAATTTCGTTAATCCATTTAAAGGATTACGCTCCCTGGGCCCGGCCTTGTGCCGGGTTCAGTTTTTTTAAACTTAATATGTATAATAAGCGGCTAAAATTATGAGACAGTTTATCGATTTCTTTTTAAGCATCCGTGATAGTAAATTTTTCACAGGGCTTGTCATTTCTGTAATTGTGGCATCAGCCATCTATGCCGGCGCAAGCTCTTACGATATTCCCAACCAGTATTCCATCATCATTGACTATTTTGACTACGCAATCACCGTTTTCTTTTTGGTGGAAATCATGATTCGTATTTTTGCCGAAGCCAATCATCCCATTCGTTTTTTCAAAAATGGTTGGAATATCTTTGATTTCATCATTGTGTTGGTCAGCTTGGTTCCTGTGGATGGTGCAGAGAGCGCCTTTGTTGCTCGTTTGTTGAGAATCGTTAGAGTACTTCGAATCATTACCGTCGTTCCAGCGTTTCGTCATATCGTGGAATCGCTTTTCAAATCAATGCCAAGGGTAGCCTTCATTGCGTTGCTCATGTTTATTGTGATCTATATTTGGGCGGCGATTGGTACTCTGATCTTTAGTGAGACCGATCCAGAGCATTGGGCAAATATTGGAATTGCGGCATTGACCTTGGCTCAAGTTGCAACCTACGACGATTGGGCAGCGGTGATGACCAACGTCATCGAAGCTCATCCGTATTCGTGGATTTATTTCATCAGTTTTATTCTCGTAACCTCCGTGGTGTTACTCAATATGGTGATTGGAATCATCGTTGATGTCATGAGTCGCGACGCTCGGGAGAATCTCTTTGATAATGTTGATTCCAACGATCACGTAATCAACGAAGAAAATAAAGGTTTATGACCTTTATCGCCGACAGTACTTTTAACTATTTACTGCTTGCTTGGTTAGCTGTGGGTCTTATTGCGTTTGTCTATTTATTTTTTGAAACCGCGCCTTACGGCAAGCACGTCACAAAGGGCTGGGGACCTGAAATCTCAGCAAAGGCCGGTTGGATCATTGAAGAATGTCCGGCTTTTTTCTTGATGTTGCTTTATTTCATCGTTGCTGGCGATTACACCAATCCAGTGCATGTTATTTTTACTGTTTTGTATTGCGGACATTATTTCAATCGAAGTTTTGTTTGGCCGATGCGAGCTCAATCCACTGATAAGAAGATGCCTTTGATGGTAGTTTTTTCTGCCATTGGCTTTAACTTTGTAAACGTTTTCTTTCAGGGCACTTGGATTTTTCTTCTGAGTGATTACACTAACGACTGGATAACAACCGTTCCGTTCTTATTAGGATTGTTCGTATTTTTTGCCGGTTTTTACATTAACGTCAGATCCGATGAAATCATGATCAACTTACGAAAGGAAAAAGGCGAGGGTTATCACATCCCTGAAGGGTTTTTGTTCAACAAAGTCAGCAATCCAAATTACTTGGGCGAATTCATCGAGTGGCTGGGCTGGGCCATAATGACATGGAGCTGGGCAGGGTTGGTTTTCTTTCTATGGACGGTTTGCAATTTATTTCCACGTGCCGTAGCCAACCACAAATGGTACCAACAAAAATTTGAAGATTATCCAGAGAGTAGAAAGGCGGTTATTCCCAATATTATTTAAAGAAAAACATGGAAAGATTTATCAGATACTTTTTGGGCGGCTTAATGATCCTATCTTTGGTTTTAGCCGCTGTTTTTATGATCGTTCCGACATATATGGATCAATTGACTGCGCTGGGATTCACGCCTGAGGAAATGCGAATTTGGGTTTATCGTGTGGTTGTGCCAACTTATTTCTTAACAATAGCCTATTTCTCTTATCGTTATTTGAGCGGCAAGAATCCAACTTCTACCGTTTGGCCCATTTTGATTGTCACTTTTTTCTTTTTGATCACGCAGATAGTTGGGTTTATTTTCTTTTACTTCCATTGGATTCAAATCGTGTACTTTTTGGTTACCGCCGGTTCTTTCTTGGTATTAAGAGAAGCACACAATCGAAGAAAAAAAGATATCTTTGGTGGTTCTCTTTAGTCAAACGCCAATCAGTATAAAAGACACAATTCCGCCGACTATAAGTGACAAGTTGAAGATTTGCCTATCCGTTAAAGGCTTTCTCCCATTGTATGCGCTCGATCTAAAATAATTAAAAAACACATACCAAAAGACAAAAGCTATAAATGGCCAAGCAATGATGAACATGACAAATTGCTTAGCCCGCGATTATTCCACTGAAGAAGTTCAGCCCCAGATAAGTTAAAAGGCCCACGGTCAAAGAGCCAAAAAACAACATCAAAGCCACAGAGACAATTTCCGTCCAAAGCCAAATGGTTTTTTTGTCATCGTTAAGCCTGATGTAGATTTCTACTGCACCAAAACATATAGCAAACAAAGTTGCTAACAAAACTATTACGATGACTTCATCCATAATGTAATTATAACTAAATCGTTATTTTTGTAATTATATCCAAACTATATTGAATATAAGTATTTCACTAAATATTTGTAGAATATAGATATGGGTGGGTATGACTTCATGGTAGTCCTTTGGGTTATCTTTATTGTTGTTGGTTTGTTTCGCATTCGCGATGACTATCGAGATTACATGAAGACAAAAGAAAAAATGGTCATCTCCTTGGGAACAACATTGAGTATGTTTACCGGCGGTATTGCTATGACATTATTTGGCATAGGAGGATTGATTTATCTTCTCTCTAATCCTGGGTTATTTAGTTAAAGATTTTATGGTACAACCCAGAACCATTTACTTTGTTTATGATGCTGATGGCGGCATATTGGGTAAAGTTAAATATTGGATAAACAAAAATATTTTAAAAACAGGTAGTGCTTGTGAACTTTGTGACATCACTCACGGAACATTTTTTGTCAGAGATGCATGGCTAAAGTTTATCGCAGAGCTAGAGCAAGAATATAAGGTAGAAGTGTTGCATCGAAACGAATTACCAATAAATATTCGTGAAAGAAATTTTTTATTTCCTTGCGTGATTGTTGAAACTGACAAAGAGTTGAAAGAAATTGTTAATAGGGCAGCATTTAAAGATTTTGAAAATTTTAGTAACGTTACAGAATTGAGAAAGCAGTTGTTTGAAAAGCTGCTTTAGCTCTTAATCGAGATTAAAAAATCCTCCTCACAATTAAGTCTTGGAGATGTATAATCACCATTCACTTTGAGATTTGCGGGCATGGTATAATGGCTATTACTTCAGCCTTCCAAGCTGACGATGCGGGTTCGATTCCCGCTGCCCGCTCCAGAAAGAGGAGAGTATCATGGAGGATTTCAATAAAGTTGTAGAAGCAGCGCTGGAGGAAAGTAACATTCCTTACGCGGCTTATGCCTTGACCAACTCTGAATCAATGCTTGCTTCTGGTTCTGTTGGATTTACAGACTTAGAAAAAAAAATACCTTTAAGTTCAGATGCTATTTTTCGAATTGCCTCTATGACTAAGGCTTTGACTTCATCAGCATTTTTGTTGTTAGCCGACAGAGAAAACCTTGCCTTGGATACTCCGGTTGAGAATATTTTAGGTGATTTTAAAGATCTTAAAGTTGCCAAGTTGGAAAACGATGAAATTCATTATGAGTCTCCAAATTCAAAAATAACTTTCCATCAATTGTTGACTCATACCTCAGGTTTTGGCTATGACTTTCATCACCAAACTTTATCGCATTTACTGCTGCAAGGAGAAATTGCCGATCTCTTGGATAAAGAGGGAAAATTTCTTAATGCACCTCTGATTGAGCAGCCTGGAACTTACTGGCATTATGGAATTGGTATTGGCTGGTTGGGCAAAGTCATTGAAAAATTATCTGGGCAATCGTTGAATGATTTTATGACTAAAAATTTTTTTGATCCCCTTGAGATGCATAAGACTTCTTTTGATATTTCCAAACTAGGAGAAGATCGCTTACCAAATATTTATGCTAAAGACGAAGATGATGGACTGACCGACATCAGTGCTTTCATGGCTTCACCTCAAATAGAAGACTTTGCTTATGGGGGAGGAGGGATTTTTTCTTGTCCAGAGGATTACGCGAAGTTTCTAAGAATGTTTTTAAATAAGGGAAGGGTTAATGGAAAAGAGTTTTTATCTGAAAAAATAATCAAGGAAATGACCTCCAATCAAATAGGTGATTTGAGCGTTCCCTTTCAACCTAGTTTCAATCCAGCCATCATCGCACCCAATGAGTGGTTTCCAGGTATCGAAAAAAAATGGGGTTATGGATTTATGATCAATACCAAAGAAGTTCCAAATCAAAGGTCAAAAGGTTCTTGTGCCTGGTCAGGCATTATGAACACTTTTTTTTGGTTCGATTATGAAAAAGATATCGGTGGAACCATCATGATGCAAATTGCTCCTTGTTATCACGCAAAACCCAAAATGGTGTTGCAAAGGTTTGAAGAAGCAGTTTATCGCTCGCTTTAGGTTTTAAAAAGCTGATCTGCAACGTAGGGATTGGTTAGACGCTCTTGACCAAACGTAGAAACCGGTCCATGTCCCGGAACAAAGGTCACATCATTTCCTAAAGGCCATAATTTTCCTCGGATGGCATCGAGCAAATCTTGTGTATTACCTCGAGGCAAATCCGTTCTACCTATTGAACCTTGAAAGAGCACATCGCCAACTATGGCAAGCTTTGATTCTGGATGATGAAAGACTACATGACCTGGAGTATGTCCAGGACAGTGATAAACGTCTAACTTTTCACCATCGATTTCGATTTGGTCGCCATCGGTTAACCATCGGTTAGGCTCAAAATTTTTTGCACTATCCAAACCATAACGTTTGCCTTGCTCTTCTAGAGCGTTAATAAGAAAACCATCATCTTTATGAGGCCCTTCAATTTCAACGTTGTACTTTTCTGCCAGTTCGAATGCACCACCAGCATGATCTAAATGACCATGCGTGATAAAGACTTTAGAAAGAGTTAAACCTTGTTCTACAATGAAGTTTTCGATCAAAGATAAATCGCCGCCAGGATCAGTCACCGCTGCAATTTTTGAGGATTCTTTCCAAATGACACAAGAATTCTGCTGCAAGGGAGTCACAGGAATGATTGCTGCTTTTAATGTAGCCATGATAATAAAAAACTGACATTATTATAACTCAAGTATTTTCAACTGTTGGATGGGAATGCTTTATAGTTTGTAATGTGTTGAACATTAAATTTTGGGAGAAATTATGGAAGAACTGGCGATGCAAAGCAGTATGATTGAATTGGGGATATGGGAAGTTTTTGTGCAATCAAGAGTATCAATTTCAATTATATTTCTAGGAAATGTTATTTCTGTTTTGATTGCAGTTTGGATTTCTAGAGTATTAATAGAAAAAGGAGCTAACCTTTTTTTAAAACTCATCTTTACAGCATTTGCTTTTGCAGTTTTTCTAAATGCTTTTAATAATGGTCTATGGGTGAATTTCTACATGGACGGAACAGCCGCATCCCTAGCTAACTTAGATGCAGTAAATGGGGCGATTGATATCAGCGCTTCCTCAAAAGACTTTATCGATTCTGTTACATCACAAGGAGATTTTGGAAAGGTTGGCATGTTTGTTTTTTTTGTCAGTGGACTATTACTTGCGGTCATTCCATTGTGGTTTAATACAAATACAAAAAAAGTATGAATTTTCAACTGTTAGATGGGAATAACTTAAAAATAAGAGCCGCAATAGAAGGCGAGGGACCTTTGGTGGTTTTGGTTCATGGTTGGCCGGAAAGTTGGTACAGCTGGCGTCATCAAATAGAACCTTTAGCCAATGCAGGCTTTAAAGTGGCTGCTATCGATGTGCGTGGTTACGGAGGTTCCGACAAACCGCATGAAATAGAAGCCTACTCTTTAAAAAACTTAGCGGCCGATATAGCTGGCGTCATTGATTCACTTGGTTACAAAGAGGCTTATCTATTTGGTCACGATTGGGGAGGGCCAATAGTCTGGACTACAGGACTGCTGTACCAAGATACCATCAAAGCAGTAGGTGCGCTTTCGGTTCCTTATACACCAGTTGGGGAAAAATCCTTAATTCAATTGTTCAGAGAACTTTACAAAGATAAATTCTTTTATCAATTGTATATTCAAGAAGAAGGCGTTGCCGAAGCTGAGTTTGAAGCAGATGTCCGCAAAGCTCTGGAAATTACTTATTTCAGTAGTGATGGCAGAGGTATGCAATTCATGATTGAAAATATAGGCAATCCGGATTATCAAAAGACTCCCGATTCGACAATGTTAGAGAAATCTCCAAGATTCGAGAGTTTCCCAGACTGGCTTACTCAGGAAGATTTAAATTATTTCACCAATGAATTCAAACAAAGCGGCTTTAGAGGGCCATTTAATAGATACCGAGCTCAAGACATTGATTTTGAAGAACTACAGGAATTTAAAAATATGTCTTACCCTCTGCCTGCTTGTTTTATAACCGGCACTCTGGATCCTGTAAATTTTTTTGCCAGAGATGAAAGCGCTTCTCAAGAAGACATTCTCGAAGCTTTTACAAAAAATTATGACGATTTAAGAAAAGTAGAAATCATCGATGGTATCGGTCACTGGACTCAACAAGAAAGTCCAGAACTAGTCACCAGTCATATGATAGATTTTTTAACAAAAATATAAGGAGAATACTATGACCTCAAAATTACAAGGCTATTCAACAATTGGCACCAACAATAAAGAAGCTGCAGAAACATTTTACGACGGTTTATTGGCTCAGATAAATGCAAAAAAGTTTCCTGCCAATGATCGAATTACTATGTGGCTTTCTGAAGATGGCAATTCAGTTGTTTTAGCTATTGCGAAACCTTATGACGGTGGAACAGCCTCACATGGTAACGGTACTATGAAAGCTATTGCTTTGGATTCACACGAGGAAGTTGACAAGATGCATGCCAAAGCAATTGAGCTTGGTGCAAAAGATGATGGAGAGCCAGGACCCAGAGCAGGAACCTTTTACGGTGCTTACGTATATGACTTGGATGGCAATAAACTCTGTTTTTTCAACTTTACTTAAAGCTTTTAACTTTTATTACCGTCTTAATTTTTTAAAAGCATAAAAAATTAGAACAACGAATAAAAAAGCAGCTGCTAGCTGATATTTAAAAGCTTGAACAAGTATCCAAAGAAAAATAAAAAAGCTTGTTACTGCAGAGGGAGGATTATTCAATTCATAGCCTCCATCCAACCAAGGCGAACCTATTTCAACTCCACCTTGTTCATTATCACCATGTAAATAGCCATGTGCAGGATTCATATTTCCTACTACATCGCGTTCAACATATGAGGTTATGGTTTTTTTCATAGCCTTAAATATTTCCGGTTCTTCTTCAGCTAAATCATTTTGTTCAAAAGGATCTTCAATGATATTGAATAGTTGATATGAAGCTGGAACTGGAAATAAAACAGATTTTGCTGAATGAAGTTTCCATTGATCGTTGAATAAGGCTCGCTCATCGAACATAATTCTTGCTCCAACAAATGCATTTTTTGGCGGAACAATTTGTCCGGAAAGTAAGTTAGACCATTTATCTTCACCATCGAATTTATCTGCCTCAGAAGTTTTAATATTTGCAGCAGTCAATAAAGTTGGAAGCACATCTTGGACGAAGAAAAACTGATCGGATTTCTCATTCTCGATAATTCCTTTCCACCACATTACCGCAGGCACTCTAATCCCACCTTCCATTGCAGAACCCTTACTACCACTCAAACCACCAGTACTACCTTCTGCATCTACCAAATCTGGAGCCATAACTTTGAAAACAGGACTCATATCAAAAAGCGGGCCATTATCACTAAAAAAAAGAATAATCGTTTCCTCTAGTAATCCTTCAGCCTCTATTGCTTTGATGATTCTGCCTATCTCATTATCTAGAGCATTAACATTTGCTGCATACACCCGATCGTTTTCATCCTCCACATAAGAAAATTTTTCAATATTTTGAAGTGGGGCTTCTATTGGTGTATGCGGAGCATTAAAGGCCACATATAAAAATAAAGGACGCCTCTCATCTTTATTTTTTATTAGATTGATAGCCTCATTCGCAATTAACACCGTCGAATAACCTTCTTCTCTCAATGTGCTTTCGTTTCTATGCCAATCCAATCGACCTGCTGCAGTATGATCAAAATATCCAATGCCGCCGGTCATGTGACCATAACTTGTTTCGAAACCTCTATTCGATGGCCAGAATTCTTCTTTTGCTGATCCAAGATGCCATTTACCAGATAACGCCGTTTGGTAACCTGCTTCTTTGAAATATTGCGGCATAATTTTTAACTCAGGAGGCATGCCTGTTTGTTCAGCTGCTGGATTCATGAATGGTCTTACGACCCCATGATTGAAAATATGCATGCCGGTCAACAAGGAAGCTCTAGTGGGACTGCAAACAGGATTTGAATAAAACCTATTCAATTCCAGCCCATCTTCAGCCAGTTGATCAATATTAGGAGTTGGAATATAACCTCCGTGATAAGAAACATCTCCCCACCCAAGATCATCTGTAAGAATAATCACCACATTGGGTTTATCCACTGCAATTAAATTTAATGAAAATAGGAAAAAAATTAAAAGATAATGCATATTCCTTCCCCCTTACTCAGAAATATTTATTTTAAAGCCTGCTCAATATCCTCGACTAAGTCATCCAAAGACTCTAAGCCAACGGACAATCTCACCAGCCCATCAGAAATTCCTATCATTTCTCTGCGGTCTTTAGGTAATGAAGCATGGGTCATTAAAGCGGGGTGCTCAATTAAACTTTCCACTCCACCTAGACTTTCGGCAAGAGCAAAAATTTTTGTTCGCTCAAGAAAACTTTTTGATTTTTCCAAACCACCTTTGATATTCATTGAAATTATGCCGCCAAAACCATTCATTTGTTTTGATGCCAGATCATGCTGTGGATGATTTGTGAGTCCAGGATAAATTACTTCTGAAATTTCTTTGTGGCTTTCAAAATGTTTGGCAATGGCCATAGCATTTTCAGAATGTCGTTCCATTCTGACCGCAAGAGTTTTTAAACTTCTGAGAATTAAATAACTATCGAAAGCACCGGTAATAGGGCCCAAGGAATTAACAATATTTGCCATTCTTGAAACTAGCGCATCGTCTTTTTTACCAATAACCAAAGCACCTGCTATCAAATCAGAGTGACCTCCTAAATATTTCGTTGCGGAATGCAAAACAATATCGATACCGTGATTTAATGGTTGCTGCACATAGGGTGAAGCAAACGTATTGTCACAAACGCTTAAAATGTTCTCCGCTTTGGCAAAATCAGCAATTGCCGACAAATCAACGACTCTCAGTAAAGGGTTGGTTGGTGTTTCAACAAATATCATTTTTGTTTTATCCGTTTTAGCCTCAAGGACGTTCTGCATGTCAGTCATATCGACATAAGTCACTTCGATACCTTGTGAAAGTGTTTTGATTTCGTTGAAAAGGCGGACCGTGCCGCCGTAGAGATCATTCATAGCAATCACGTGATCACCAGGAGAAAGTAATTCAACACAAGCGGAAATGGCAGCTACACCAGATGAAAATCCAAAACCAGCTTCACCATTTTCAAGGCTTGCAATACATTCTTCAAAAGCCTTTCTGGTTGGATTGATAGAGCGTGAGTAATCAAAACCTTTATGCACCCCAGGACTTTCTTGTTCATAAGTTGAGGACGTATAAATAGGCATCATCACCGCACCTGTAGTCGGATCTGCCTTTTGACCAGCATGTATTGCTCTGGTTTCAAATCCTTCTTTATTTTTTTTACTCATGATTCTCAGTCAATTAATTCATTTTCTTTTAGCCAATCTTTATTGAAAGCTTTGGATAAATATTTATTACCAGTATCACAAATCAATGTTACTACTTTTTTTGGTTCTGTTTGTTTTTGACACCACTTTATTGCGGCATCCACTAATGTTCCACAAGAAGTCCCAGCTAAAATACCTTCCTTTCTTAGTAGTTCATCTACTCTTGCAAAAGCATCCTTGTCAGAAACGTAAATTCCTTCATCGATGATATCTAAATTTAAGTTATCAGGAATGTAGTCTTCACCGATACCCTCTACCAGCCACGAACCGCCTTCGTATTTATAATTTCCTGTATTTACCGCATCTGCAACGACCGAGCCAATTGGGTCTGCAATGATTATTTGAATGTCTTTGTTTTGCGCTTTTAAGTATTTTCCAACACCGCTGATAGTACCTCCAGTTCCTACGCCTGCAACGAAGGCGTCAACATCACCTTCCATTTGCGACCAAATCTCAGGCCCGGTTGTGGTTTCATGCACAAGAGGATTGGCTGGATTGCTAAATTGATCAGCAAAAAAAGAACCGGGAGTTTTTTTTACGATAGCAGCCGCCATTTCTTGATAATGCTCTGGATGTCCTTTTTCAACATCAGAGCGAGTAAAAACAATTTCGACTCCCATAGCTTCCAAATGCATTACCTTTTCTTGACTCATTTTATCTGGAATGACCAATATCAAATCGTAGCCTTTTAATTTTGCGGCTAAAGCCAAACCCAAGCCTGTGTTTCCTGCAGTACACTCAACAATAGTGCCTCCAGATTTCAGAGCACCGCTTTTTTCAGCTTCCTCGATAATCTTCATACCTACGCGGTCTTTGATAGATCCCCCTGGATTTAGATTTTCAAGTTTTACGTATAACTCGCAAGGACCAGTATCGATGTTATTAATTTTAACAACTGGCGTATTGCCCACCATTTCCAAGAGATTATTAAAATTATTCTTCATCTTTTTTTAATTTTTTTCTGTCGTACTTTGTTTTATCTTTAAATACTGAAGCTCGATTAAATTTAGCGGCATTTTTAGCAACCGGATTTAACCTTTTTTTCTTTTGTTTGTCTTTTTCCTTTGACACTTAAAACTGAGTTTTATTCGAGAAGATAAACGATTGAAATATTTAAAAACCAAGCTATTTTGCTTGAGGCTATGTCAAACGTCTATTGATTTCTTCCTTTAGTAGCCACATACGATCTTGGCCCCAAACGTAATAAGGATTAGAACCATCATCATCGGTTATTTTAAAACTAGGCACTCCCCAACAATTACCTTGATACATGTCGTTGACATTATCGTTTAAAACTTTTTTCCATTTTGATGTATTCAAATCTTTTTTAACAGAATCCCAATCCAGACCTAATTCCGTAACGGTGTTCTTTAAGTAGTCATCATCCCCAATATTTATTCCTTCTTGAAAAGAAGCTTTAAGTAATTCATCTATGTATTCAAATCCTTTTCCTAAGGAGTCAATTAAAGGAAAAAGGGAGTATGCTTTTCTGGCGGGCTTACCAATTGGCGAAAAGACCTCTTTCATTTCGTAGCCATATTTGCGACCTTCTCTGGCAGCATCTGAGATGATGTATTTTCCCTTGAAAGTTGGAATGACCATCATTCTCATCAGCATTGGAAGGACAGGCTTGGTAATGAGATTGATGGGATACTCCTCTCGAAATTCTTTAACTCTTTTGGCGCTGATAAAGGTATATGGACTATTTAAAGAAGGGTAGTAAGTTAAATTAACGCTTTTTTCAGCAGTTAAAGTGTTAGGCGCTTTGGTTTGCAGTAAACATACAGGTTCGTTATCACTCGATTTGTTGGCTCCCAACTCTGTCAATCGATCTTCCAAATGATTTAAGCGATCTACACCCCAATAGAGTTCCTTTTCGTAATAAAAAGCCGAACCAAAATAATAGTCGCAGCCGTTTCTGATCTCATTACCTTCTTTAAGGGTTTCAATAACCTCTTGTTCAGATGATTTGTAAGAAACTTCAAGCTCTTCAAGTTTAGCTAGATCGCCACTCCAGAGAGCATGACTAACTGTTTTTGCTACTGAACCAAATTCATTAGGATTCACTGCAGTTAAAATGGAATTGGCTTTATCAGCTAATTTTTTTTCAGGATAGCTTTTACCTGGGAAATCAACATTATAATAAGATGCAATTCTCTTAACGTCTTCGAGACAATAATCTGTATAGAGCGTAGGTTCATGCAAAGCTGCAGGATTCTCCTCTCCAACTAAGATGGGTTTGAATTGAACGTCATAGGCTTCTTTAAACTTATCAATATAATGAACAGTCAAGTGAGAATAGGGATCATCCACTTTATGAAAATACAAAACTTCGTGGGGACGATTTTCTGCTTTTCGGCTTGCCTCTGCTTTTTCTCTAATCAAGTTGAAGTTTTCAAAGCTTGAAAACATGTTCATAGCTTTATTTCTCAGCTTATAGGCAAAGGTTCTTCGCGTTATAAAGTTTCTAAAGGCTTGGATCATTAAAAACGTTCCTCACCAGATTGGATTCTTTGATACAAAGAATCGTCAATTTCTACATAATTTCCTTTTTGATAAAAATACAATTTATCTTCAATTGCAGCTGGATCGAAACCTTGTTTTTTTAAGTCTTCTTTTTGATGTTTAAAAGTTCCGGTGGTTTTCATTTCTTCTGCAATTCTGACAAAACAAGGTCTTTGAAAGGCATTGAGATTTTTTTCAATGTGTTCAGAAAAAACTTCAAAATCAAATTCGCCGGTGACGTTCATTAATGCCATTCCAGCTCTGCCATCTGCAGATTCTACTTCTACACCGTAAACGTTAGAATCCAAAACTTCAGGATATTTATTAATTATCGCGGCAACCTCCATGGTAGAAACGTTTTCACTTTTCCAACGATAAGTATCACCAACTCGATCAGCAAAAGAGAGCCAATTGTTTTCATGTCGTGTTAATAAGTCACCGGAGTTGAACCAAGCATCCCCATCTTCCATTACGTCGGCCATAATCTTTTTACTAGACGCTTGCTTATCCAAGTATCCTTCAAAAGTTGCGAGTTTGGATAATTTTGAAATGAACAATCCAGTTTCGCCAATTTCTACAGATTCACAGTAGCCTTCCGAATTTCTGATGGGCTCGCCACTTTCTAAATCACACTTAACCACAAGTGAACCTCTCATGTATCTTCCCACCATGCCAGGTCGACCGTGAGTATTAACCAATGCGCCAACACCCTCAGTAGCTCCATAGAGCTCTCTAATTTTTGGTATGTTGAAACGCGTTTGGAATTTCTCCCATATATCCGGTCTCAAACCGTTCCCCGAAATAACTTGAAGCTGATGATTTTGATCATCATCGTTAGGTGGAACGTTCATTAAATAACGACATAGTTCCCCGACGTAACCAAACATAGTTGCTTTGTGTTTTCTGACATCAGGCCAAAATTCAGAAGCAGAAAATTTTTCTTTGATTACGGTAGTAGCACCAGCTCTCAGGCAACCGGCCCAAGACCAAAGCAATCCAGTAGCATGGTAAAGCGGCAAAGTAAGATAGAGCACATCTTTTTGCTTGGCTTTAAAACCAAAAAATTGACCCGCATAACTGGTTTTTACGGCTCGGCCATTTGTTATCAAAGCTGCCTTTGGTAAGCCTGTAGTTCCTGAAGTATAGATATACATAGCAACATCTTTAATTTTTAAAGGGTGCGGAACTACTTCTCCTGCACTTTGAGCAGCAATATTTATATCTGTATATCCCTCCGGAACAGTCATGGAGTCTTCCACTAAGAAAAGTCTGAGCGACTGCAATTCAGCTTCCGGCATAGAAGATTCGAATTTTTCAAGATGAGAGGCACCCAGTACTGCTGCCTTTGCATCAACAATTGTGACAACATGTTTTAAACCCTCGCCAGTAACGGTTGTATTGATTAAAGCTGCTATCGCTCCAATTCGATGTGCTGCCAGAAGGAGCATTAAGAAATCTGCTGAATTGTCCATCAACAATGCAAAACAGTCTCCTTTTTCAATACCTTGCGATTGCAAATAAGCTCCGTACTGAGAAACTTTTTTATCAGCTTCTTGCCAAGTTGTAGATTGATCTTTAAAAACAAAAGCAATCTCGTTGGGATATTTTTTTACATTCTTTTCAAAAAAATTGAGAATGGATAGTTGATTTTCAGGTTTCCAGGTAAAGAGAAGACGCGGTAATCCTTGCGCCATAAAATAAATATCGTCTAGTACTCCATTAATTGCCCATTTTAAACTCATTGCAGTTCTCCCCAAAAAAAGAAGTTTATTTTGTCAGTTTCTGCCTTTAATTTCTATCTCCAGTTGAGAGATATCTCAGTGAAATTTAAGTAAAGACTTGGAAATAATCACTTAAGTTTATCTCTCAGATAAAAGGGAGAGTAAATTATGTAGAACATTGCAACGCCTAAAATTATAAAGAAGATGTAATGAAAAGGCGGATCCGGCATCAAATCAACAATTGATTGTCCAGCAGGACGTTGCATCATAAACCAGTAATTTGCAGGTTCTCCTTCGGCAAAGAAATTAATGATGACGTTGATCAAGTAAACTAAAAATAAGACCGGGAAGGTGACTTTCAAAACATCTGTAATTGATTTAAGAGTAGGGCGATTATTCAGTCCTATGGAAATGAACCCAATACCTAACCACATCAAGCCATGACTGATGAAAAAAAGTAAAAAATGCAGATGTGGAAAGTCAAATTTCACATCTGGCTGGGTATTTGCCATTAGACCACCGCCAATTCCCCAGAAAAAAGCAATTTCAAAAAATATTCTTTTTCGTGTCAACATATAAATCGCTGCAGAGAAACTTGCTAAATGGCAGAAATGCATTGGTAGCATTTTTAAAAATGGAAAATCTTCTGGCCAAACGCTTGAATAAATAAACGGCTTTAAGAGTTCATTGGTTATCAATAAAACTGCCAAACCTTGTCCAAATCTTGTTTTGATAGTTTCTGATTGATTTCTTAAAAAATAGGGAATTAAGATAGACAGGGATAAAATAAAGATCAAAACCGAAAGATGATCAGTACCAAATATTTGAAAGGGTTCAATCTCAAACATAAAAAAGTTTTTTCAAAAAAAATAATCCTAATGATTATTTTATGTCAGTTTTTTGCTTGTTCAAACGACTATCAGATTAAGAAAACCTCTTGGGATTCTTCTCTGGATTATTTTTCAGAGAATCTAGAAAATTACGAAGTAACTTATTTTGTTGATGTTGGGACAAAAGAAGCTTATCTAGGTGGAATTCTAGAAATTTATAAACTGCCAAAGATGGATTATCTGGATCGTATCAAAGTTACTGAAATAGAGTTTTTCAATAGAGTGGATGGTTTGCAAATGTGTAGAATCTGGGGTGAGAGTTCCAAGTCAGGAACTTTGAATCATCTCTTAGCAAGAAACTGCAAAGATCTTACTGATCTTTAAAATCTTCGTAAAATTCCTCAAAGCGATCTTGAAGTCTTTGCATACCTGTAATCCATCGATCGTAATCGGTGGTTTTCCTTTTGATGTATTCGAGTACTTCTTCATGCGGGGTAACAAGAAAACGTTCTTTTTGAATCGCATCGATGACATCCTTGGCGCATTCATCGGCTTCGATCATGCCATCAACACCAGCAACTCCGGGACCTTGTGCAGTCATTGCAGTTTTTACTGCTTGGGGACAAAGACAAGAAACGCCAATGCCTTTTTGACCGTAGGTTATTTTTATCCATTCTGCGAGACTGACTGCTGCTGCTTTTGTAACAGAATAGGGTGCAGCGCCAATTTGCGTTAGTAAGCCAGCTGCAGAAGCGGTATTGACCAAATAACCAGAACCTTGGTCTAACATTTGTGGAATCAAATGTTTTGCTGCATGAGCATGAGCCATGAAATTAACGTCCCAAATGGTCTGCCAAGCTTCGGTTGAGACATCCAATAAACCGATTTCTCCTCCAATACCCGCATTGGAACAAAAAATATCAATGCCGCCCATTTTTTCATTTGCGAAACTTATCAAATCTTTAACTTCATCTTCCTTGCCAACATTTAAAACAAAACCAGAAAATCCCAATTCTTCTGCGACTTTTAAAACTTCCTCATTCAAATCAGCCAGAACAACGTCTTTGGCTTTTTCATTTTTAAATTCAACGGCTAAAGCTTTGCCAATGCCACTGGCAGCACCAGTAACCACAACTCTCTTGTCAACAATATCCAAAATTAGCCTCCTAGTTTTTCAATAGCTTCTTCACGCATTTGTTTTTTTGCAATTTTTCCTGAAGCAATTCGAGGCAGTTGCTCGGTCTGAAACCACATGAATTCTGGGATTTTGAATTTAGCTAATTTCTCAGCTAAAAAAGAAGATAGTTCGGTTTCATCAATATTTTGACCTTCTCTGTAAGAAACCATAGTCGCTAGTTTTTCTCCAAGTCTTTCGTCTGGCACACCGAATACCGAAGCTTCCAAGACAGCAGGGTGTTCAGTGATTGCTGCTTCCACCTCTAAGCAAGCAATATTTTCTCCACCACGTATAACAATATCTTTCTTTCGGTCTTTGATATAAAGGAAATCATCCTCATCCAGTAGCCCAATATCACCGGAACGAAACCATCCTTCTGAATCCAAAACTTCATCTGTAGCTTCTTGGTTTTTCCAATAACAACGAAAAGTACAAGCACCTCTTATACAAACCTCACCAACTTCTCCGGTAGGCATTTCATTACCATCGTCGTCGACTATTTTTAAATCGATCAGCTTGGGAACAGCAAAACCAGTGCTATCAGGTTTTTGCAGATACACATCACCGGTATTGTTCGCAGCTAAAGCATTCGTTTCTGTGAGTCCATAGCCAATACCAGGATTGGTATCTTTCATATTAGCTTTCATCTCTTTGACTTGTTCAGGTGGTCTAGCAGCGCCCCCACCGGTTAAATCCTTAAGCGAGGAAATATCCCTGGGATTTTTCTTTTGTGCTTCAACCATTTCATAGGACATAGTTGGTACCCCAGTGAAAATAGATATTTTTTCACGTTCAATCAAATCCAGCGCTACATCCGGATCCCATTTATACATCAAAACCGTTTTCCTACCGACAGGAATAGAGAGTAAGAAAATAGCATGACAACCGGTTACATGAAATAAGGGAACGCTCACAAGAGTTGCCATTTGATCTTGAGAAGCTTCAAGGGCAGCTTCACCGAGCGCTGCTTTGCCCATAGTTGTAAGAGTGATCCAATAATAGGGAGCAAAAATAATAGACCGATGAGTTAAAACAACCCCTTTAGGATAACCTGTGCTTCCTGAGGTATACATTATGGAAGCATCTTCGTCAGGTAAAATTTCTACAGGATTTTCAAGTTTATCGCTCGCGCCTTCAATCACTTTATAAAAATCAAATGCTTGATGATCTGGATTATTGGAACGCACAGATATTTTTGCTACATCAGAACAGCGATCGCCAAGACGATCCAAACGTTCTTCATCACCAATGAATAATTTTGATTCGCTGTTGGTAATTCCGTATTCAAGTTCATCGCCTTGCCACCAGGAATTAAGTGGAACAACAATTGCACCAATCGAAGTAATGGCCATGTAACAAAACATCCACTCAGGATAGTTACGCATGGAAAATGAAACCTTATCTCCTTTCTCAATACCGTAAGTGCTTTGCAAGACATTACCTAATTGATTGGCTCTTGCATAAGTTTCTGGATAAGTGATTCGATCTTCCTCATAAACGATATGTTCCCAATCACCATGCAACAGACCAATTTCAAAAAATTCTCTGAGGTTATTAGGAGCTTCAGCAAAAACATGGTACTCATTACCCCTAACAGTTTCTTTCTTTAGGGACAGCATACCCTCCGCTGTCACTTGTTCTAAAACAGCAAGGCGATTAGCAGGATCAATAAAATCCATTGCATCTGTCATGACTACTTTCCTGTAAATTTAGCGGGGCGCTTCTCAATGAAATGTTTGACACCTTCCTTGAAATCTTCCGAACCAAAACTTTTTACCATCTCTTCCATGGAAGATTTAAGATTGGTTTTGATGTCTTCACCCAAGGCAGTATAGATTTGACGTTTCATAATCTGTACAGATCGAGGAGAAACATTTTGTGCGATATCTTCTGCATAAATCATAACATCTTCCATAAAATTTTCTGCAGGAAAACAGCGATTAACCAAACCTATACGTTCTGCTTCCTTGGCATCAAATTTTCTAGCGGTCATCATGATATCCATGGTGTGGGCAACTCCAATGATTCTTGGCAGTATCCAACCCACGCCCCATTCAGCAATAAGTCCTCTTTTGGAAAAAGCTGTTGAGAATACGGCATCTTCAGAGGCAACACGCATGTCACAATACAAAGACATGATTAGACCAACACCTGCAGCTGGACCATTGATTGCTGCAATTATCGGCTTTGGTACAGAAGGAAAGTAACTGTAAGTGCCTTCCCATTCCGATAAACCATTGGTTTCATAGTTACGGTCTTCAGGTTGGTCTGGATTTTCTTCTTTATTATTGGCTGAAATATCAGAAAGACTATCCATATCAGCACCAGCACTAAAACCTCTACCCGAGCCAGTAAGCACGATCACTTTGACATCATCGTCTTTACAAGCATCATCGATTTTTTCTTTCAGTCTGGCAGTCAACTCTCCGGTGATTGCGTTAAGTCTATCCGGACGGTTGAGTGAAATTAAAGCCACCCCCGAATCTTTTTTGTCATATAAAACTACTTCATTACTCATTAGACTACTGTGCCTCCATCTATTACTAAAGTGTGTCCATTTACAAAACTTCCCGCTTGGGAAGCTAAAAATACCGCAGCACCACCGATTTCATCCGGTTCACCTATTCTTTTCATAGGACAAGTTGCAGTAGATTGTTTCAAAATTTCTGGGTTTTCCCAAAGTGCTTTTGCAAAATCCGTTCGGAAAAGTCCAGGTGCTATCGCGTTGGTACGAATGTTGTACTGACCAAATTCCAAAGCGTAATTTTTCACGAGCATGATATCTGCAGCTTTAGAAATGTTGTAAGCACCTATGACTGGGCTTGCATTTAAGCCTCCAATAGAAGAAACAATAATAATACTTCCATCTTTGCGTTCCATCATTTCTGGAATAACCATTTGACATAAATTGTGATTTGCTTTGATGTTGTTATTCATGATTTTTTCAAAAGCATCATCGGGGATGTCTTTGATAGAACCAAAGAAAGGATTACTCGCTGCATTGCAAACCAAAATATCTATTTGCCCCAATTGCGACCTGGTCTCTTCAACCAGCATCTCCAAAGCAGTTTTATCTGATATGTTGCATGGGATGACAATGGCTTTTCCTGGAAATCCCATGGAGTTTATTTCTTCGGCCGTTGCTTCACAAACATCTGCCTTTCGACTTGAGATGACTACATTGGCACCTTGTTGAGCCATCGCAGCGGCGATGGATTTTCCAATACCTTTGGAGGAGCCAGTAATGATGGCGTTCTTTCCGGTTAAATCAAACATTGTATTTTCTCCTTAAAATTATTTGCCTTTCCAATTTGGCAATCTTTTTTCAGCAAATGCCACAGGTCCTTCAATGAAGTCTTCGCTACCGAATAATGCTTTAACTGCGGAGTAATGTGCTTTCATTGATTTTTCTAAGTCCGGCTCATTGAAATTCTCATAAGCAACTTGTTTGGTTGCTCTAATAGACATAGGAGAACATTCTTCAATTTGTTTCGCCCAAGCTTTCGCAGCTGAAATGAGATTTTCTGGCTCGACCACTTCGTTTACAAAGCCAAGTCGCATACCTTCTTCAGCAGAGACGTGTCTACCGGTTAACATCATACCTAAAGCATTTTTCATTCCAATTTGTCTTGGGAGTCTTTGCATACCGCCAGCAAGAGCAGCAAGACCAACCTTGGGTTCTGGCAAAGCAAATTTTGCATTGGTGGAAGCCACAATCAAATCACAGGCAAGCGCAATTTCAAATCCACCACCCATGGAAACACCGTTTACTGCAGCAATCAGAGGTTTGGTTAAATTGAATCTAGAGGTTAATCCAGCGAAACCCGAAGAGGCCATATTAATATCCATTTTTCCACCAGCTTCAGCTTGGAACTTAAGATCGTTTCCTGCCGAAAAAGCACGATCGCCTTCACCAGTGACAATACCAACCCAGAGATTTTCGTCTTTATCAAATTCATTCCAAACTTCATCAAATTCTGCGTGCGCAGGTGGATGTAAAGCATTCATTCTGTCCGGTCTATTTATGGTGACGGTTAAGATGTGACCGTCGACCTCGGTTTTTAAAAATTCGTAATCGGTTTTCATATTTTCTCCCTAAAAAGTGGACCTTAATCTTAATAAAGGTTAACGCTTGAGTCCATAGGAGATGGGTTACTTTATTTTTTCTTCAAAACTGCAATAATGCTAGTCACTTTTTTGAGGAGAGTTTATGAATATACAAGATAAAGTTGCCGTAATTACTGGCGGCGCATCCGGACTGGGTTTGGCTACTGCCAAGGCCTTAAAAGAAAAGGGCGCAAAATTAATGTTGTTGGATTTAAATGAAGACAATGCCAAAGCAGCGGTTGCAGAATTGGGCGATGATGCAGATTACTGCATCACCAATGTCATTGAGGAAGATAATGTCAAAGCCGCAATGGATAAAACTGTAGAAAAATTTGGCGCCATTCACATTTTGATTAATTGTGCCGGAATTGGAAGTGCTTCCAAAACAGTTGGAAAAGACGGCCCTCATCCATTGGATTATTTTAAGTTGGTGATCGATATCAATCTTAACGGGACTTTTAATTGTTTGAGACTTGCCGCTGAAGTCATGGGAAAGAATGAACCGGAACAAGATAACGAATGCGGGGTAATTATCAACACAGCATCAGTTGCTGCTTTTGACGGTCAAATTGGTCAAGCTGCCTATAGCGCAAGCAAGGGTGGAGTTGTTGGTATGACTCTACCTATAGCAAGAGACTTAGCAAGAATGGGAATTAGGAACAACACCATTGCTCCAGGAATTTTTGACACACCTTTGATGGCTATGGCACCCGATGCAGTAAGAAACCCTCTTATTGAAATGACGCAATTTCCAAAACGTTTGGGTAACCCAGATGAATTTGCGATGTTGGCAACACAAATAATTGAAAATCCTTTCCTCAATGGTGAGACGATTCGTCTCGATGGTGGAATCAGGATGCAACCGAAATAATTATGAAACTAGTTACTTATTCCAATAGCGATACGCCAGCAATTGGGGCGCTGCTCGAAGACAGCATTTGTCCTTTTACCAACGATTCTTCTTTACCGAATGAAATGAAAGCATTTCTTGAAGGCGGGGAAGTGAATATGAATAAGGCGACAGACTTGCTTGAAAAGGCAGAAAATTTGATACCTGTAGATTCGGTTACTTTATTGTCGCCAATTTTAAATCCGCAAAAAATACTAGCGATCGGTCTCAATTACGCTGACCACGTAAAAGAATCTGGGATGGAAACTCCTAAGATTCCAATGGTCTTCAATAAACAATCTTCTTCGGTAACCGGTCACAATGGCGTTATCCATTTGCCAAGGGCTTCAGAAGCTTTGGACTACGAGGCAGAAATGGCGTTTGTGATTGGTAAGCAATGCCGACATGTCTCTAAAGATGAAGCGGCATCTGTGATTGCAGGTATCACCATCTGCAACGATGTCAGCGTTAGAGATTGGCAATTGGCTGTCCCAACTTTTACCATGGGAAAAAGCTTTGATACGCATTGTCCTTTGGGACCTTGTCTAGTAACCATGGATGAAATTGGCGATCCACATAACTTGGACATCAAACTTTTCTTAAATGGCGAAGAAAAACAAAATTCCAATACCAAGGAACTCGTTTTTAACTGTTACGATTTGATCGAACATTTATCTACAGCCTTTACGCTTATGCCAGGGGACGTTGTACCTACTGGAACTCCAGGTGGTGTATTGGGCGTAGAAGTCATGGCAGGGAGAGCAAGTTGGCTCCAAGAGGGCGACGAAATCAAAATTGAATTGGAAAAAGTAGGAACACTTAGCAATAAAGTTGTTAAAGAACCGGACTCGACTAAATTCATTGCTTAGTATTTGAAACTTTTCTTTTTAAGGCACGCTAAGTCCGATTGGGGTAATCCCTCATTGAAAGACTTTGACCGACCTCTCAATAAAAGAGGTTTGAGAGATGCTCCTCTAATGGGAAAGAAATTACATCATTATTTTCCAGATAATCTAAGAGTAATTTCCAGTCCTGCTAAAAGAACCAAAGAAACTTTGGAATTATTTTTTACCGACTATGACCAAAATTTTTCCATTGACTTTGATGACTCTCTTTATCATGGAGCTTCTTCTGATTATTTAAAAAATATTATTTCTTTAAGCAAAGAGGATGCAGTAATTTTTATAGGTCACAATCCTGGAATTTCTCAAGCTGCATCAATGTTTTCAAACAATGATATCGTTTTTCCTACCTGCGGCTGCATTGGTTTTTCTATTAAAAATTCTTCCATTGATTCTAATAATTTTCATGATGCGATAGAGATCTTTTACGAGTATCCAAAGAAAGCGTGAACTTTTTATAAGGTCTGTTACAAAATTGAAAATTTAACGAAAAATCAAACTATCCAAAAAGAAATAGTATTGAATTACGAATTTTAAAAGTCCTTAATTGCTCAATTGATGGAGCATAAAAAATTTAAATCTATTTGGTTGTCAGATATTCATTTAGGTACCAAAGGCTGCCAAGCAGAAAGACTTCTTGATTTTCTCTACAATCATTCTTGCGAAGAATTATATTTGGTAGGAGATATTATTGACGGCTGGCGATTGGAACAATCTCTTTTTTGGCCTCAAGCACATACCAATGTTCTAAGACGTTTTCTGTCTTATGCAAAAGATGACACAAATGTAAATTACATCACAGGCAATCACGATGAGTTTCTTAGATCGTATTCACCTATATTATTAGGAAATGTAAAGGTTACTGATCGAGATACTTACACTTCTATAAGCGGCAAAAAATACTTAGTCATCCATGGCGACCAATTTGATCTGGTTACTAAATACAATAAATGGATTTCCAAACTAGGCAGCTGGGCTTATGAACTCTTGATGGCTATCAACAGGGTAATAAATTTTTTCAGAAAAAATTTCAATCTTGGATACTGGTCCTTCTCAGCATATGTAAAACACAAAGTTAAATCAGCAGTAAACTTCATAAGCGACTTCGAGAGTACTCTAGCCTTTGCATGCAGAAAGGAAGGATTTGACGGTGTAATTTGTGGCCATATTCACTCAGCTGCAAATGAAATGATAGGCGACATACATTACCTCAACTGTGGTGATTGGGTTGAGTCTTGTACTGCATTGGTAGAAGATTTTGAGGGCACTTTTCACATAATTGATTATTCCAAGCAAACATATAATCAAAATTCTTCAGAAAAAAAGGTTGCATGAAAATTCTTTTGGTTAGCGATGCTTGGAAACCTCAGGTTAACGGTGTAGTAACTACATTAGAAAATTTAGTGAAGGAATTATCATTAAACAATGAAGTAAAAATCATTGAACCAAACGGTTTTGTTTCTGTTTCTATACCTTTTTATAAGGAAATAAAACTTTCACTGAATGTTTTTAAAATAAAAAAAATAATAAGAGATTTTCGTCCAGATTTAATTCATATCGCGACTGAGGGCCCGCTTGGACTTTATGCAAGAAAAGTATGTTTGGGAAAAAAACTTAATTTTTCAACTTCCTACCATACAAATTTTCCTTTATACCTAAAAAAAATGTTGGGCATTCCAGTTCAATTTACACATAGATTTGAAAAATGGTTTCACAATGCAGCGAATGTGACTTTTGTGAATACGCCATCTCATAAAAAAGAACTAGAAGAGATTGGAATAAAGAAATTAGCTTTATGGTCAAGGGGGATCGATGAAAGCATTTTTTTCCCCACTCCAAATGAAAAAAATAATAGCTACTATCTTTATGTTGGCAGAGTGTCTAAAGAAAAAAATATAGAGTCTTTCTTAAATTTGGAACTGGATAAGAAGAAAGTTGTAGTAGGTGATGGGCCGAATTTGAAAAGCCTCAAAAAAAAATATCCAGATGTACAATTTCTTGGCTATAAATTTGGTAAAGAGCTTGCTGAAATTTACTCAAATGCTTGTGTAAAGGTTTTTCCTTCTCGTACTGATACCTTTGGAATTGTCATGATAGAAGCAAATGCCTGTGGAACACCTGTAGCAGGATATCCAGTTACTGGACCAATTGACGTTGTCAAAAATGGCGTAAATGGTTACTTAGATAACGATTTAAAACAAGCAATAGAGCAAGCACAAAAAGTCGATCCTAAATCTTGTATTGCGTATTCAAAAAAATATTCTTGGGATGATGTTGCCAGCAATTTTATTTCTACTATATCAACAGCAAATCCATGAATATTAATGTTATTGGTGCGGGATATGTGGGCTTGGTAACTGCCTCATGTTTTGCTCACTCAGGACATAAAGTAAAATGTTATGACATAGATTTGGAAAAGATTGATCTCCTTAAAAAAGGTAAAACTAATATTTACGAACCTCAGCTCGAATCTTTGCTAAAAGAAAATTTAGAAAATAATCGGTTAAGTTTTTCAGACAATTTGCATGATATTTGCACCTTTTCAAATATTTTTTTTATTTGTGTCGGCACACCACCTAGAGGCTCGGGTGAGGCTAATTTATTAGCTCTCTACAAATCCATTTTTTCTATTTCTGAAAATACAAAAAATGCATTTCTTATTATTAAATCTACTGTTCCTCCAGGGACATGTGAAGAATTGTCAGCAATGATTGACTCGTCGAAAAATATCAGTATTTCAATGTGTCCAGAATTTTTAAGAGAAGGCTCTGCGGTAAAAGATTTCTTAAAACCTGACAGAATAGTTATTGGCAAAAATCCTGATACCTCAGAAGATCTTTTTCTTACTATTTTTTCTCCTTTTATAAGGGAAAACAAATGCATTATTTTTATGGATACACTTTCAGCAGAGTTGACTAAGTATGCTTCAAATTCTTTTTTGGCCACTAAAATCAGTTTTATGAATGAGCTTTCAATTTATGCTGACCTAAAGGGCGCTGATATTGAGAAAGTAAGAATGGGTATAGGACTTGATAAAAGGATAGGTTATGAATATCTATATCCTGGATTGGGATTTGGTGGTTCCTGTTTTCCAAAAGATATTAGAGCATTGATTGATAACGCAAATGATGCAAATCTTGATTTGAAACTCTTAAAGTCTGTAATAGAGATTAATGATCATCAGGTGGATATTTTTACGAAAAAGATTACAGGATATTTTGAATCCGATGATTTATCTGGACTTACCTTTTCTATTTGGGGCGTATCCTTCAAACCTAATACAGATGATATTCGTTTTGCTCCTTCAATTAAATTGATTAAAAATCTTCTTAATAAAGGAGCGCTAGTTAAAGCTTATGACCCTAAAGCTTTGGATAATTTAAAAGAAACAATTCAGCATAAAAATTTATCTTTTCATGATATTGCTTTTGATGCCGCCAAGGATTCAAACTCATTGATTATTGCAACAGAATGGAAGGAATTTTTTAATATAGACTTTGAAGATTTGAAAACTGTTTTAAAAAATCCAGTTATCTTTGATGGAAGAAATATCTATGATCCTAATCTTTTATCTCAGAAAGGATTTGATTACATATGTATTGGTAGGCCCACTAAAATAAACAACATGCTTGAGTTCTCTAATCCTTTGAATGTTGTAAAATAATCTTCTAATGAAAAAGATACTAGTTATTGAGGATGAAGAAGACTTAAATCAAACCTTAAGTTTTAATCTTGAAAATGAAGGCTACAAAGTTACGTCTGCTTTGAAAGGGTCAGAGGCCTTAAAAATTCTAAAAGATTCCGATACTCCAGATTTAGTCATTCTTGATTTGATGTTACCTGACATATCCGGTTTGGATATTTGTCGACACATTCGTTCTGAAAAAGAGCTGAAAAACATAAGCGTAATTATGGTGACAGCAAAAGGAGAAGAAGTAGATCGGGTAGTTGGATTTGAGCTGGGTGCAGATGATTACATAGTTAAGCCGTATAGTATTAGAGAACTCATGTTGAGAGTTCAAGCCCAGTTAAGGAGAAACAGCAGCGATTCGGATAAAGATAAAACTACTGATGATGAAGATAATATTACTTTTAAAGAGCTATTGATTGATACCAGTAAACACAAAGTATTTCTTGGAGATGAAAAAATTTCTCTTACCGCAAAAGAATTTACGCTCTTGAAACACCTTTTAACAAAGATAGATAAGGTGCAAACCAGAGATAACTTACTCGATAAAGTTTGGGGATATGACAGTTCTGTCACCACCAGGACTGTTGATACGCATGTCAAGAGATTGAGATCTAAGTTAGGAAAATACGGAGCCAACATAGAAACCATTAGAGGTGTTGGATATATTTTCAACAAAGCTTAATATAGCTTAGTGAAACTTTCTTTAAAAATTAGGATTTTTCTTTTGACCGTCTTCACGGTCGTGATTTCTTTTTTAATTAGCGCAGTTATTTTAAAAGGCGATGTATTCCTTAACGAGAATATTGTTGCTGGAATTATTATGTTTGTGATTCTTATTCTCGCTTCAGGTACCACGCTTTATAGATTTTTACGAGACGTTGTAATGCAAGCCGCAAGAATTATTTCAGGTCCCAATAATACTGAAGAAATAGATTCTGAATCAGCCTTCGATTCATTGAGAACCTCTACGGCTGAGGTTCAAAGTGAACTATTAAATTATTCAAAACAATTATCTTTTGTTAGTAACTTACTTTCTAGAATGGGACAGGGTGTTATTTTAGTAAATAAAAATTTGAATGTTATTTATTTCAATCAAACTATTTCTAAAGATTTTTTTCCTGAATTAAAAGTTGGCGATGACTTATTCAAAAATATTTCTTATCCCGCATTTAAAAAATTTATAAAAAAAGCTTGGGAAAAAGATGAATATACAAAAGAAATCTCAGGCCCTAGAACAATCAAAACCGTATACTTGGTGAGCTCACAAAAATTTTCTACCGACGATCAACTCTTGATTGTCTTCAGTGATATTTCTAAATTAAAAAATCTAGAAAAGATGCGCGGAGACTTTATTGGTAACGTCTCACATGAACTAAGAACGCCAATTAGCGTTATAAAGGCCAATTCAGAAACTTTACTTACAAGCAAGTTAATTCAAGATAAGAATGCAATTGAGTTCACCAAGGCAATCCAATCTCAAAGCGAGAGAATGGCTACTATAGTTAATGAATTGCTTTCTATTTCAAGTATGGAATCTGGTGATTATCCTATCTCTTTAGATAAATTAAACATAAAAAATATTGTTGATTCCGCTTTGGAAGAATTAAAGCCTATGACGAATAAAAGCAGTATCACTTTAGTGAACAATCTTGCTCAGTGCACCAATATCATCGGCGATGAATCTGCAATGAAAATAATCATTTCAAATTACATTAATAATGCAATAAAACACAGTCCTAAGAAATCTTCAGTAGTTATTGATTGTGAAAAAGTAGATAAAGACTTTTGTAGAATAATGGTAAAAGATAATGGTTCAGGAATTGCTAAAAAATATAGAGAAAGAGTTTTTGAAAGGTTTTTTAGAGTTGATAAGGGCAGATCTAAAAAAGTTGGCGGTACTGGACTAGGATTATCGATATCAAAAAACCTTGCATTAATGATGGGTTATACTGTTGGAGTAGATTCAAATACACCTAAGGGATCGATATTTTACATAGATGTCAAAACAGATCACGAAGCTTCCAAGGAAGTTGCTTGAGCACTTGAAATTTTTTTTTGCACAAAACCATCGCTTATATTCCAGCTTGATGCATAAAAATTAGCTTTTTTAAATTTGTTTTGAATAAATTCAAAGATAGATGCAGCATGCTCAATAATATCTGCTCGATCCTCTGGAAAATCGTATTCTTTAATTTTTTTTTCTATTGAAGTGTTCTTTAGAATTTGTCTTGTTTCTTTCATTTCTTTATAAGATAAAAAGTCTGCTTCTTTTTTTGAAGCTTGAATAATTAGCTTTGCGTTACCCCCAACTCCAATTATGTTTTGAATTTTACTTGGACAAATATCTTTTAAAAACTTTTCAAGTTCTATCCAATTTTTTTTCTTATCTATTTTTTTTAATATTCTTACCCCTCCAAGTTGAAAAGATTTTATTTTCTCTTCTTTTTCATCGGCTAAATAAATTTCAGTACTTCCTCCACCAACATCCACAACCATGCTTTGATGTTTTACATGATTTCTATAATCAAAGTATTTGAGTAATCTAGCTTCTTCTTTACCACTTAATATTTCTATTTTTAAACCTAAATCCTTTTTTATTTTTTTTATAATTTGCTCTCTGTTGGAAAAAGACCTCATTGCTGATGTAGCAAACAAACCAATTAATTCGGTTTCTTTTTTTTTAGCATGCTTTTTAAGTTTTTTTAAAACTAAGTAAAATTCTTGATATGTTTTTTCAAGCATTTTCCCTTCATTAAAAGCATCTGTCCCCAGTCTCAGAGAGATTCTTTTAAAAGTATCTAGCTCAATAAGTTCTTTATTAATAAGACGATATTGACGATACTTAATAGCATTGGAACCTATGTCAATGCAGGATATTTTTTCTGTAGATTTAGTCATCAGCAAAAACTCTTAAAGTTTTGTACTGTTGATAAGATAAATTTTCAAATAGAACTTTATTGATTTTGACTTTGTAGTTATTCAAGCCTTCAGGCCATATCTTGGGTTTCGGCAAATTTTTGTCTGGATAATCGAATGAATTAAGGATAAATCTCAAAGCGCTTAATATCGCAACTTTTTTATTGTTAGCGTTCAACACTATCCAGGGTGCTTCTTCATAGGAAGTTCTTTTAAACATTTGCTCTTTATAAAGAGTGAAGGCGTCCCATTTATCAAGCATCTTGAAATCATTTTCACTGATTTTCCAGTAAACCAAAGGGCTAGTCGCTCTTTTGTCTATTCTTCTTTGTTGGGTATTCTTTTCAATTGACAAATAAAATTTAAAAAACTCAACTCCGTCTTCAATCTGCTTTTGTTCCCAAGGAATAACATTTTTCATGAAGTAGGTATATTGACGCTTGGTGCAATATCCCATGGTTGCCTCTACTAATGCTCTGGTGTACCAAGATCTATCAAAAAAAACGATTTCACCAGTTTTTGGTAAATGCTTTTCATACCTTTTAAACCATTTTTTTGACTCTTTTTCAGTTGGCTTGCCTAAAGCAACAAGTTTACAGTGATCGGGAATCAGGTATTTAGATAAAACAGAAATACTTCCGGTTTTTCCAGCCGTATCTCTGCCTTCAAAAACCAGGGCAACTCTTCTTTTCGATTTAATAATCCAATTTTGCAGTTTTAACAATTCAATCAAGAGTTTTCTTTTTTCTTTCTCATACAACTCTTCATTGATTCTTTTGTAATCAGGAATATCAAACTCAATCATTAAATGATTGTAATTCAACTAAAAATAAATAATCAAATTGTCACTAAGATGTCACAAAAATATCGAATAATTTACTTTATCTGTATCTAAATTGTAATTTTCCTAGTCTAAAGTTCGATAAATTATTAATTCATAAGGAGAACATTTCATGAATAAATTTAAAGCAATATTTGTATCAGCCCTAGTTCTGATATCAATGAGTGCAATATCAGCTCCAAAAGTTTACGGTAAATTAAATATTGCTGTTAACAACGATGGATCTGACGGTGTTAACGAAAAAGAAATTGATCTTGTGAGCAATGCGTCAAGATTAGGTTTTAAAGGTAAAGTCGACATGAAAAATGGTCTGACCGGAATCTACAAAATTGAATATGAGATAGATATCACGAGTGATGATACTAAAGGACCAAAAATTTCTGGTACCAACACAGGAGTTAAGTTTAACCAAAGAAACTCTTTTGTTGGTTTGAAAGGAAACTTTGGTACCTTAAAGTTAGGTACTCACGATACACCTCTTAAGTTAGCACAGCTTAAAGCGGATCTATTTAATGACCTAAAAGGTGATATTAAAAATATTACTGATGGTGAAAATAGAATAGGTTCTTTCTTCGGATATGATTCTCCTGTCTTCGGCGGCGGAGTCAGCATTTCTCTTGGTGTTGGAAAAGGAAAAGATGATGGAGTAGATGGAACTGATTTGGACGGTGAGTTTGGTTCTAACCTTTCTGTATCATTGAAATACGATATCGACGTCATCAAATTTGTGATTGCTACAGAGCAAGGATCTATAAAAGGCTATGACCATAATAGATTAGGTATGATGATACCTGCAGGTCCAGTGACCATCGGGCTAATCCATACTACTACCGAATCCACTGTTGGTAATTCAAAAGATTACGATGCAACAACTTTCAGTATTGCAGGGAAAGTTGCTGATGGTAAGGGTAAAGTTAAATTCCAGTATGGTACTTCAGACAAGTCAGCTGGCTTAACTCAAACTCAAATTGGTTACGATCACAAACTTTTTAAGAAATTTAAAATCTTTGCATATCACACAATTCGTTCACAAGATGCTGCGAATAGTGATGATGCTCACACTGGTGTAGGTGTAGAGTACAAATTTTAATCATCTCTCTTTATAAGGTTAAAATAAAGGGAAGGGCCTGATCAGAAGTGGTTGGGCCCTTTTTTTTAAATGAAAAGACTATAAGTGGCTAAGAGAATTAAGAAATTGCTCCAGGCTAAAAATGACCCAAAGAAAATTGTTGAAAATAATTTTTTTACTCTTAATTCCATGTGACAATTATGTGACAAATATGTGTCACAAACAAGGAAATAGTGTGAATTTTTATATTAAATAATAATAAAAAGAATATTTATAAGACTTTATGGAAATAAAAAAATACCTTGCTGAATTTTTAGGAACCTTTTTTTTAGTGGCTACGGTAATTGGTTCTGGGATCATGGGAGAAAATTTATCAGCTGGTAATACAGCTATCGCTTTATTAGGCAATACTATAGCAACAGGTGCAATTTTGTATGTAATTATTAAATCTTTTGAGGATGTATCTGGAGCTCATTTCAACCCTATAGTCTCAATCGTTTTTTATTTCTTAGATGAAATCAATCTAAAAGATTTGATTTCATATTTAATTATTCAGTTTATTGCCGGAATATTGGCAGTTTTTTTCGTACATTTCATATTTGAATTAAGTTTGTTTCAGATTTCATCTAATTCCAGGATTGGTATAGCCAAGCTAGTAAGTGAAATTATTGCTTCCTATGGATTGATACTAACTATTTTAATGGTTAGAGAAAGCAATAAGTCGAATGTTGCTATTGCCGTTGCTTTATTCATTACTGCAGGATATTGGTTTACTTCTTCTACATCATTTGCAAATCCAGCAGTAACTTTGGCAAGAACATTTACCGATACTTTTACTGGAATTTCTCCAGATTCGATTGTTTATTTTTTTACAGGTCAGTTGATTGGACTATTTTTAGCTTTATTTACCTATAAATTATTAAAGTGAGCGATTCTGAAAAAATATTATTTTTGTGTACAGGTAATTCATGTCGATCACAAATGGCAGAAGGTATTGCTAATAAATTTACTTGTTTTCAAGCTTTCTCAGCTGGCACCAGAAAATCAAGTCTCAATCCATATGCTGTAAAAGTTATGTCAGAAATAAAAATTGATATTACGAATCAATTTTCTAAAACAATTGCTGAATTGGAGGAACAAGATTTTAAATACGTTTTTACTTTGTGCTCAGATGCTGAGGAGAATTGTCCAGTTTTTTTGCAAGGAAAGACCATTCATATAGCTTTTGATGATCCTCCAAAACTTGCAGAAAACATTGAGGATGAAATTCAAATTTTAAATATATACAGAAAAGTTAGGGATGAAATTCTCGACTGCATCCTAAACATTAGTAATTACATCTAATTTTATTCTAGAAGTTGCTAATGATTTTCAGCAACGTAACAGATATGCCACAAATGAATATTAGTATTATTGAGTATTTTTTTGGAGTAAACATAATGAAAAAATCTATATCAATAATTGCAGCATTAATTGTGATGGCGACTATGTCTTTCACCGCAAGCGCTGCAAGAGATACTATTAAAATTGTTGGATCCTCAACAGTTTATCCTTTTGCTACTGTAGTAGCTGAAAGATTCGGTAAATCCACTAAATTCAATACCCCTGTTATTGAATCAACTGGTTCAGGTGGTGGTTTGAAACTATTTTGTAAAGGTGTTGGGGTAGAACACCCTGATATTACAAATGCATCAAGAAGAATCAAACAAAAAGAAATTGATCTTTGTGCAAAAGCAGGAATTACGGACATCATTGAAATTAAAATTGGTTATGATGGAATTGTAGTTGCTAACTCAAAACGAGCTGACACTCTAAGTTTAACTAAGAGACAAATTTTCTTAGCTTTAGCTCCTGAGATTCCTCACCCTAATGGCGCCAAACAACTGATTAAAAACCCTCACAAAACTTGGAGAGACGTAGATAGTTCTTTGCCAAACGTTGCAATTGAAGTACTAGGTCCACCACCAACTTCTGGTACAAGAGATGCTTTTGGAGAACTTGCAATGGAAGGTGGATGTAAGACTTTTAAATGGCTTAAAGACATCAAAAAAGAAAATAAAAAGCGTTACAAAGCAATTTGTCGCTCTGTTAGAGAGGATGGTCCTTACATTGAGGCTGGTGAAAACGATAACTTGATTGTGCAAAAATTAAATGCCAATCCAAAAGCAGTAGGAGTATTCGGTTACAGTTTCTTGGTAGAGAATTCAGATTCGATTCAAGGTTCTTTTGTTGACGGCGTATTGCCGACTTTTGAAAACATTGCTAATGGTGATTATGGAGTTTCCAGATCTTTATACTTTTATGTGAAAAAAGATCACATTGGAACAATTCCAGGAATGAAAGAATATCTTAGAGAATTTACTGCTGACAAAACTATTGGTCAAGATGGATATTTAACTGAAAAGGGTCTTATTCCAATGCCTAGTAGTGAATACAAACAATTCAGATCAGCAGCTAGAAAACTCACTAGTTTCAAAGGACTTAATTAAACTGCAATTTTATCCCCCCCCTGGATAACAGTAGTTTAAAATGAACGAGGGTAATTTGAAAAAATTATCCTCGTTTTCTTTTAATTGATATGTCATTTTCTTTTTTTCTCTTAGTATTAATTATTCTTGGCTTAGGTTCATATTACTTTGGAAAATCTAAAGCTTTAGCATTAAAACAAAACGATGTCGTTCATTCTTTGCCAAAATATTATGGTTACTATGCTCTAGTATGGTTTGCAACTCCTGCCTTAATTATAGTTTCATTATGGCTAATTTTTTCTGAAGGAATTGTAACCAATCAAGTTATCAGCTCTTTGCCAGATAATATTAAAACTCTGCCTACCAATGAACTCACACTAATACTAAACGATATAAAAAACAAAGCTGCTGGAAATTTGGTAGCTGGAGAATCTTTTATTGGTTTCGAATTGGCCGCGGAAACATATAATTCTTATTCAAAAATAGCAGAGAATATAATAATTTACTCAAGTATTGTTCTTGGACTTATTTCATTTATTTTTGCTTATATATCTATTTCTGGAAAATTACGTGCTAGAAATAGGATTGAAAGCATAGTAAGCAAGATTCTTTTAGTTTCTGCTTCAATTGCAATATTTGCTACAGCTGGAATATTGCTATCTGTTCTATTCGAGGCAATTAGATTTTTTCAAATTATAAGTTTTGACGATTTTATATTTGGACTTACTTGGAGTCCTCAAATGGCCATTAGAGATGATCAGGTTGGATCCTCTGGGCTCTTTGGAGCAATACCATTATTCTTAGGTACTGGCTTAATTTCGCTTATTTCGCTCACAGTTGCTGTGCCTGTTGGATTAATGACGGCTATATATTTATCTGAGTACGCTCCATCTAGAGTGCGCGCAGTTACCAAACCCATGTTAGAAGTGTTATCTGGAATACCAACCGTTGTTTATGGTTTTTTTGCTGCAATTACTCTTGCTCCCTTCATTAGAGATTTTGGAGAAACTTTAGGTATGAATATTGCCTCAGAAAGCGCACTCGGCGTAGGGCTGGTGATGGGTATTATGATCATACCACTCGTTTCTTCTTTATCAGATGATGTAATTTCGGCAGTACCTCAAGCAATGCGAGAAGGTTCTTATGGTTTAGGCGCAACTAAATCAGAGACTATTAAAAGAGTTATCATTCCTGCGGCCTTACCTGGGATTGTGGGTGGAATTCTACTTGCTGCATCAAGGGCAATAGGGGAGACTATGATTGTAGTTATGGCAGCAGGTCTTTCAGCAAGGCTGTCAATAAATCCATTAGATGCAGTTACTACTGTAACAGTTCAAATTGTCACACTCTTAGTTGGTGATCAAGAATTTGATAGTCCGAAAACTCTCGCTGCCTTTGCATTGGGATTAACTCTTTTCGTTGTTACGCTAATACTTAATTTTTATGCTTTAAGAATTGTTAGAAAATATAGGGAACAATATGAGTAATTCATCTTCTAACTCAAGTAGTATTACTGAGATAGTAAATAAAGGACTAAAAAAACGTTACAGATCTGAATTTATGTTCAGACTTTATGGGATCACTTCAATTCTTTTTGCTGCTGCTTTTTTAATTGTATTTTTTAGCAGTATTATTGATAAAGGATACAGTGCGTTTACTCAAGGTGAATTAAATATTTCAATTTATTTAGATCCAGAAATAATTGATCCCGATAACACTCGCGATGAAGAAGAAATTAGGTATGCAAATTACGATAAATTAGTCTTTGATTCATTAAAAAATTTCTTTCCCAGCGTCTCTTCAAGAAAGGAAAGAAAAGAGCTAAAAGCTTTGGTAAGTAATGGAACCTCATTAAGAATTCAATCTCTGGTATTAGATGATATGAGTTTAATTGGAAAGACCTTAGATCTTTCAGTCAAGCTAGATAGTGATATAGATATGTTTTTAAAAGGAAATGTTGATATTACCTTAGATGAATCACAAAGAAGAATTTCAGATAATCAAGTTAAATGGACAAATGAACTAAAAACAAAAGGGTTGATTAGTCAAAAGTTTAATTCCACCTTATTTTCTGCCGGTGATTCAAGAGAGCCTGAACAAGCTGGAGTCCTAGGCGCCTTGATCGGTTCTTTCTTTATGCTTTTAATTACTTTTATTGTTGCTTTCCCTTTAGGAGTTGCTGCAGCAATCTATCTTGAAGAATTTGCTCCAAAAAATAAGTTCACAGATTTTGTTGAAGTGAATATAAATAATTTAGCAGCCGTACCATCAATTATTTATGGTCTTTTAGGTTTAGCAGTATTTATTAATTTTTTTGGCATGCCAAGATCAGCTCCATTAGTAGGAGGATTAGTTTTAGCTTTAATGACTTTTCCAGTGATAATTATAGCTTCTAGAGCAGCATTACAATCTGTTCCACCAAGTATTACCGACGCGGCACTTGGTGTTGGGGCGTCAAAAATTCAAACAGTATTTGATCATGTCTTTCCTTTAGCTTTGCCAGGTATGCTCACTGGGTCTATTATTGGTATGGCAAGAGCTTTAGGCGAATCTGCACCATTATTGATGATCGGTATGGTTGCTTTTGTGGTGGATATTCCAAGCACACCCCTAGATGCATCTGCTGCCTTGCCTGTTCAAGTTTATCTTTGGGCTGATGCCCCTGAAAGAGGTTTTGTAGAAAGAACTTCAGCAGCAATTTTAGTTTTGCTTTTCTTTTTATTAGTTATGAATTCAACAGCGATATGGTTAAGAAATAAATTTGAAATAAAATGGTAAGTTATTATGAAAAATAATGAGTTGATTACTCTCTCGGATGATTTTTTAACTGTCGGAGATACTACAACCCCTAATGAAAAAATAATGGAGTCTCAAGATTGCTGTGTTTTTTATGACGAAGCACAAGCATTGAGAAACATAAATCTTGAAGTCGGTAAGAAAGAAGTTCTATCGTTAATAGGTCCTTCAGGTTGCGGGAAATCAACTTTTATTAGATGTCTTAATAGACTAAATGACACAATCGATTCAGCTAAAGTAACAGGAAAAATTACTCTAGAAGGTCAGGACATATATAACAGCGATATGGATGTTGTTTTATTAAGAGCAAGAGTAGGAATGGTTTTCCAAAAGCCGAATCCTTTTCCTAAATCCGTTTATGAAAATGTAGCTTACGGACCAAGAATTCATGGTATGAGCGAATCAAAAGCAGATATGGATGAGATAGTTGAAACTTCTTTATTAAGAGCCGGCTTATGGGATGAGGTCAAAGATAGATTAAATACTTCAGGAACAGCTTTATCCGGAGGACAACAACAAAGGCTTTGTATTGCGAGAGCAATAGCAGTTCGACCTGATGTTATTTTAATGGACGAGCCATGTTCAGCTTTAGACCCAATCGCTACAGATAGAATTGAAGACTTGATTAGCGAATTAAAGGAAAATTATGCAATCGTAATAGTTACGCATTCAATGAGCCAAGCCTCAAGAGTTTCGCAAAGAGCAGCTTATTTTCATTTAGGCCACTTGGTTGAGACTGATGCAACCGAAAAAATTTTTGGCGACCCAGATCACGAACTTACTCAAAACTATATCAAAGGTAGGATAGGATAAAAATTTACCAATCCTAAGTAACTTGCAATTGCTAAGTGAAAGCCAAAAGCAATCTCGGAATCTCTTTTCAGTTTGGAGCTTAGAAAAAACTCTAATATTCCAAGAAGTGATGCAGTAAGCAATAGAATAGGGACTAAAGTCATTGGGATCATTAAAGTTAAAATTGGAAAAAGGATTACATCTCCTAAACCCAAAGCTTCTTTTCCTTTGAGTTTGAAAAATAACCACCTTGTTGCCAAAAGGAGAAAGCCTGAAATAATTGCTACAAATATCTCAGGTAGCATAAATAGACCCTCCAACGCTGAAAGTATCAAAGCCAAAATAAATAATATTAAAAGCGAGCTCAAAGGAATGATTTTGTATTGATAATCTATCAAGGCAATGAATATTAAAGTTAGAGAAATAAAGCTTTTAAAAAGTATTAAACCCCATGAGTCATTTGTAATGAAAATCAATGAAAACGAAGAAATGACTAATATTTCTGTCAAAAAGTATTTTGAGGAGATTGTTGCACCACAGCATTTGGCTTTTCCTCTTAAAAACAAGTAGCTCAAGACAGGAATGAGGTGATACCAATCTATTTTAGTCTTACAGGTAGGACAAAAAGAGGGTTCAGTATAAATATTTATGCTTTCCACATAAGCATCTGCTTCAATATTTTTATTAACATAGCGATAGATAAAGCTTGCTAGAAAGCTACCCAAAAGCGCAGAGAAAATAATGTATAAAGAGATAATCATTGGTATAAATCTTTGTCAATTTGACTAAATATGACATAAAATCAATGGATATATGGTATTGGACTACTTAAAAGGTATCAATTTGGAAAGATACAAAAGTTACTTGAATGAGAAAAATCTTAAATTCTCTATTTCTGGTGCACTTTTATTAGTTTTTTCTTTAGAGTTTTCTTCAATATTACTCGGATTGATTTTTAATAACCAATTAAGTTCAAATAACTTTAACAGCTCTTTTGCATCTACTGATGCTCCTAGAATCATAGACAATCCATTTTCATCTGATGTTGAAATTGATGGCCTATCTATCTACGAAAGTCTTGTTAAAGCTCCTGAGACTTCATTATCTTTAAAACTTTACGGTGTTACTTCTTCTGATGAAGTTAAATCGGCAATAATTGGCTTCAATCAAAACGATCAAAAAACTTATCTCGTGGGAGATATGATTTCCGATAACGTTTACTTGGATTCAATTAACAAAGATTTTGTCACCATCAAGCGTTCTGGCATAACCGAAAGCTTGTCCTTTTTTAAGGGCTCAGTAATAAAAGGTATGGAAAGAGTTGTTCAGGGCAATACTTCTATAAATATTGCATCGCAGCAAAAACCCACCATCAGCAAAGAGTGGATTGAAAATCAGGAAATTGCGAAGCTAATCACTTTTGCTCCTGTTTTTGATGATGGAACTTTTTCCGGTCTTGAAATAAGTCCAGGGGAGAGTACTGCGCTTTTTGATTCTTCGGAATTGAGACCTGGGGATATTGTGAAGTCCATCAATGGACTTTCCGTTGCAGAAATTGACCTCTCTGATCAAGATTCAATTAATTCTTTTTTCTCTGACTTAGCATCGCTTAACCTCGATTTAGTTAGAGACGATCAAGTTGTATCCGTCGATATAAACATTAACTAAACCAAAAAAAATTATGATTTATTCAATTTATAAGAATTGTTGCGCCTATGCGCTTATTTTTGGACTTTCATCTAGCTTATGGTCGGTGACGATTAATATGCGAGATGCAGACATTAAGTCTTTTGTCTCAGATATTGCATCTTTGACCGGTAAGTCTTTTGTCGTAGATCCAAGGGTAAAGGCAAACGTAACTGTTATTTCAAGAGATGATTTAACGATCGAAGAAGCTTATGAAATTTTTCTTTCAGTTCTCAGTGTTCATGGGTTTACCGCAGTTGAACAAGCAAATGCGGTCAAAATAGTTCCTGCCTCAATGGGGAGACAAAGCTTTACTGAAGTATCAAAGCCCGTTTCACCTGAAGATGCATTGGTTTCGACCATTATTAGACCGAGTCAAACATCTGCAAATGCCTTGATTCCATTAATAAGACCGCTTGTAAATTCTCAAGGACACATTGCCGTCTATGCGCCTAGCAACAGTCTGATACTTACCGATCGAAATGCAAATGTTAAAAGAATTAGGCAACTCGTTGATGAGCTGGATAAAAATCCTGCCGATGTTTATGAAATCGTTAAATTGAAAAACTCTTCTTCTACTCAAATTTCCAAGTTGATAGATAAAGTTTTTTCAGAGAACTCTGGCGGCATGGCACCAAATGATTTCAATGCCTATGCAATCGAAAGGAGCAACAGCGTTTTGCTTTTTGGGGATCAAGAAATTGTAGAGCGAATGAAGTCTGTTGTAATAAAGCTTGATGTAAAAGACCAAGGCACAAGTTCCTTGAAGGTTGTTTATTTAAAATACGCAGATGCCACTGCCTTGGTTGAAATTCTCAATAAGATGACACCGAATATTGATGAAAAAAGCTCAAACAAAGGCAATACTTCCATCACAGCCCATGAAGAAACCAATTCACTCATAATTTCAGCCGAGCCAGATGTTATGACCTCCTTGACTGGAATTATTAGCCAGCTTGATATTAGGAGAGCGCAAGTTCTAGTTGAAGCCATTATTGTTGAAATATCAGATCAGTTATCAAAAGACTTGGGTTTTCAATTTTTATTTAGCGGCGAAGGATCGAATTCACCGATTGCATCTCAAAGATTTGGTAATCCAACACCCGATCTTTCTGCGCTTGTTGGTGGATTAACTCCTGGAGGAAGCACAACTGCTGTCTTATCTACTTTGTTGAGTTTGGATGGCTTTGCAACTGGTGTTGGTAAGTACAAAAAAGGTGGAGATAGCTTTGCTGCTATCCTAAACGTGCTAGCAAAAAATAGCGACTCGAATGTACTTTCGACTCCCTCTATTTTGACTATGGATAACGAAGAGTCATCAATTATTGTTGGTCAAGAGATACCGATTACCACTGGAGAGTCTTTAGGTACCAATAATTCAAATCCATTTAGAACAGTTACGCGTCAGGAAATTGGAATCAAATTAAGTGTTAAACCTCAAATCAATGAGGGCAACTCAATCAAATTGGATATTGAACAGGAAGTTTCCTCACTTTCTGGACCTATTTCTGCAGGATCAGCAGAAATTGTTACCAATAAAAGGGCTATAGAAACGGTGGTCATGGTTGAAGATAACCAAACTATTGTATTGGGAGGATTGATCGATGATGACATCCAAGAGTCAATAAGAAAGGTTCCTTTGCTTGGTGATATACCAGTTATCGGTAAGGCTTTTCGCCAGGAACAAACCACTATTAATAAGAAAAATTTAGTAGTATTCCTAAAACCGACAATCATCAGAACCTCACAAGATATGCAGGCTTTGACAAATACAAAATACGATTATTTGAGAGCTCAAGAAATGCTTAGAAGCAAAAAGGGAAAAACCTCACCTGACTTGGACTTGCTTGAAAAATTAATTTTCGATGCTGAGGAAGAAAACAAACCAAAAATCGAGGAAGAAGAAGTATAAAAGATGACTGACAAAGACTTCAGTTATAAATTTTGTAAGGATAATCAACTTCTTCCGGAAGTGAGTAGCGACTCGATATTGATTTTTCATACCGACGATTGTGACATCAATGCAATTGCTCACATCCAGTCCAAATACAAATTACCTGTTGAAACCAAACAAATAGATTTTTCCGAGTTCAATAAAAAACTTTCTGAATCTTATTCCGATAAAACACAGTCGTCAGAATCCTTAGCAGAGAATATTCATGAAGATGTTGATTTGGATTCTTTGGTGCTTGATTTACCAAAAACCGAAGATTTGTTGGATGACAGTACAGATTCTCCAGTAATCAGACTTATCAATGCGATTTTGTCTGAGGCAATCAAAGACGGAGCCTCCGATATCCATATTGAACCCTATGAAGAGAATTTGATTATTAGATTCAGAACGGATGGAATTCTTAAAGAAAAGATAAGGCCAAGCTCTAGAATTTCACCATTGTTGAATGCGCGAATAAAAATCATGTCTAATTTAGATATTGCAGAGAGACGAATCCCTCAAGATGGCAGGATGTCTCTTAAACTTGGAGAACGATGGGTAGATATTAGAGTTTCAACTTTGCCTTCAAGTTATGGGGAACGAATAGTTTTGAGATTACTCGACAAAGCAGATTCCAGCCTCGATCTTAAAGAACTTGGTATGACAGAGAGTCTTTTAGGCAATTACCAAACTGAATTGAAAAACAACAGTGGCATCATTCTAGTCACTGGTCCTACTGGATCGGGTAAAACCACTACTTTGTATTCAGGCTTGAACTTTTTAAACGATCAAACCAGAAACATCTTAACCGTTGAAGATCCTATTGAGTATGCAATTGAAGGAGTGGGGCAAACACAAGTAAACAACCGAGTTGGTTTAACTTTTGAAAAAGGTTTAAGAGCAATTTTAAGACAAGACCCGGATGTCGTTATGGTTGGAGAAATCAGAGATAAGGAAACTGCTGACATTGCCATTCAGGCAAGTTTAACCGGTCACTTGGTTTTATCTACTGTGCATACCAATGATTCGGTTGGGGCAATTACAAGACTTATTGATATGGGTGTGGAACCCTATCTAATTGCTAGTTCACTCAGAATGGTAATCGCACAAAGACTGGTTAGAAAAATTGATCCTACTAGTCAGGAACTCTCTGGAAGAATCGGTATTTTTGAATCTATTTTGATTAATGACGATATAAAAGAGCAGATCCACAACAAAGGTTCGGAAAGTGAAATTAAGAATATCGCTTTCAGAGATAACAATACTCTAGAGCTCGATGGACAAGAGAAAGTTAACTTAGGCTTAACTTCGGAAGATGAGCTTAGAAGGGTTCTGCAAGAGAAAAATTAGTAATGCCAAATTATTCTTACAAAGCTTTAGATCCTACCGGGATAACAGAAACCGGAGTTCTGATCGCTGAGAATTTGAGTGAAGCTCAAGAAGAGTTAAAAAATAGAAGGCTCATTCCAATAAATTTAAAAGAGTCAAAAAATAGATTCAATATCTCTTTGTTGAGAAAAATATCTTCATCAAAGTTAAGCCTCATTACCCGTCAACTTTCAACTTTGATCAATGGCGGAATTCCAGTAGATCAGGCCTTAGACTCTGTAGCCAAACAAATAGATTCGCCTTTGATCAAAGGCAAACTTTCAAATATTTCCAATAAGGTAAAAGCGGGTTTCAAGCTATCGGAATCGCTTGAAGATCATCCGGAAAGCTTTGATCGACTTTATTGTTCTTTAGTCAGAGCCGGAGAAACTTCAGGTGATTTAGGTATGGTTCTAGAAAAAACATCTGATTTTCTAGAGAGAAAATCAAAAATATCTCAAGATATTATTGGTGCCTTAGTTTATCCATTTATTCTTTTTTCCATAGCGATAGTTGTGATTGTTTTGCTTTTGTCTTTTGTCGTCCCAGAAGTGGTAAGTCAATTTTCTTCTTTGAATAGAGACTTGCCATTCATTACTAAATCTTTGCTGTTCTTGTCATCCGTATTCACCAGTTATCTCTTTTACGCGTCTATATTCATTACCGGTTTAATTGGTTTTATCACCATAAGATCAATCGGTTATGAGTTATTCAGATCAAAATTAGATAAATTTATTTTCTCAGTTCCCGTTCTTAAGAACTCCCTAATTGATTCGGATTTATCCAGATTTACCAATTCTTTGAGTATTTTAAGATCCAGTAACATTTCCATAATCAACGCGCTTGAAATCTCAGCTGACACCATTTCAAACAGTTACCTACGCCAACAGGTAAAATCAACTGCTAATAAAGTTGCTGAAGGGGAGTCTTTGGCATCAAGCTTAGAAAAAATTCAAGTTATTCCGCCTTTGGTGACGCAAATGATCGAAAACGGAGAAAGGTCAGGAAGACTTGAAGAAATGCTTGAGAAAGTATCGGTTTATTTAGAAAATAAATTTCAAAGCTCTACAAAAATCACCATGAATTTACTCGAGCCGCTAATTGTAGTATTCCTTGGCATGTTTGTAGCTCTTATCGTCCTTGCTATCCTGTTACCATTAATTCAATTAAACACTTTAACTTTAAATTAATACTATGAAAAAAATCGTTTCAAAAAAATTATCAGGTTTCAGCTTGATAGAGATTCTTGTGGTGCTAATGATCATCGGCTTATTAACTGCAGTTGTTGCCATCAACGTACTGCCTAGCCAAGACAGAGCAAGAGCAGATAAAGCATTGGCCGACATAAGAATATACGAACAAGCTTTAGAACTTTATCGATTGGATATGTTCTCTTATCCGACCAGCGATGAAGGCTTACAAGCTCTTACTCAAGCCCCTGCAAACCATCGTTTTAAAAATAGATATCGCCAAGGCGGCTACATCAGAAAATTAGAAACAGATCCTTGGGGCAATGAGTATCAATACAAAAGACCCGGTGATAACGGACCGTTTGACTTATTTTCTTATGGTGCAGATGGCCAACAAGGAGGTGAGGGCATGGATCGAGATATAGGCAATTGGGAATAATGAAAGGATTTACTTTAGTAGAGGTTCTCGTTTCGCTTTTTATTCTGTCACTGGTTGCAGTCACAGGAATAACCTCTCTATCGTATAGTACAAAAACCATATCTTCATTAAGCGATGATTTTTATCGGGGGACTTTGGCAGAAAATATAATCATTAGATCTTATTTTGATGAAAACTACCTGACCAACAATTTACTCACCCAAAGAGAAGAATTCATGGGTTATCCATATATTTGGAATAGAAAGATAACGATTGATCCAAAGCAGAATTCTTTAAATATCGAAGTAGAAGTCATCTCCGAAGAGACTGAAAAATCAACTAAATTGGAAATATATAAAGCAATCAATGAATAATTTAAAAGGTTACACGCTCGTTGAAGTTTTGATTGTCATGTCATTATTTTCATTGATAAGTCTTTTGTCTTTAACCTTTCTTAATACTTCGGTTTCATCTTCAATTGGTATCAGTTCAAAATCTAAACTTCTCAATGAATTAGCTGTTTTTAGCGAGCTTCTAGAAGATGATTTATTTCATGTAGCCAAACAATTTCCAAGACCCAGTCAAATTGATCAGTTTCCAAGTTTTTTTAAGTTAAATAATAACTTTAGAGATGGTGAACCACTATTAGAACTGGTAAGAAATTCATCTTCCGATGGCTTAGATGATCTTGGGGCCATCAATAAAGTCATTTATAAAATAGAAGATAATGTTCTTTACAGAAATTTTTCAAATTTTTTAAATTCTTCTTATGAGGCCAAGGCTTTTGCTTTGATTTCAGAAATTGAAGATTTAGAAATCAAAGTTTTGTATGAGAAAGATGAATATCTCACCTGGCCACCATTCAATGAAGCTGATTTAGATATTTATCCTACTTTGATGGAGGTCAACATTAAGTTTTCTGAGGGTAATTTCAAAAAAATACTATTCATAAGCGGAGACGACATTGTTGGATAAAAAATTCAAGGGTGCCGCCCTGATTATGGCGCTTTTTGTAACTGCAATCATTGCTTCAGTGAGTGCAGGTTTATTTTCAATGGTATCTACGAATCTTGAAAATGAAAAAAATATGATTAGTGAGCAGCAAGCAATCCTCACAACATTAAGTTTAGAATCCTTCACAAAAAAATATCTCAAAAACAAAGAAAATAGAAAAAATATTGTTCTTGCCGCAAATAATTTTTCACAGAAAAGTCCAATAAATCTTCCTTTGGAAAGAGGAAATCTCGAAGCAAATATTGTTGATATGGGCCAATGTTTTAATTTGAATTCCTTGATCTCCATATCGGCAACAGGTGAAGAAACTGCTAATCAAGAAAATTTAGAATTTTTCAAAAATCTCATGAAGAGCTTGTTTATTCAAGATCAAAAAATTGAAGAAATTTCTCCTGCTGTGATTGACTGGCTTGATAAAGATTTTTTCCCAGATTCCTATCTTGGCGTAGAGGATGACTATTATAGAAATGAAAAACCTTCGAGATTGACTTCAAATCAATTCTTTTTTGATATTACAGAACTTAGAGATGTAAAAGGTATGACAGAAGAGATCTTTCAAAAATTAAAACCATATATATGTGCCTTCAATTCCGTTGAAACAAAAATTAATATAAATTCGTTAAATCCTTTTTATCCGAATATCTTGGTGGCTCTTAGTTCAAATACTCTAAGCGATCTTGAAGCAAGAAACATTTTGAATAGCAAACCTTTGGGTGGGTATCCGTCAGTTTCAGATTTCTTAAATCAACAAGAAATAAAAACAGCATTTTCCAGTAAATTTTCCAAATCAAATCTAACCCTGGAGACAAAATATTTTATTTTAAATACAAACATAAAAATTGATGACAAAGATTTTCATCTTAAAAGTCACATTTTCATGTTAAATGAATCTCCCAAAGTGATTCGTAGAAAATTCGGAGAGTATTTGTGAGCGGTCAAAAAATATCTTTTTACGATGAATCATTAAATATTTTGTTTTCTTCAGAAACATCAAGTGATGAAGAAAGTTCAATTTTCAAAGTAAATTCCAATAAGGAAGATATTGCTATCATTGCTTCCAATGACTTTTCTTTTTATAAATTTGATTTACCCACCACTTCTCAAAGGAATTTAAGAAAAGTCATTCCCTTCATGTTGAGTGAAGAAATACTTGGTGAAGTTGAAGATTATTTTTGGATCCAAGGCAGTCAATCAGAAATAGTTGGAATCATTGAACATCAAAAAATTCAGGAAATAAAAGATAAATTAGATTCTAAAGTTAGCAAATTAATTCCTATTCAAGCTTTATCTTCTTCTATAGAAAATCTATTAGTGATTCTCGGTGATAAAGCATTTATTTCTCTACAAGATAATTGGTATTGGTTTGCAGATAAAAAATCAATTTTAAATACTTTGGCACTTACCTTAAGAAAATATGAAATAAAGAAGCTTAATATTTGGACTACTGAAAAAAAATTAGATCTTCCTAACTTAGATATCGATACCGAAGAAAAATATTTCTCCTCTACGAAAGATTTGTTGAACGATTTTTCTCAAATATTGGATATAAAAAATTCTCTAAATTTTTTCAGTAAAGAATACGAACAAAAAATAGATTGGCGATCAATTTTTCTTCGTTATAAGTTTTATGGATACTCATCCCTTGCTTTTTTTAGTATTTTTCTTCTTTCAGCAATCGTTCAGTTTTCTTACTTAAACGTTTCTAATAATTTGTTGAAAAATAAAATCATAGATACTTTTAAAGAAAAATTTCCCTCTGAGACTCTCGAATCCGATCTCATCAGTCAGGTTAATGGTTTAATCAATCAGGGCCAAATAGATTATTCTGCTCTAAATGCAGTAAGTATTGTTTCTGATGCAGTGAGCAATAGTGAAAATATTGTCTTAGTTTCTATTTCTTATGAGCGCTCAAGATTTATTATCGAGGTTCAAACCAATTCTTATGACCAACTTCAAGAATACGTTGATTTGGTAAACTCTATGGGATTGAGCGTCAATCTAGGTGCTTCAAGAAGAGTCAATAATTTTATTCAAGGAGAGATAAGCATCAATGCGTTTTAACTTTAATAAATTTTCAAACCGAGAACAGATACTTATTTTTGGTCTCATCATTTTGATATTCATTTCAGCTTTGATATTTGTTATTTCTTGGCTTAATACTAAAAACCAATCTTTAGAAAAGGAAAATCAAAATATCGTAAGTCGACTTAACTATATTGAGTCTATCCCTAGCTCGGTTTCATCAAATAGAAATCTTTATTCAGATAACATTTCTATTTTAGTAAATTCAACATCCAAAGAAAAAAATATCCAAATTGATAGAACACAACCATTAAATGATAATTCAATGATGGTGTGGGTTAATGAAGTAAATTTTATTGATCTTTATAATTGGATGATTTTAATGGGCGAGCAGGGAGGAGAAATTGAAAAGATGAATGTGCGAAAATCCAAAAAAGATACAGTTAATGCTCAAATATCGGTACTGTTAAAAACAAATTGAAAAAGTTTTTTTTAGTAACCTTCATTCTCATTTTCTTTATTGCTGGAATTACTATTCTTAGGTTGCCTTTAAGTTTGGTTTCACCGACAGTAAAAGAATTATTTCCTCAAGTTAGTTATTCCAGTATGGAAGGGACCATCTGGTCAGGAAGAATTAATAATCTATCTTTTGCTGACGAATATCTAGGCAGTTTAAACACCAGTTTTAATTTGAGGAATTTATCTTTTTTGGTTGATGAAAGAGGTCTTTTCTTAGAAGGAAATATAAATTTGTTATCAACAATTTTAAACAACCAAGTTTCTCTGGAAGACGTAAATTTGAATCTAAATTCAAAGCGATTCTTAAGAAAAGTTCCGGTGATTTCATCTGTATCCGGTGAGGATATTTCAATCATTTTCGATATAAATGGTTGCTATTTTTCAGAAGGAACCATATCTGCCTCCTTAAGACAAACAAATAAGTTAGATCAACTTTCCAATGCAAAGTTATCTGGGACCATCTCTTGTAAGGATACTAAGATGCTTGGCTCATTTTTTTCTATTCCTAAGGACGATGTTTTAAAAGGAACCTTTGAATTGGATAAAGAACTTAATTATGTAGTGATTGCAAATTCAAAACGACTTTTTGCAAAGATAACATCATTTTTTGAGAGTGGTTTTACCTCTAGTCCAGATGTTAAACTAAGAGGAAATTTATTCGATTTTTTTCAAGATTAAATGCTAATAGGTAAAAATCCTCTTAACGAGGCTCCAGAATGGTTTGTAAAAAATATCGCTGAACGTCCAGAAGAATGTTCAGTCAACGTTAATGGTGCCAATATAAAATATTTTATTTGGGGAGATAAGTCCAAAAAACCTCTACTTCTGCTTCACGGTTACAACGCTCACTCGTTTTGGTGGGATCATATCGCTCCTTCTCTTACTGAAAATCATTGTGTAGTTGGCCTTGATTTTTCTGGTATGGGAGAAAGTGATAGGAGAGAAGTGTATTCTCAAGAAATTTTTGTCGATGATGTTAAGGGTGTGATCGATGACTTGTCTTGGAAATCTTGTACTTGCATTGCTCATAGTATGGGCGGTTCGATAGCAACTTTAGCCACATCTATTTATCCAGATATCTTTGAACACCTAATTTTATTGGATTCTATGATTGTCATCCCTCCTAATGTTGCAGAAAGAATGTCCTCAAATAGACCATCTGCAAGATTGGTTGTTGCAAGTCCTGATTTAGAAACCGCAGTTGCAAGATTCAGGCTGACACCATCGCAACCTTGTAAAGACTATGTCTTAAGACATGTCGCAGAAAATTCATACACCGAAAAATCCGACGGTTGGTACTTAAAATCTGATCCTACAATACCCAATACTTATAAATATAATGATCTGCATGATGCTTTTACAAAAATGAACTGTTCTCTTGATTATGTTTACGGTCAAGTCAGTCAATTGGTGACCCAAGAGGTTCTAGAGTACATGACTTATGTTGGAAATTTAGATGAAAAGAACATACATTCTTTGGCAGGAGCTATGCATCATCTTTTCTTAGATATGCCTGAGGAATTTACTGAACTAATGAAATCATTGCTCAAATCATGACAAAGCCTAGAGTAGAAGGTTTTTGTGATCAAGAATTTTCAAAATTAGAGGAAATCTTTGTTAAATCTGTTGAATCAGGTTTTGACGATGGTGCGGGTTTTGCTCTTGAGGTAGAAGGTAAAGAGGTCCTTAATCTTTGGGGCGGATATACTGATAAAGAACATAAAACAGTTTGGCAAGAAAATACTTTAGTAAATGTGTTTTCTGTAACCAAGGCAATGACTTCTACCTGCGCTCTTCAACTTATCGAGTCTGGAAAATTAGATACCGAAGCATTAGTTTCAGATTATTGGCCGGAATACTCTTGTGCCGGTAAAGAGCAAACAAAAGTAATAGACTTCCTAACTCATCGGGCTGGAATGTTTGGTTTTCAAACGCCTTTGCCTCAGGATTCTTGGGAAGACTGGAATATGATTGTGGATAGGCTTGCTAAACAAGAGCCAATTAGAGAACCAGGAACAACGCAAGGCTACCACGCCATGACATTCGGTTACTTGGTTGGAGAATTAGTAAGAAGAATTGATGGCAGGTCATTAGGAAATTATTTCAAAGAAGAGATAGCAGATGAGTTTGATATAGACTTTATTATTGGTTTGGATAATGCAGATATAGAAAGGTGCGCAGATATGTTAATGCTATCTGGCAGACCCAATCCATTAATACTTATTCTTTTATCATTACCGAATTGGCTTTTGCCGCAACAAATCAAAAATTTTAAAGAAACACTAAGAAGTAAAGAATTTTCTAAAGCTTTTGTGGAAATTATGGAATCCGAAGGATCAGATTTTAGAACTTCTGATTACCCAAATTCAGATCCTTGGCGTAAAGCTGAAATACCCGCGGCAAACGGACATGGAACGGCTGCAGGGATAGCAAAGTTTTTTGGCATACTTGCTAACGATGGTCAGCGCGATGGAAAAAAACTTCTTTCTCCTGAAATAATTGAACAAGCAACAACGGTAAGAACTTCCGGACCAGATTTGGTTCTTTTTCAGGCTCCTTATAAATTTGGATTGGGATACATGATCGATGCTCCATTTTCACCAATTGGTATGAAAGAAGGTATGTTTGGACACACCGGCATAGCAGGTTCTGCAGGTTTTGCTGACCTCAACAACAAAGTAGGTTTTGGATTCACTAATAATCGCCAACACTCTTTAGGTAAGCTTTATCGAACTTCAAATAATCTTGCTAAGAAACTCTACGAGATTCTTTAATCACATCTAGATGATTTTAGAACCCTATTTTTATCTTATTGCTATCCTTTCTGTATTTCTTCATGGAATGGGGAAAGGTGGGTTTATTGGAGCAGGTTCCTTTGGCTCACTTCTCGCTATACCAATGCTTTCAATTTTTATTCCTCCGTTTCAAGCGGTAGCAATACTTTTACTCCCTTTGATATTTATGGATCTTGTAACTGTTTGGAGATATCGCAGAATGTGGGATGTCAAAATTTTGAAATTCATAGTACCTCTAGCTTTTTTTGGAATCATTGTAGGTACGCTCTCGTTTAGTTATCTGTCGGAAGACAGCGTAAGAGTCATAATTGGTTTGATGGCAGTTATTTTCTGCCTTGATTATTATTTAAGAAAAAATTCAGAAGAACCTCAAAAACCTTCCCTTTGGGGTTCCTATTTTTGGCCTTCCTTATCAGGATTCACAAGTTTTTCTATTCACGCTGGAGGTCTTCCTTTGAGTTTTTATCTCTTACCAATGAGGCTAGACAGAAGAATATATGTTGCCACGGCAGGACTTTTTTATTTGCTAATAAATCTATTCAAGATTTTCCCTTATGCCTATTTGGGTCAAATGAACTTTCAAAATATTTATACATCTCTGTTACTTTTACCTCTTGCGCCTATTGGGGTTTACGCAGGTGCATATTTAGTAGATAAAATTAACCAAGAGTGGTTTTATCGCATAGGTTACTTTTGTACGCTTATCGCTGGGTTAAAGTTGGTTTATGATGGTCTCCAAAGTTATATGTCATGACTAAGCTTAGTGTAAATATAAATAAAATTGCTTTGATTCGTAATTCTAGGAAAGGAAACAATCCTTCTTTAGAATTTTTTTCAAAGAAAATCATCGAAGCGGGAGCCCATGGAATTACTGTTCATCCAAGGCCCGATTTAAGACATATAAGACCCGATGATTTATCAGATATCTCTTTGATAACCAAAGAGCTGGATGTGGAATTTAATATTGAAGGTAATCCTTATGAAGAGCGTCTTGGCGATTACCCTGGATTTTTAAATTTAATTGATGCTGTTAAGCCATCTCAATGTACTCTTGTTCCAGATGACAGCAATCAACTCACTTCAGATCATGGATGGAACATACATTCTGAACATAACAAATTGAAGGATGTCCTAACTTATCTCAAACAAAACAATATTCGTAGTAGTGTTTTTATTGATCCAGATATATCTCAATTAGATGCAGCGAAAGATATAGGTGTGGACAGAATAGAAATTTATACTGGCCCATTTGCCGAGGCATTTGAAAAGAATGACGAAAATACTCTTGCTACTTACAAAGAGGCTATTGAATATGCAAATGAAATAAATATAGAGGTAAATGCCGGTCATGACTTGAATTTAGAAAATTTGGCTACATTATTATCTTATGGAGATATTAAAGAGGTATCTATAGGACATGCTTTAATATCGGAATCATTAATTTATGGAATCGAGAATACTATCCAGAAATATACTAAAATAATTCAATGACTACAGAAGAAAAAATTAAATCTCAAATAGCGGATAATCAAATTCTTTTATATATGAAAGGATCTCCGGAACAACCTCAATGCGGTTTTTCACAAAGAGCTACACAAATTTTAATGGCTTGTGGAAAAGAGTTTTCTTTTGTTGATATTTTGTCAAATCCTGAAATAAGAGAAACCCTTCCGATAGTTTCAAATTGGCCAACTTTCCCTCAACTTTACGTAAAAGGCGAGCTGATTGGTGGAAGCGATATTATGTTTGAAATGTATCAATCTGGTGAGATGCAGGAATTGATTGATTCAGTAGAAGATTAAGATTTAAATTTTTATCTCGAATCCAAATACAAAAGAAAAATCAGCAGAAGAGTTTACTTTTAGGTCTTCAGAAAATCCAAAATTAAAATATTTGTCTTTTGCAAATTCGAAAGTTGCACCTAAACCAAAAAGATAATACTCATCTCCCAAAGCTTTGAAGTCTGATTTTATTTTTGGCTCAAAAATTTCAAAATTTATTTTATAAATTAGAGGATTTATAGCTTGCCTAGTTAAAAAATATTGAGGCTTCCAAGACAATAGTACTTTGGAGAAATAACTTGTATTTCTTTCTCTAAATATAAAATTATGATTTTGATTGATTATCGAAACTCCAAAAACTGAGTTGATGATTAAATTGTCTCTGAGATGATTTTTTAAGTTTAAAGCAATAAGCCCATCAAGCTCATCATTTCCAAAATATTTTTTTTTGCTACCTGAAGGGACTTCTAAAGAAGTTATAAAATACAAATCACTTTTGTTTTTTGAATAAAAATTTAATTTCGTTGAAAGCTGAATATCTCCAATGCCAATATCAGAATCATGGATTCTCTCTTTGTTGGAACCAGAAAGAACCTCAAAATTTAACTGACTTTTTGGTAAATCAACTCTTGAGCCATCAGAAAGACCAAACAAACCATGCCATTGCTCGATAGGACTATCCAAAAAACCTCTGCTGAAAGAATATATAGGCAAGCTGATGTTCAAAGTTAAATTATCAGATAATTTTCTAAAGTAGTTGATTGAGGCTTTAGCTATTTCGCCATCAAGAGTTAATTGGTCATTATTGATGATTTCTTTGACTGCAAAGGAACTATTTTCAACTGAAATACTCAAATGATTTGTTTCTCGATAATTCCCTAAAGTTCTGTTATCGAAATGAATAAATTTAAGGGTAAAGGGGTTATAAGAAGGGAAATTTAAAGGCGCATAAGGATCACCTAAAAGAGATAAGCTAAAAATTAATAAAAATGTAAAATATATTTTATTTATCAAACTATTTTATTCTTAAATTTATTAAAAATTAATCGCAAATGAAAAAAGTTATCCTAGCTTACTCTGGTGGATTAGATACTTCTGTAATTTTAAAGTGGTTGCAAGAAGAAAAAAATCTTGAAGTCATAACTTACACAGCAGATTTAGGCCAGGGCGATATCTCTGATGACTTAGAAGAGAAAGCCAAAAATCTTGGGGCAACTAAAGTAATTGTTGAAGATCTCACTGAAGAATTTATCTCCGATTACGTTTTTCCAATGTTTAGGTGCAATACAATCTTCGAAGGTGAATACCTATTAGGAACAGCGATTGCTAGACCGCTAATTGCTAAGAAACTCGTCGAAATAGGCAAGCAAGAAGGTACAAATATTATCTGTCATGGAGCAACTGGAAAAGGAAATGATCAAATAAGATTTGAAATCGGCGCACATGCTTTGAATCCTTCCATAGAGGTGATTGCTCCTTGGCGAGACTGGGATATGGTGTCGAGAACCGATCTTATGAATTACTGTAAAAACTACCAAATACCTATGCCAGCTTCGAAAGCAGAAGAACCGCCATTTTCAATGGACGAAAATTTATTGCATATTTCTTATGAGGGAGGTGTATTAGAAGATTTAAATAATGCTCCACCTGAAGACATGTGGTTGAACACCAAATCGTTGGAAAATGCTTCTGAAAAGTCTGAGGAGATAACGATTGAATTTTCAAAGGGAGATCCTGTAGCCTTAAATGGTAAGACATTATCCTCTGCACAATTGTTTCGAGAATTGAATCTTCTTGGGGGTAAACACGGCATTGGTAGAATTGATATTGTTGAGTCTAGAGTAACTGGGATGAAATCAAGAGGTTGCTATGAAACTCCAGGCGGGACCATTTTATTAAAAGCTAGAAGAGCTATGGAGTCTTTATGCTTAACTGGTGAAGAGATTAAAAACAAAGATAAATTAATCCCTGACTATGCTGCGTTAATCTATGAGGGCTTATGGTGGAGTAATAAAAGAGTTAGTCTTCAAAGTGAGATTGATTCTGTATCCAATAAAGTTAACGGCAAGGTCTCAGTAAAACTTTATAAAGGTAATATTATTTCGATTTCTAAAGAAAGTTCTAATTCTTTGTACAACGAAAACAAAGTTAGTTTTGAAGAAGAAGGTGGTTTTTCTAATGAGGACATGCAGTCTCATATAGAGAAAAATATTTTAGATTATGATATTTAATCTGCTTCTAAAGAGATTTTTTCAATATCTTTAATCTTTCTAGCCATATTAATAATCGTTTTGCCTGGACCTGAATCAATTAGAGAAGAAAGATTATTCTTCAAAAGATAATCTAAAGTTTCTCTCCATCTCACGGTCTTGGTCAATTGATTTATAAGGGAGTCTTGTATCACTCCAACATCAGAGGTCGGTTCAGCAAGAACATTTGGAATTACTGGAATAGAAGGGGCTTTAAATTCTATTTCGTTGAGTAATTTGGCTAGTTCTTCTTGAGCTTCATCAAGTAAATAGCAATGAGAAGGGACAGACATTTGAACCATTTGAGTTTTCACTCTTCTAAATTCGCCATTGGCGATGTAGTTTTTGCAAGCCTCTATTGCAGAATTCTTTCCAGCCAAAACTGAAACACCATCTGCATTATCGGTAGAAAAGTTTATAGTTTCATCCGATTCGTTTATATCGTCTATCATTTTATAAACATCATTAATTGGCATATTCAAAACAACCAGCATCCCAGCTGTTCCTTCTGGAACTGCTTCTTGCATTAATCTTCCTCGGTAATTTACTAACTTAACTGCATCCGACAACTCCAAACAATTTGAATAAACCAATGCTGAATATTCACCTAAAGATAGACCAGCGGTGATATCAATATTAGAAAGTTTATTAGAATATTTAGCCAATAAGACACTAGTAACTAAAATTGTTGGTTGTGAGAATTCAGTAAGATTTATTTTTTCTTCTGGTCCGTTTCGGAGTAAATCTTCTAAATCAAAATCTAGGGATTTGGAAACCTCATCAATCATAGATTTAACCTCAGAGACTTCCTCAAAAAGTGAATTCAGCATGCCAACTTTTTGGACACCTTGACCCGGAAACAATAAGGCTTTCATGTTTTAAGAGAAAATTCTTTTTCCAAAGATTCAATCATTTCTGAAAGGGAAGAGATATCTTCTACGCCACCATAGGTATATTTATCTGGTCTAACTAAAACTGCCTTATATTTTTCAAAAACTGTTTTTAGTCTTTCCTCAGTATCCTCATTAGGTTCTATTGTTACTAATTTAATACCAAGTAAATCAATAATAGATTTTGCTTTTTCAGATAAATCTAAATTTGATTCTTGGGTTAAAACTGCAAAATTTCCATTAATGACTCTATCGAGCATTTCTTTTTTATTATTTTTTGTAAGGACGGGTTGTGGTATTGGAACTCCGGTTATCATATCGGTAGGATCACTATAAATCCCTGCTGGAATATGGGGAAAATTCACATCGTAACTAGGACCCTTCGGCTCATATTCTTTGCCTTCTGCAGCGGCACAAAATCCCTCAATTACCTGACCGATCGTGACTGTCTGTGCGATAGTCCACTTAGCATGAGAATGTCTTTCTTTTTGATAGGTCTCTAGTATTCCTTCATTGGCTTTGTCTTTAAGCAAGAGATCCAACTTCCAAGAAATATTTGTTATATCTCTGATGCCAGTTCCCATCCCAGCTCCCATAAATGGAGGCATTTGGTGAGCTGCATCGCCAGCAATTAAGACATTACCTTTACGCCAAGTTTCAGCTATGCAAGCATGAAAAGAATACACTTGAGCTCTTTCTAGCTTGGCATTATTTTCATTTATCCATGGTTTTAAAAGTTTCCAGACGTTCTCTTCTTTTTCTAGCTCTTTTGAATCCTCTCCAGGCATTTTTTTAAATTCAAATCTAAGATGACCGCGCCTACCAGGTACGTAAGTTCCTGGCCTTTTTGGATCGCATACTTGCATAGCTTCCTTTTCTGGAATATTTACCTTTTTAGTTAAATGAGCATCACAAACCAGCCATTCTTGATTGTATTCAAAATCTTCTAAGTCAACATTTAACTCCCTTCTAACAAAGCTGCTAGCACCATCACATCCGATAAGATATTTTGAAAAAAACGATAATTCACCATCTGAGTTTTTGCAGTTTAGTGTCACTCCTTCAGGTGTATCATCAAAACTTAATAATTCTGTTCCTTCTTCAATCACAATATTGCTTTCTGCTTCTACTGAAGTTCTTATGAATCCTTCTAACTCAGGTTGATAAAATAAAACTTGATTTGGCCAGCCCATGGCAGAGACTCCAACCGGCTGTTCAATAGTTTGTATTGGATTTAAATTTGCATCACCAAAATGAACACAATGAACTTCATGTGAATTTTCAACAACTTTTTCTGCAATACCCAGCCTATCAAATGTTCTAAGTTGTTCTCCATCCGTATTGATAGCTCTAGCCGTGGGCGAGGGACCAATGTTTTTTTCAATAACCAAAACTTTATGGCCTAACTTACCCATTAAGCCTGCAAAAGTAGAACCTACTGGTCCATAACCACAAATTGCTATATCAAATTGTTCCATTAATGAGCGTTAAGATTTCTAAAAATTTATTATAATAGTTTTTATTTATTTGCGGAGAAAACGATGGAACCAATTATTAAGGCAATCGATGTGCAGTACTGTACATTGCAATGTCCAGATTTAGATATACAAGAACAGTTTTTAATCCATTTTGGAATGCACACAGTTAAGAAGACAGAAGACATGTTATTAATGAAAGGCGATGGAACTCAACCTTTTATCGAAAAAGTCCTTAAAGGAGAAAAGAAATTTATCAGCCTAGCTTTTGTCGCATCATCAATGGAAGACTTGGAAAAAATTAGTAAAACAGAAGCTTTCTCCGATATTGAAGAACTTGATACGCCAGGTGGAGGTTTTGTATCTAAAGGACACGATCTAGATGGTTTTGGTGTAGAAGTAGTCTATGGCATTGAAAATTTAGAAGAAAAAACTGCCGAAACTATTCCAACCAATGAAGGCAGAACAGTAAATAGAGTTAATCAAATGAAAAGGTTTTTGAAAGGATCTTATCCAAGAATTTTAAGATTTGCTCACGCCGGTCTTAATGCAGTGAATGTTCAAGAATCTTTTGAATGGTATCAAAAGCATTTAGGCTTTATAGCAAGTGATAGACTTTTTTTAGGTGATCCAAAAGATCCTAATACACCTCTTCAGGGAATTTTCTCTCGTCTCGACAAAGGAAAAGAACCTGCTGATCACCATACGGTTTTTTTTCTTTCTGCACCTCTTTTATCTGAAGGAAAACCAGTAATGAATCATGTTTCTTTTGAAATGTTTAACATCGATGATGTCTTCACTGGAAACGAAATGCTTGAATCTAAAAAAGAAGAATTTAATTATTTTCAGGAGTGGGGCATTGGTCGTCATTATCAAGGAAGCCAACTTTTTGATTATTGGCGAAATCCTTTTGGACAGACCCATGAACATCAGACAGATGGTGATATGTTTGATAACACCTTTCCAACGAGAGATTTAAATGTTATTACTGACGAAGCCGGGTTAGGTCAAGAACCTGCTGAATCTCAATGGGGTCCTGCATTAAGTAATACTTTTGGTAATGCAGAAAATGGCTAACATATGGATTTAGGCATTTCGGGAAAAAAAGCAATTATTTGTGCTTCCAGTAGAGGTCTAGGAAAAGCATGCGCTCATGATTTAGCAAAAGAAGGTGCTGAAATCGTCATAAATGGGGTAAACGAAGAAAATTTAAAAAAAACTGAAGAAGAGTTTTTAAACAAAGGTTTTAAAGTAACCTCTGTATTAGGGGCAATGGAAGATTCTTCTACTAGGTCAGCTTTGCTTGAAGCTTGTCCCGATCCAGATATTTTAATTAATAACAGTGGTGGGCCACCACCTGGAAATTTTTTTGATTGGACTGAAGAAGATTTTCTTTCAGCAATAAAATCTAACTTCACTCAATCAGCTTTACTCATGCAAGCAGTGATACCAAAAATGAGAGAAAAAAATTTTGGACGCATAATCAATATAACTTCAGCAATGGTTAAAAACCCTCATTTAATAATGGGACTTTCAACTTCGGCTCGTTCCGGTTTGCATGGATTATCAAAAGCTTTATCTCGAGAAGTTGCGCAATACAACATAACTATAAATAACGTATTACCAGAAAGAATTGATACCGATAGACAGACTCAAATTTTAAACTTTCAAGCAAAATTAGCAGACTCAACTTATGAAGAAGCAAAAAAGGAGCTTGAGGAGACTTTAACGGCTAAAAGAATGGGAACAGTAGAAGAGTTTTCTGGTATTTGTACTTTTCTTTGTTCGGAACAAGCAGCCTATATTTCCGGACAAAACATATCGGTTGATGGTGGAAATTCTACCAACCTTATTTAACGCCTAATTTTTCTTGCAGACCTTTATTTGAGGTCGTGTAACCAAAAGGCACCCGTTTTCCAGGATTAATTCTTTTGTAAGCCTCTTGAACTGCAATTGTAGTTTCATGAAACCCACACAAGATTAAATCAAGTTTTCCAGGATAAGTATTTATATCTCCAACAGCGAAAATACCTTCTTTATTTGTTTGGTAATTTTCAGTATCAACGGCAATCTTTTTTCCATCTAAGTCTATTTCCCAATCCAAAATGGGACCAAGTTGCTTGTTCAAACCAAAGAAAAATAGAGCTTCATCGCATTCTAAAATTTCATCTTCCTTGGTTTCAAAGTGCATGAGCTCAACGCCTTCAAAAGATGAATCTCCTTTTATGGATTTGATTACAAAAGGTATTTTTAATTCAATTTTGCCATCCTTCACCAACTCCCTCATTTGATTTTCTGTATGTTCTGCTCCTCTAAAGTCGTCTCTTCGATGTACTAGGTAAATTTTCTTAGCGATTTTTGATAATTCAACAGACCAATCTAGAGCACTATCACCACCACCAAAAATGACAATTTCTTTATCTTTGTATTTATCTTTTTCCTTAATTGCATAGTCGACACCCTTTGATAGGAATTTATCAGGGTCTTCCACTGGAGGTTTTCTAGGTTCAAAGGCGCCAGCTCCTGCAGCTATGAAAACATTTTTCGTCTTAAATTCGGTATTTTCATTAGTAACAACTCTCCAGAAATTATCTGGTAGCTCTTCTAAAATATCCACTCTCTGGTTGAGATGCGTCTCATAGGAAAAGGGCTTGATTTGTTCCAGTAGGGCATCAATGTGTTCTTTTCCAGTTTGATTGGCAACTCCTGGAATATCGTAAATCGGTTTTTCTGGATAGAGTTCTATGCACTGTCCACCAACCTTATCTAGGTTATCAATCAAATGACAATCCAAACCCAAGAGACCAGCTTCAAAAACTGTAAACAGTCCAACAGGACCTGCACCAATTATTACGATATCTGTTTCTATTATTTTCGACATTAACTTACCTTCATTCCTGGTAATGCATCAGTATCAGGTCCAACCAGATAAACACCACTATCTTCATTACTTGCAGCTAAAATCATTCCTTCTGAGGTACCAAATCTCATTTCCCGAGGTTTTAAATTATTTACGCAAACCACCATTTTGTTGAGTAGATTTTCAGGCTCATAATATTTTTTGATTCCAGCAAAAACGGTCTTTTCACCCAGCTCACCGAGATCTAATTTTAATTGCACCAATTTATCAGCTTCCTCAATCTCACTAACCTCTACTACTTTTGCAATTCTTAAATCAACTTTAAAGAAGTCATCAATTGTAATTTCATCCACTTTTACTTGCCTCTATAAGATTATCAATTTTATCGTCTTCAATCCTTTCAATTAAGGGCTTGAAAGATTGTATTTCATGATTTTTAACTGAAACTGTTATATGTTCAAAATTATCTTCAGTTAAATTCAAATAGTCTTTAATTCTAAATGCAGTTTCAGGGATTATGGGTTCTAAGCAAATATTTAATATCCTGAATAAATTCATCCCAGTACTAGAAATTTTTATTACTTCCTTTTCGTTAATTTCCTCTTTAGCTAACACCCAAGGTTGATTGTGATCGATATATTGGTTTGCAGAATCTGCCAGTTTCATAATTCGTTTGCAGGCATTTGAATAATCCAAATTTACATAGTCTTGGTATATCAATTTTGCTTCTTTTTTGAATTCATCAATAAGATTTTCTTCTAAATCTGAACCTAATTTATTGCCATTAGTTTTCAAAAATTTCTGTACTCTACTAGCAATATTAATAAACTTTCCTACTAAATCGGTATTAACTTTTTTTTGAAAGTCTTTCAAATCAAAATCAATATCATCGATTTTATTGGTGAGTTTTGATGCTAAATAATATCTTAAGAAATCAGAATCCAATTCTGCAGAATACTGATCTGCAAGAAGAAAGTTGCCTTTAGATTTAGACATTTTATTTCCATTCAAAGTTAAAAAACCATGTACGAAAACATTAGATGGTTTTTTAAATTCTGCTGCATGCAATAAAGCTGGCCAAAACAAAGCATGAAAATTGAGAATATCTTTGCCTATGAAATGATAAATTTCATACTTTGAATCTTCGCTCCAAAGATCTTTAGCTGATGATTTATTATTTGAATCCTTTAAGAATTTTTCTAAAGTTCCAATGTAGCCAATAGGCGCATCAAGCCAAACATAGAAAAATTTATCTTCAAATCCCGGAATTTTAAATCCAAAATAGGGCGCATCTCTGGATATATCCCAATCCATCAAACCATCATTGAACCATTCTTGAAGTTTATTAATGACACTTTCTTGTAAAGAGGATTCGTTTATCCATTTTTTTATTTCGGATTCTAATTTTGTTAAGGAAAAAAATAAATGTTCACTATCTTTTATCACTGGAGATTTTTTAGAAAAAATTGATAGAGGATTTATCAATTCGGTAGCTTCGTACTTTGCTCCACAAACATCGCAGTTATCGCCATATTGATCAGGCGCATTGCATTTTGGACAATTCCCTTGAACGTAACGATCGGCTAGAAATAATTTTTTATCTTCATCATAGAGTTGCTTTATATTTTGTTTTTTAATGTAGCCATTTTCTAAAGCTGTATTGTAAATAAGCTCACTGTATTTTTTATTTTCTTCACTATGCGTTTGATAATAACAATCATGACTTACCTGAAAAGCTTCTAAGGTTTTTTTATGAGCTTTCATGTATTTATCAACCAATTTCTCAGGAGCTATATTTTCTTCTTCAGCTTTCATCATTATGGGAGTACCGTGAGCATCAGAAGCACAAAGATAAATGCAATGGTTTCCCAAAATACGCTGAGATCTGACCCAAATATCAGTTTGAATGTGCTCTAGTAAGTGTCCGAAATGAAGAGGACCGTTGGCATATGGAAGGGCACTAGTAACAATTAGTTCTTTTTTTTTCATCGTCATAGGAATAAGCTATTACCATGGAGAGAAAACATTTTATCTTAAATGCTAAAAGTATTCTTTTGATTTTATTGTTGGTAACTACTGGTTGTGCAACAACAAACAGCATGTCAGGCGATTTTAACCCTGACGATCCCTATGAAAAAAGCAATAGAAAAGTTTTCGAATTCAATAACAAAATAGATAAATTGTTTCTAAGGCCGGTTACCGACTTTTATGACAAAGCTACACCTGAATTTGCTCAAACTTCAATAACCAATTTCTTTGCTAATTTGGATGATATAAGAATTTCAATAAATAACTTATTACAAGGCAACGTAGTTGAATCTATGAGCGATATAACTCGGTTTTTCATAAATTCTATTTTTGGACTTGGCGGTTTCTTTGATGTTGCCTCGGAAATGGGGTTAGAAAAACACAGCGAAGACTTCGGACAAACTTTAGGTAAATGGGGAGCAAAGCCCGGCCCTTATTTAATGCTTCCCTTTCTAGGACCAAGTACCACTAGAGATGCTTTTACCTTTGTCGGTGATACTGCTTTAGCTCCGGCTTTGTCATTGGATGATAACGCTGCAAGAGTGGGTCTTATTTCTCTTGATCTAATAAATACTTACTCAGCATTTACAGGTATTGCAGATATAGAAAGCAAAGATCAATATGCTTTTTTAAGAGATGCATACTTAGAGAGAAGAAAATATGAAATCAATGATGGATTATCAAAAGAAGATCTTTCTAATGATGAAGACTTTGAAGATTTCTAGCTAGTCAATAAATGCGCTATATACCATAGACTGCATCTGTACTCTGATTGGATAGTAACCCGATGGCATTAACTGTGTCATTAAAATACAAATTAACTCTTCTTGAGGATCAACCCAGAAAAAAGTGCTAGCGGCGCCACCCCAGTTAAAGCTGCCAACCGAACCGGAATTTTGAGTATCAGCTAAATCTATATTGACACCAAAACCCAATCCAAAGCCAACACCTTTGTATCTTATTTCACTAAAACTTCCTTCAGAACCCATGGTAACCATATCTTGATTTTCGGGCAGGTGATTTGAAGTCATCAATTCAATTGTTTTTCTTGATAAAAGCCTCTTGCCTTCAAAAGTGCCCCCGTTTAATAGCATCTGACAAAAATTGTAATAATCCTCGGTAGTGGAAACTAGACCTCCTCCTCCTGATAGATGTAAGGGGGAGCTTGAATAACCACTTTTACTATCTCCCGTATCTTGAAGTCTAAGATATTCCTTAGGAGTCCTTTCATAACATGCTGCAAATCTATTAATCTTATTTTTAGGGACATAAAAACCAGTATCTTTCATCTTGAGCGGCTTAAAAATATGCTTTGTAAAATAATCGTCCAAAGTCATTCCACTCAAAACTTCTACCAATCTTCCACAAATATCAGTAGCTACACTGTAGTTCCATTTATCTCCAGGACTGAATTCGAGAGGCAGGCTGGCAATGGATTGAGAAAAATTTTCTAGGTCAAGAGGAGGAAAACTAAAATCAGTGTTATCTCCTCGTGGACCACTCCAGACTTTACGGTAGGCATGATCGATATTTGTTCGATAGTGAAATCCATAAGTTAGGCCAGCAGTATGAGTTAATAGATCTCTAATGGAGATTTCTCTATCAGCAGGACGGGTCATGAAATGCGGATAACTTCCAGAAACAAAGACTCTAGGATTCTTAAATTCAGGTAAAAATTTTCCAACGGGATCAGCTAACTGGAAAAGACCTTGTTCGAACAGTTGCATTAAGGCAACACTGGTTATGGGTTTAGTCATTGAGTAAATTCTGAAAATAGTATCTTTCTCAATTTTTTTATTATTCTCGACATCTCTTAATCCAGTAGATTCGAAATGTACTACTTTTCCTTTTCTTGCAATTAAAGTTTGAATTCCGGCAAGTTTGCCATTTTTGATGTATTTTTCTTTGAAGAAATTTTCCATCGCCATTAATTTATCTTTTGAAAGGCCTAATTTATCAGGATTGATAGTTTTCATATTTGCTCCTTTGCTGAAAGTTTAGCTTTAATAAAATCAGAATGAGCTACATAAATTAAATTAGATACCTTTCTAATTATATGTTCTTCATACTTATCTATATTCCCATCTGCATAAGCAATTTTCCACATTGATTCTATGAGCTTTACTCTCTCAGCTGCATCAAAATTATCATTTATATCGCGGGTAAACTCATATAGTGAAGTTGAATCTTCTACATTTTCTTTAGCGAGATCTATTAATTCATCTATTTCATCTTCATTTATCTGAAAATCTTTTTGCAAAGTATTCTTTAATGCCATCAACTCAGATTCATCAAGAATCTCATCTGCCATACTTGTTTCTAGAAGAAGAGCAACACAAGCTTTAGTTGACGTTTTATCGTCTATGGTAGGATCTTCGGACTCTTCGTTTTGAAAAATTTTTTTAAAGAAATTCATGCTGCTTGATTTTCATTTGCCAATAAAATATTTTTTAACTCATTTTTAATTTTGTCATTTTTTTCATTACTCAACAAAAGAAGTCTAGATTTTTTTGCATTATTTAGACCTTTGAATAAATTTAACATATGAAATTTAGTCTTTATTTCGTCTTTAAAATCTAATGTTTCAATATATTCAAACATTTCATCAATGACAGATATCAATGAGTTATTTAGTTCTGTGGAATTATAAAAAATACGATCCACTTCAAATAATTTGAAAGGAAAATCATAAGCAGACCTGCCGACCATGATGCCATTCAATTTTAGAAATTTATCTTTTGCCATTTTGAAATCCTCTATACCCCCATTAATAACAATATTCAGATGTTTGAAGTCTTTTTTAATTTGAAAAACTCTTTCATAGTTTAAAGGAGGTATTGTTCTATTTTCTTTAGGATCCAGTCCTTTTAAGAGAGCAATTCTTGCATGCACATAAAAAGTATTTACACCAATTTTAGATAATTCTTCTATAAAATAATCCAATCCCTCATTGATATTTGAGTCATCAACTCCTAATCTAATTTTTACTGAAACTTCTTTTGATGAAACCTTCATCATTTCAGATAAACAGTTTTTAACCAGATTTACATCCTTCATTAAAACTGCACCAAAATTTCCAGACTGAACTTTAGAGCTAGGACACCCTAGATTTAAATTAATCTCAGAATAATTATATTCATTAGATATCAAAGTAGCTTTTTTTAACTCTTTTGGACAACTTCCTCCTACTTGCAAAACAGTATCATTTGAAATTTTGGAATTGTTTAAAAACCTTTCAGGATCATTTCTATTTATTGCGTTGGCATGAATCATCTCGGTAAAAAGAACGCTTTTCTTAGATAACAAACCAGAAAGATATCTGAAATGACGATCTGTGCGTCTCATCATTGGAGCAATGCAGAAAGATCTATCCATTAGAGAAAATAAATTACCGAGAGAACCCCAACTACAGATAAAACAATAGTGTAGGGTAATGCCATCAAAACCATTCTTAAATAAGAAAGCCCTAAAAGAGGCGCAACAGAAGAGGTTAGAAGAAATAAAAATGCTGCTTGCCCGTTAGGAGTAGCAACACTTGGTAAGTTAGTTCCGCTATTAATTGCAATCGCTAATAAATCAAATTGTTCTCTTCCTATCGCTCCACTGTCCAGGGCAGCTTTTACTTCGCTGATATAAATGGTTGCAACAAAAACATTATCACTGATCATAGACAAAACACCATTCACCATGAAAAATACTGGAATTTGAATTTCTTGTTTAAGACTTAAGACATAACTAATTACAGGGGTAAATAAATGTTGATCATGAATAACTGCAACGACGGCAAAAAATACAACTAATAGAGCGGTAAACGGAAGAGCTTCTTCAAAAGCTTTTCCTAATTTTGGCTCTTCTATTACTCCATTAAATGCAGTGAGCAATACAATGATCATCAAACCAATCAACCCTACGGCTGCAAGTCCAAAAGCTAGAGAAAAAACAAGCACCAAAGCAACAATTGCTTGAGTAACGATTTTCATATTTTGAGCATCAGTTCTTTCTAGAGATTCTTGTTTATCAAAATCATAGAGTATTTGCCTGATGTGACTTGGAAGTTGAACGCCAAAAGAAAACAAAGAAAATCTCTCTACGACATAACAAGTAATTAAACCTGCTATAAAGACAGGAAAAGAAATCGGCAACATTTTTAAAAAGAACTCGATGAATGACCAATCTGCAACACTTGCAATCAATAAATTCTGAGGCTCTCCAACAGTGGTTGCAACTCCTCCCAAAGCAGTTCCTACAGCGCCATGCATTAAGAGATTTCTAAGAAAACCTTTGAATGTTTGAAATTCTTCAGAGTTCTCAGAAAATGATTCTTCCTTTGATGCAACACTTTTGTAGACATGATAAAAACCTGCGGCTACCGCAATCAAAACGGCCATCACCGTTAACGCATCTAAAAAAGCAGACAGAAATGCTGCAGCGAATACAAAGAGCAAACACAAAAGCCTTTTATTTTTGATATTAATTAGAAGTTTGGTAAAGATGTACAAAAGAAAGTCTTTCATAAAATAAATACCAGCTACCATGAATACCAAAAGAAGAATTACCTTTAAATTTGCTTCAACTTCATAATAAATTTGTCCGGTATTCGTTAGACCCATCAAAATAGACTCCAATGCAATCAAGCCACCAGGTTGCAGGGGATAGCATTTGATTGCCATTGCCAAAGTAAAGATAAACTCTCCTAAAATAATCCAGCCAAGAATAAATCCTGCAGGCAAGCTCATAGCATCGAATAAAATGTATATAATCGGATTAACAATCAAGAAAGAAATGATTGTATTTTTATACCAATTAGGAGCAGCTCCCAAAAAATTATAATAAATCGAACTTATCATGGAGATTAAACTTGTTTACTTTTGAACCAGCAAATTATATAGAAAATGAAGCCAAAGATTCAGTTTTCTTTGTAATATTTGATCAAAGCATCCTCTCATTTTCAAATGAAAATTTCATTAGACCCCTTACACAAGACGAATTGACTTGGTCTTACATCGAGGAAAAAGAAAAACATTTTTTAGGATATTTAAACAAACAACCATGTTATGTGATTCTTGCTGAAAAAAATCAGTGTGAATTGGAACACTCAATTTTTATCGATATGCGTTCTGCTTTAGGTAGGATGCCTGACAAATTATTTGATGTTATTGCGAGGTCCATACAAATCATAAATTGGTCAAAGGATCATCAATTTTGTGGATCTTGTGGATCTTCAATGCAAAGACATGACAAGGAAAGAGCAATGGAATGTCCCAACTGCAAAGGACAACTTATTTACCCAAGGATTTCTCCGTGTGTAATTACTTTGATCTACAAAGAAAATGAGTTTTTACTTGCGCACAATAAGAATTTTCCTCCAAATTTTTATAGCACTCTTGCTGGTTTTATAGAGCCTGGAGAATCTGTAGAAAGTGCATTGAAAAGGGAGGTCAAAGAAGAAGTAAACATCAATATTAAAAATTTGGAGTATTTTTCTAGTCAGGCATGGCCATTTCCAAGCCAACTTATGTTAGGTTTTTATGCTGAATATGATTCTGGAGAATTAAAACCCGATGGGGAGGAAATTGACGATGCTCAATGGTTTACTGTTGAAAGCATGCCAACAAATATTCCCCCGGCAAATATTTCAATTTCTGGAAAGTTGATAGAAAATTTTATTGATAAATCTTAGATTTATTTATTTCTTGGATCGTTTGCCGCTCGTTCTATAGTCTTCTTTTCTTCTATAACTTCTTTTTTAACTTCTACTTCTTTTTGTTTCTTAGGCCTACTTAACTTCCTAGGCTTTGGACTGACTTCATTTTTGACAATATTTTTCTTTTCTGAAGACAATCTAGTTTCAGTTATTTCTTTTGATTTAGATGTTTTGGCGTTTTCAGATTTTGGTTTTCTAGCATCTCTACGTTGTTTATCATCCGGTGAATTTTGAGATTTTCTCGGTTTAGAATTTGTCTTTTTATTATCCTTAGACTTAAAAGAATTTGATTTATTTCTGCCATCAAATCTATTTCTATTTTTTTGGTAAGGCCTTTTACCTTGATTCTTAGAATTTTTAGGTCTCTTATTTGATTTTTGATATTTTTTCTTTGTTTTGTTGCTCATAAAAAGTTCTAAAATTCTTTTAAATAAAGATTTTTTTGGTCTACGTGATCTTTTAATATCTAAAACAGGCTTTTCTTTAGAAGTTTTCTTCTTAC